>JACRPR010000010.1 GCA_016223105.1 Chloroflexota bacterium | reverse complement strand
ATTGGCGCGTTCGCGTAATCGCGTTGATGGCGCGCGAGCATGAAACCGAATTGATTATGCGGAAAATCAATCAACGACGTGCGCGTGAGTTGGACGGCGCGCCCTTTGTGATCGGTGTGGCACGCGACGCAATCGAACGCGTTTTGCAAATTGCCGTGCAAGCCGGTTTGCGCGCCAAGTTGATCGCGCACGTTCGTGTGGCACGCGTTACACCGCGCGGCTTGCGCGCCTTGAAACGGCGCGTGGCACAATTCGCATCGCGTTTCAAATTCCGCGTGCGATGCAAAACCGCCCAGCGCGCGATTCTGCGAATGCTCGGCGCTGAGCGGTCCGGGATTAAACAACGTTCCACCGGCGATGATGCTGATACTGATCACGCAGATCAACAAAACCAACATCGCGCCGCAACCTAAAAACCAGCCGACGAGTTTCACATTTCAATCCTGTCCGCGCGCGCAATACGCGCACCCGCGTTGTTCGGCGGCGACAATCGCCTGATCCGAACTCCAAAAAAAATTATCCGCGCCAATCGTTTGAATCAAGCCGCCGCGTTCCATCATCGTTCGCACGTCGTCGTGCATTCCCGCGAGCATCAACGTCCCGTTTTTTTGTGCGAGTCTTTCGCGCAATGTGTTCAACGCTTGCAAACCCGAGGTGTCAATCAAAGGCACGCCGCGCATCGAAAGAATCAAGGCGTGCGTATCGTTGAGATGCGCGAACGCTTCATTAAAATTTCCCGCCGCCGCAAAAAATAATGGACCGGTCAGATACGCGACCGCGACGTGCCGACAGTTGCTCGCGTTTTCGATTCCGCGTTGGCGCAATTTTTCCGGGTCCACTTGTTGCACATCAATCGTGATGCTCGCGCTTTGATTGAGGAACACCGCGCCCGATAAAAACGCGCCGATCAAAATCGCCTGGGTGAGATCGAGCGTGATCGTCGCGAGCATCGTGATCGCGAATGTGACCATCGCGGTTTTGAAGCGATGGTGAAAAATATACTGGATCGCTTCCCACTCGTTCATTCGCCACGCGGTAACGATCAGCACCCCGGCGAGCGCGGCGAGCGGAATCCGCGACATGACCGGCGCGAGAATGAACATCGAGGCGAGGAGCGCGCCGGCATGAATGACGCTGACCATTCGCGTTTGTCCGCCGGACTTGATGCCGACGCTCGTGCGCGCGATTGCCGCCGTCGCCGGGACGCCGCCGAAAAACGGAATGACGAGATTGCCAACGCCTTGCGCGATCAATTCCTGGTTCGCCTGCAAACGAATCCCGGTCATGTTGCTGGCGACCGCGCCGCACAACAAACTTTCAATCGCGCCGAGCGCGGTGATCGTGAGTGTCGGCGTTACAAAATCGCGCCATTGATCCCAGGGAATCGCGGCGAGCGTCAAACGTTCGTCGAGCAACAGCGTTTGCGGAATGTCGCCGATCACATTGACCGGCAAATTGAAAATGACGTCGAGCGCGGTCGCGAGAATGATCCCCAACAACGAAGCCGGAAATCGCGCGTTCCATTTTTTCGGAAAGAGCAACATCGTCGCGATCACGAGTCCGCCGAGCGCGAGCGCGGAAAAATTTGGAACGAATCCGCCGTGAAAATAATTGAGCAATTTGAGCGCGGCGGATTCGACGTGTTCCGTTTCGACGCCGAGCAAATTATCGAGTTGTCCAATCGCAATAATGAGCGCGATGCCGGACGTGAACCCGGTAATCACCGGCGCGGGGATGAACGCGATGAAACGTCCGAGCCGCAGTAATCCAATCGCGAGCAATAAAATGCCGGCGAACGCGCCGGCGACCCAGATTCCCGGCAAGCCGTACTTTTGCGTTAGCACGATCAACACCGCGCTCATCGCGCCGGTCGGTCCTGAAATTTGGTACGGCGCGCCGGACAATCCGCCGATGATCACGCCGGCGAGAATCGCGGTAACGAGACCGGCGGCGGCGCTCGCACCGGACGCGACGCCGAACGCGAGCGCGAGCGGCAACGCGACGGCGGAGACGGTCAAGCCCGCGAGTAAATCCTGACGCAAGCGCGCGGGAGTGTAATGCGTAAATTCATCTTTGAGCAGAGTGGGAAGTGAACGACGTGGCATTGGGATTGCTTTTCTATTTTAAATTTACCAACGCAGTCCTTTGAACCACAGCGCGGCGAAAACGTGAATGAACGCCGCGGTGAACAAGGTCGCGCCGAGTGGAACGTGGACAAGTCGCCACACGCCCATCAAACGATGCACGAGCGTGAGCGACGCGATCTGCCGTTCGAGTTGATGATGCCGCCGCAATAATTTTTCGAGTTCGCCAAAACGCGCGCGTTCACTTTTTTCGAGTCCGCGCAACGCGGCATGAACGCGCTGATTGTACGCGCGATCCGTCCACGCGCGCGCGAACAAGCCGAGCCAATCGTTCGGATTGAGCGGCGTTGCGGCGACGCGCGATTGAATCGTGTCGAGCAGACCTGGTTTTTGCGCCGCCCACGCGTCGAGCTCGCGTTGCAACGCGTTTGCGCGCGCGGCGAGTTCATCGCGACTGAGTTCGACCCCGGCGCGCGTGCGCGGAACGGCGGTGTAAATGTAGCGCCCGGCAAATCCGCTCAACACGACCGCGCCGGTCATCAACATCGCAAACCCGGCAAGACCGCCAACCAGAAACGCGCTGTGCAAAAAAACCAAGAAAGGTCCGACGATGCCGGTGAAAATGTGGAACGAAAGCCAGAGTCGCAGAGGACCGAGCCAGTTCAACCAACGGATGCGTTTGCGGAGCGTATAAATCGTTTCGGTCGCGAGCATCAATGCGAAACCGATGATGCCGATGAAATGACCGAACGGATGCCCGCCGGAGGGAATCACGATCAACGCGTAGAGAATGTAAAACGCGGTGAGAATGATGCACGCGAAAAACGCGAACCACAATTCGAGATATTCTTCCACAGTGTTTGTTCCGCCAATAACCTCAGAAAATTATAAATGCAGTGAACACGACGCGGGTTAAAGATAACTTAAATCAGTTTTAAGCGCAAGTTAAGCGCGCGATAGTACTGTGGGGCTAGTCAAAGACGGGTTGGTATTTGACAAATCGCGTTCAACGTTGTTTACTAGAAACAGGCAACGCGGCATTGCCCGCGTCTCACGTTGGGGACGCGGGCGATTCGTATGCAAATTTTTTGTCGTAGCATCGCCCCTTGTGGGCGTACCGCCAACGCCCACAAAGGGCGATGTTACTAGCGAAAGGGAAAAAATTATGGCAGTCTCGAAACAAGAAGTACTCGATTATCATCGTATGGGACGACCGGGCAAAATCCAGGTCGTGCCGACGAAACCTTCGCTCACGCAACGCGATCTCACGCTCGCGTATTCGCCCGGCGTCGCCGAAGCCACGCTCGAAGTCGAGCGCGATCCGGAAACCGCGTACGAGTTGACCGCGAAAGGCAACCTGGTCGCGGTCGTATCGAACGGCACCGCGATCCTGGGTCTCGGTGATCGCGGACCGCTCGCGTCGAAACCGGTGATGGAAGGCAAGGGCTTGCTCTTTAAACGCTTTGCCGATATTGACGTGTTTGACATCGAGATCAACGCGCGCACGCCGGCGGAAATTATCGCGGTCGTCAAAGCGCTCGAGCCGACGTTCGGCGGGATCAATCTCGAAGACATCAAAGCGCCGGAATGTTTCGAGGTTGAAGAGACGTGCAAGCGCGAAATGAACATCCCGGTTTTTCACGACGATCAACACGGCACCGCGATTATTTCCGGCGCGGGTTTGCTCAACGCGCTCGAAATCACCGGCAAGAAAATCGGCGCCGTTAAAGTTGTGATCAACGGCGCGGGCGCGAGCGGCGTCGCATGCGGCGAATTTTGGATTCGGCTCGGTGTGAATCGCGCGAACGTGATCATGTGCGACACGAAAGGCGTGCTGTATAAAGGTCGCGTCGAAGGAATGAATCCGTACAAAGATCGTTTCGCGGTGGACACGCAAGCGCGCACACTCGCCGACGCGGTGAAGGATGCGGACGTATTCCTGGGATTGTCCTCGAAAGATGTTCTGACCGCAGAGATGGTCAAGACGATGGCGGACAAGCCATTGATTTTCGCGCTCGCGAATCCCGATCCCGAAATCAAGTACGATCTTGCGAAAGCGACGCGCCCCGACGCGATTGTCGGCACCGGGCGCAGTGATTTTCCGAATCAGATCAATAACGTGTTGGGCTTTCCATTTATTTTCCGCGGCGCGCTCGATGTGCGCGCGAAAGCGATCAACGAGGAAATGAAAGTCGCCGCGGCGATGGCGCTCGCGAAACTCGCGAAAGAAGATGTGCCGGATTCGGTGTTGAAAGCGTACGGACTCCAATCGTTGCATTTCGGTCCCGAATACATCGTGCCGAAACCGGTGGATCCGCGCGTGTTGTTGTGGGAAGCGCCCGCGGTCGCGCAAGCCGCGATGGATTCCGGCGTCGCGCGCAAAACGATTGACCTCGTGAAATATCGCGAACAACTCGAAGCGCGAATGGGCAAAGGGCGCGAGGTGATGCGCGCGATCATCAACAAGGCGAAATCGAATCCCAAGCGCGTCGCGTTCGGCGAAGGCGAAGAACCAAAAGTGATTCGCGCCGCGTACCAAATCGCGGAAGAAGGAATCGCCAAACCGATTTTGCTTGGCGTGCGCGAGGTGATCGAACAGCGCATCCAAGAATCGGGCTTGGATTTCAAACCGCAAATCGTTTCGATTGCGCGCGGTGGAATGGATATGGATCGGTACATCACCGCGTATCAAAATTTGCGCGAGCGCAAAGGCATCACGCGCGGAATGGCGGAACGCTTCATGTCGCGGCGCAATCATTTCGGTCCGATGATGGTGCGCCTGGGCGAAGCGGATGCGTTCGTCAGCGGTCTCACGTTCAACTATCCCGATGTGATTCGCCCCGCGTTACAAATCGTGCACACACGCGCAGGCGTGAAAAAAGCGGCGGGAATGTACATCGTCATCACGCGCGATGAACGCGTCTTTTTCTTCACCGACGCGACCGTGAACATCGAGCCGAGCGCGGAGGATCTCGCGGAAATTGCGATCCTCGCCGCCGACGAAGCGAAAGAATTTGGATTTGAGCCGCGCGTCGCGATGTTGTCGTTCTCGAACTTTGGCTCGACGCCGCATCCGCTCGCGGACAAGGTGAGCCGCGCGGTGGAACTCGCGCGCGCGAAACGCGCGGACTTGGAAATTGACGGCGAGATGCAAGCGGACACGGCGGTCGTGGCGCAAATTTTGCAAGAGCGGTATCCGTTTGCGCGCGTCAAGAGTCCGAACGTCCTGGTTTTTCCGAATCTCGAATCCGCGAATGTCGCGTACAAATTATTGCGGCATCTCGGCGGCGCGGAAACGATCGGACCGATTTTGTTGGGGATGGGCAAACCGATTCACGTTTTGCAACAGGGCGACGAGGTGAAGGATATTGTGAACATTGCCGCGCTCGCGGTGGTGGACGCGCAGAGGCAATGACAAATTGAGCATGGGCAAATGACAAACGAGGACGGGTGTGAATCCGTCCTCGTTTGTTTTGTTACTTTCATTATTGATCAAGCACCGGACGAATCTCGTTCGCCCACGCGCGAATCGCGTTCCAATCACGGCGGTCGCCGGCGGGAAAGATGTGCAACGCGACTGCCGCGCGCAAAAGCAGAGTATCCCAATTCACCGGCAGTTTGGAAAAATCCAATTGCCCGGCAAAAAATCCTTCGCGCAGGGGCGATACCAGGTCGCGCACTGGCGCAACCCATTGCGCGACCGCCGCGCGATACTGCGTCGCGTTCGCCATCGCCAACGTGATGCACACGGTAAATTCGGCGAACGGTTTTTGCGCCAACTGCGCGCGATGCGTTTGAACGAATTGCACGGCTTCGGGCAACCATTTCGATTTGCGAATCGCGCTCCCGACGACGACCGCGCGATAAGATGATACAGCTTGCACCTCGTGCATCGGCAGGACATCCACTTGTACGCCGCTCTCCATCAACGTTTTGCCGATGGCTTGCGCCACGCCTTCCGTCGTGCTGGTGCGACTCGCATACGCGATCAGAATTTTGTTTGACATTGAATTGCTCCAGTTGAATTTTTTATTCCATCGCGAGAAACACCGCGACGATTTGCGGATCGAATTGTTTACCGCTTTGCTCGCGCAAATACGCGCGCGATTTTTCTTCGCTCCACGCGGCGCGGTATGGGCGATTGGAACGCAAGGCGTCCCACACATCCACAATCGCAAAGATGCGCGCGCTCAACGGAATCGCTTCGCCCTTCAAGCCGCGCGGGTAACCGGTGCCATCCCACTTTTCGTGATGACCGTACGGAATGTCCAACGCGGGACGCAAATACGCAATCGGCGCGAGCAATTGATACGCGTACTCGGGATGCTTTCGCATAATCGTCCACTCGGCGTCGGTGAGCGATTCCGGCTTGAGCAAAATCTGATCGGGGACGCCCATCTTGCCAATGTCGTGCAAAAGCGCGCCGCGCCGAATGTAGACGAGTTCGGGATCCGACAAGCCCATCTTTTGCGCGAGCCGCAAGGTCAACTCGGTCACGCGTTGCGTGTGACCCTCGGTTTCCTCATCGCGCAAATCGAGCGCGCGCGACCAACCTTCCAACGTCGTATCGTATGCCATCTCCAAATCGGACTTGGCGCGTTGCAAGCCCTCAAAGAGTTCGGCGCTATCCATTGCAATCGCCGCCTGCCCGGCTAACGCTTCAAAAAAATCGAGCCATTCGCGATTGGGTTCGAGACGACTGCGCTGGAACACACCGAGCACGCCTTTGATTTGCCCCTTGGCAATGAGCGGCGCGCCATAGTACGACACGAATCCTTCATCCGCGAGCAATCCACTCCGCGCATAGTTTTCCGAATCTTGCGTCAAATCCAGGACGCTAATGATGCGCCGTTCGAGCGCGACGCGACCGACCAAGCCCGCGCCAATCCGCAGATGGGTCCGTTCAACCGCGCGCGTTCGAAACCCGCGCGCCGCGCCGTATGCGAACATGTGCGTGAATTTGTCGAACAGTAAAATTTCGGCGGCATCGACGCGGAGTTGACTCCGCGTTTGATCGAGCAGGATATTGAGCGTGATGCGTAAATCCAAACTCGCGTTAATCGCCGCATCAATCGCGCGCAACGCGGTCATCCGTTCCAAACGCCGCCGCGTTTCATCGAACAAGCGCGCGTTCTCCAACGCGACCGCGACCTGGTTCGCAAAGAGCGCGACCAGTTTTTGATCGTCCGGCGAAAACGCGTCGAGCCGCGTGCTTGTCATCACCAGCACGCCGAGCAATTCGGCTTCGCGCTCTACCGGCACCCACAGCGCGGAACGAATCGTCGGATCGAATGGAATCCAGCGCGCATCGGCGCGCACATCGGGTAGATAAATCGGCGCGCGCGTCGCGGCGGCTAGTCCGCCCAGCCCTTGCTCTGCGCCGAGCGGAAGCGTGAGCGCGTTGAGCGCAGTGCGATCCAGCGTCGCGGCGTAGCCGCTCCCGGCTTCATAAACCAGGAGCTGACGCGTAGCATCGTATTGGAGGAAATCCGCGCGATCCGCGCCGACCGCTTGTCCCGCGATCTGCAACAGGGATTCCATCAACGCGTGCGGATCGAGCGCGCGGTTGAGCGTCAGACCCGCATCGTAGAGCAAAGCGAGTTGTTCCGCGCGATGCGCGAGTTCTTGTTCGGCTTGTTTGCGTTCGGCGATCTCGTTTTCCAAATCGCGATTCGCGCGTTCCAACTGCACCATCTTGTCTTCGAGTTTGCGAACGAGCGTGGCATTGTACTCTTTGAAATAGACCGCCTCTTCCGGCTCGGGCGCGCGCGGCGCAACCAACTTGCCTTGCTGATGCTCTGCGATCACCTCGCGCAAAATACTGACGAACACCTCCGGCTCTGCCGGTTTGCGGATAAAGCGTTCCGCGCCGAGATTGAGCGCGAATTCTTCGTCGCGCGAGTCCGTGTACGTCGCGGTGTAAAAAACGAAAGGAATCGCGCCCAACTGCGCGTCCTTCTTCCACGCGCGGCACAATGTAAACCCGTCCATCCCCGGCATTAAAATATCCGAGATGACAACATCGGGCAAGTTGCGCCGCGCCGACTCTAACGCTTCGGTCCCATCCCGCGCCACATATATTTCGTACCCCTGCGCGTGCAAAAGAACTTGGAGCAAGTAGAGATTTTGTTCATCGTCGTCCACAAGCAAGAGTCGCGTCATGGCTCACCTCCAAGATACCGGACAATTTCACTGACGAAGGTGTCGGGGTTGATCGGTTTTTCGATGTACCCGTTACAACCCGCGGCGAGAATTTTTTCGCGATCGCCTACCATCGCGTACGACGTCACCGCGACAATCGGCACCGCATCCAGCGCGGGAATCGCGCGGAGCGCGCGCGCGATCGCGTACCCGTCCATCACCGGCAGTTGGATGTCGAGCAAAATCAACGCGGGGTTGCAACAATTTACTTGCTCCAACCCCTCTGCGCCGCTCCGCGCTTGAAGCACCGTGTAACCATTTTTTTCAAGCAGAAACGTCGTCAGGTACATATTCTGTTCGTTGTCTTCGATGACCAGAATTAATTTGTTCATCGTTCGATCTCCAACGGTAACGCGAACGCGAATGTGCTACCCGCGCCGGGTTCGCTCTCCACCCAGATTTTTCCATCGAGTAACTCGACCAAGCGTTTGCAGATCGAAAGACCCAGCCCAGTGCCGTCGTGGCGGCGCGTCAAGCCGGTGTCAATTTGGCGAAATGGTTGGAACAGCGCGCCCTGGTCTGCGCGCGCGATGCCGATGCCGGTATCAATAACGCGCGTGATCACCTCGCCGGCGCGCGTTGCACATTCGACGCGCACGGAGCCGCGCTCGGTAAATTTGATCGCGTTGTTGACGAGGTTGATCAGAATTTGTTCGACGCGGCGTCGGTCACTGATGATTATATTCACTTCGGGCGCGATTTGCACATTGAGCGCGAGCCCTTTCTTTTCCGCCAACGGCGCGACGCCTTGCCGGACGCGTTCAATCGCGGCGCGCAGATCGAACGGCGCGCGCTGAATTTCGATTTGCCCGGCTTCGATCTTGGAGAGATCGAGTACGTCGTTGATCAGTTCCAACAGATGCCGCGCGCTGTCGCGCACCATCGTCATTTGCTTGATCTGTTCGGCGTTGAGCGCGCCCGCGAGTCCTTGCAGCAAAATGCCGGTGAACCCGATGATCGAATTGAGCGGCGTGCGAAGTTCGTGCGACATTGTGGCGAGGAATGCGGATTTGAGTCGATCGGCTTCGCGCGCCTTGACCATGGCAACCTCCAGTTCTGCCGTGCGCGTAATGACGCGTTGTTCGAGATCGGTGTTGAGCGCGCGGATTTCTTCTTCCGCGCGTTTGCGTTGATCAATGTCTTCGACGGTCGCGACGCCGCCACGCACACGCCCGGCGGAATCGAACAACGGCGCGGTGCGCGTGATCAGCCAGCGATACACATTGCTCGTCGTCGCCTGATATAGATTTTCGACCATCCCCGCTTCGCCCTGCAGTGATTTTTCAAATGCGGGCAAGCCGCCTTGATCGCGCAGGTTGTGAATGTCCAGCCCGATGACGCGCTCCCGGTTCGTGTCCAGCAATTCGACAAAACGTTCGTTGCAATCGGTTACGATCAAGTGGGCATCGTATTGCACCACGCCGACCGGCGAGCGATGAAAGAGCAGACGATAACGCGCTTCGCTCTCGCGCAATTTTTCTTCCACGATTTTGCGTTCGGTGATCACTTCGGAGAACAAGATAATTCCGCCGATGTCGCCGTTCCGTTCGTACCAGGGATGGATTTCCCAGCGCACCCAGTCCAAACTCCCGTCGGCGCGCGGAAATGGATCTGCGTCGGCGGTTTCAATCGCGCCTGCCAAACACCGCCGATGGATTTCTTTCCAGCGTTCAGGCATTTCTGGAAAGACCGCATAGTGCGAACGTCCGACCAGGTCTTGCTCGCCCAAGTTGTAATCGTGGAGATACCGCCGGCTCGCGACGATGTAGCGCATTTCGCGGTCGAACATCGCGATCGCGGCGGGCGAATGTTCGACGAAGAGACGCAAGACGCGCGCGTTCCTTTGCAACTCGGCTTCGACGCGCTTGCGTTCGGTGACGTCTATCGCAAAACCGATTTTCTGTTTCAGCGCGCCAGCCGGGTTTCGCAAAAACGGGCGTTCGTAACTATGAAACCAACGCCACGCGCCGTTGCTCTGGCGCATGCGATATTCAATTTCGAGAACATCTTGATCTTGCGCCGCGAGAATTTTCGATTGGAAGGCAATGACGGTGGCGAGGTCGTCGGGATGAATTAGGCGCGCGAATAATTCCGCGCCCAGCGCTTGCACTTGCGCCGGTGTGTAACCCAGCAGGCGCGCGATGCCGTTGTTCGCGTACACGTTGCTCTGCGTTCCCAAATCGTACACGTAAATAATCGCGGGCGTCGTGTCGGCAAGCGCGGTAATGAATTTATTTTGTCGGCGCAATTCGGCTTCCGCGCGTTTGCGTTCGGTTACGTCGGAAAAGAAAATCGCCAAACCGTCTTGCGATGGATAGATGCGATTCTCGAACCAGCGATCATACGGCGGATAGTACTCTTCCAGAAAAATGGGTTGTTGTGTTTCGACGGCTTGATGGTACGCTTTGTAAAACGGCTGATCAATGCCTTCTGGAAATTCCGTCCAAATGTGTTTGCCGATCAATTGTTCGCGGGTGCGTCCAAACGTTTGCGCGGCTTGGCTGTTGACGTAGGTGTAACGCCAATCGTTGTCCAGCGCGACAAAGGCATCGCTGATGTTTTCGAGGATGTTGGCAATTTGTTGCTTGGCGACGTTGGCTTCGACAAGCAAGCGTTCGCGTTCGGCGGACGCGGCAAGTTGCGTGTGCAGAACGGCGTTGGCTTTGTCCGCCGCAACCGCGCGGTCGGAGCCGCGTTTCAGCGCGCCGACCAAAAAGACGATCACGGGCACACTGAGCGCCAACATCAACAAGCGCGTGGCGTTATCGGGCGCGTAAGTGAAGCGCGCATCGGACGCGGAGAAAAAATAAATCGCGTGGAGAAGCAAGAGGAGCGCGTAGATCGCGCCCGCGCGCCAGCCGTTACTCGATGCGGCATACACAATCGCGGTGAGATAAATCGCGGAGGGACTAGAAATCGGAAGTAGGACGCGCGCGGTGGTTTCGAGGACAACGACTGCGCCCAGCGCAATCACCGCGCCGAAAATTTCACTGCGGCGGAAAAAATTTACGATGCGGAGTTGTGCCGAATTCATCGTGGACACTCCTTTGAAAACGTAGGGCAAATTTATAAATTTGCCCTACGTTCACACCAACCGATGCGCGCCTTTCAACTGTTCAACATACTCGCGCACATCGCGCGTCGCGCGTTTCGTCGCGCCGAGCGGATCGGAAATTTCTTCATCGCCGAGGAGCGCGCGGAATGTGGACGCGACGCCATTCGCGATTACATCGAGATCGTAGCCGCCTTCGAGCGCGAACACGATCCGCCCATCGCACATTTCGCGCGCGATTTCGATCAGCGTGCGCGCGAGCGACGTGTAGCCGGCGAGCGACAAACTTTCCATTGCAAGCGGATCGCGCCAGTGCGCGTCGAAGCCGACGGAAACCAGGATCAACTGTGGACGATACCGCTCCGCAAGCGGAAAAAGTAAATCGTCGAAAACGAGTTGATACCCGGCATCGCCAACGCCGGGTGGAAGCGGTACGTTCACGGTGTAACCGCGTCCTTCGCCTTCGCCGATCTCGTCCCAGTTGCCAGTGCCGGGATAGTGCGGATATTGATGCGTCGAAAAATACAGCGCGCGCGGCGAGCGATAAAAAATATCTTGCGTGCCGTTGCCGTGATGCACGTCGTAATCCACGATCAAGACGCGTTCGAGTTGATGCGCGGCGAGCGCGTTCTGCGCGCCAATCGCGATGTTGTTGAAAATGCAAAATCCCATCGCGCGTTGGCGCGTCGCGTGATGTCCCGGCGGGCGCACGAGTGCGAACGCGTTGTCCACTTCACGATTCATTACCGCATCCACCGCGCGCACGAGCGCGCCCGCCGCCAAGCGCGCGGCGTCGTGCGAGCGCGCGTTCGCGTACGTGTCCGCGTCGAAATGCCCGCCGCCACGCGCGCAAAGTTCCTGCACGCGCGCGAGATGCTCGCGCGTGTGCGCGGCGATGATTTGCGCGTCGGTCGCCGGGATCGGATCGAGCGCGACGAGACGCGCTAAAACGCCGGTCTGTTTCAGCACGCGCATAATTTCTTCGAGTCGTTCCGGCGATTCGGGATGACCGGACTCTTCGTGTTCGAGAAAAATCGGGGAATACAAATACGCGGTTTTCATTTGCAATGCCTTTTTGCAACCACAGATTTCACAGATTGCACAGATTTATGTTCTAGCCACCTGACACTTTATCAATGAATGGGACACGGATTTACCCAGAGGTTCACTGATCTTTTGATAAAAAATCTGTGTTGATCTGTGTTCATCTGTGTCCAATTGAAAAAAATGTCGGGTAGGTGGATTTATTTTTAATCTGTGAAATCTGTGGAATCTGGGGCTAACGAATTTCATCCGTTTGAATTTACTTGGGTTGCAACCAACCTTTTTTAATCGCGGACAGCGCGTACTCAAGCGCTTTGGATGAGGGCACCCACAGATCGGGCGCGAATCCTTTGCTTTCAAATTCGGCGAGATTCGGCGTAAGAAATAATTCAGAACCAAAACGGATCGGCAAACCCGAGTTCGGCAAATAGTACAGCGACACCGCGCCAACCGTGAGACACCCCGCAGAATTTTCGCCGATGAACACGACGTTTTCCAATTGCCGCAAATAGCCGATCATCAATTCGCCCGCCGACGCGGTGTCATTATCCATCAGCACGACGATCAATTGATGCCACTTGATCAACGGATATTCCGGCACGCGAATCGTTGACCAGCGCCGTTGTTGCGCGCCAATGTTCCAATCTTTGAAAATCGCGTCGAGTTGAATCGGCGTGGTCGTCGTGTACGAATAATTAACTTTGCCGGCGAGTCCCGTGCGCGTTTCCAATTCGGTCGCGATAAACGGAAACGGCGGCGTGCGTCCCAGCAAATTGTTCGCCCACACACGCGGCACGCTGATACTGCCGCCCGAGTTGCGGCGAATATCCAAAATCAAAACCGGGTCGGTGCGGCGCGCTTCCGCGTCCACTTGAAATTTGCCAAGCGCGTCCGGGTCTTGCGCGAACGAACGACTGACGATGACCGGAATGCCTTGTTCGAGCGAAGACGCAAACACGGTGCGATCGGTCAATGCCGGTGATTTGATCCACGCAAACAATTCTTTTTGCCGCGCGCCATCCGCGGCAATGGTGTCGAGCGTGAGCGTGGGCGGCGTGCCATACGACGCGACGCTCAACTGATACACCGGATCGCCCTCGCGATTGAGCACGCGTTGAATAAACGCGTTGGGATTTCTGCCGTTCAAGGATTCGACAAATGTTTTGCCGCGCGCGCCCCAAAACCAAAACCGCTCGCCCTCTTTGAAAAAATTATATTGCTCCGAAAAATAATAATCGGTCGTGGTGAAAAAATCTTCGTCGCCGACATCGAGGTGACAATCCTGGATGAACGCGAGATGTTTTTTGATAATGGACGCGAGCAACCCGCTCGACAGCGCATCGTTGGGCGCGATCTCTTGCAAGATCGCGTCTTGCGCGTGTTCGATGCGCGCGCCTTGATTGAACATTCCGTAACCGCCGTACCCGTGCTTGAGCAGACGAAAGAAATAGCGCGTGTCTTCTTCCGCTTGCGCGCGCGTGAGCCGAATCGTCGGTGTGCGGCGCGGGCTGATCATTTGCGCGACCGGAATTTCATCCGCCGGATCCGCGAGATATTGCCAGGGCTTGATGCGCGCGAGTAATGTTTGTTCCGGCAAAACGTTGATCGGATGTTCAAAAAATAATCGCGAAACCGCGAGCGCGGTCGGCGTCGCGGTGGGCGCGAGCGTCGGCGTGCGCGATGGGGTCGGCGTCGCGGTTGCAGTCGCAGTCGCGGTTGGCGCGGGCGTGGGCGTGAGTGTTGCGGTGGGGATGGGCGTGTCAGTCGGCGGCGCGAGCGTGGCTGTCGGCGCGGGTGTCGCGGTATCGCACGCCGCGAGCGCGCCGAACAAAACCAGGATGCTCAAAATAATTTTCAAGCGATTCATTGTGCGATTTGCTCCCAGATAAATTTTAGGTGGGTGGGGCATTGCCGATAAATTGCCGATAAATTGCCGATAACATTTTCTTCATCGGCGATTCCTCGCGCGCCACGTCACGCCGACCGGATAGCCGAGCATTTTCGCGACATCCCCGGCGACGCGAATGAGCGGCACCCACCCAAGCGCGCGAATTTTTTCCGCGCCGGAAAATTTGCCGAGCATCGGCGCAAGCCGTTTGTACGGCGTGAAAAACATTCCGAGAAATCCCAAAAACGAAATCCCAAATCCCAAAATCCAAATTCCCGAAATAAAAATCGCGAGGGTTAGCGGAATCCCGATCAAGTAGGTTGCGTAGCGAATCAGGTGGCGTTTGAAAAACAAATTCGCTTTGCCGTCGCCGCGCGCGTATTGAAAATACTGTTTGCAAAACGCGCGCAAACTTGAACGCGGACGAAAGTGCGCGACCGCGCGCGGCGCGAACGCGAAACGCAACCCGGCATCGCGCAGAGCGAAATCGAAAACCAGGTCTTCGCAAAAATCGAGCCATTCGGGATAGCCGTTCACTTGCGCCCACGCGCTTGCGCGAAACGCGATCGAGCGCGACGACGGCATAAATTTTTCGGGGACAATATCCGCGCGCGCGGGGAGCGTCGTCGCGGCGAGCGCGGTTTCGAACACGCCACGCGGATCGGGGAGGAAGAAACCGGAAACAACTGCGATTTCAGATTTCAGATTTCGGATTTCAGATTGTGGATTCGAGCGTTTACGCGGTTGAGTCCTTTGATCAATTTGCGTTTGTCCGCGTACATCCGCGTCCAAATTTTTCTCGAATGGCGCAACCAATTCTTCAACCCAGCCCGCGTCGAGCCGCACGCCCGCGTCGGTGGAGCAAATGATCTCGCCGCGCGCCGCGCGAATCGCGAGATTGCGTCCGCGCGAAATGTTCGCGCCCGGTTCGACAATGAGCGTGATCGGCAAGCGCGTCGCGGCGGCGCGCAAAATTTCCAACGTCGCGTCGGTCGAGCCGCCGTCCACGATCACGATTTCGTCCGGCGCGCGCGTTTGCGCGGCAATCGAAGCGAGCAAACGCGGCAACGCGTCCGCTTCATTCTTGACCGTGATGATGAGTGACGAAAAATGCTTCGCCCCTCCACCGCGCCCAAAAATGTGACGCACACCCGTCCATGCCGCGCGCTTTGTCCAAAATTTTAATCAGTGGTATACTCCGCCACTGTTGTTTGTCTGTGGCGCGGGCGGCTCGCCCGCTATCAGTGCGGGCGAGCCGCCCGCGTTACATTGCGGAGGTTATTTGGTGATCTGGATTTTTTATTGGGTCTATCTGATTGCCGCGAGTATGCTCGCGATTTTTGGATTCAACATCTTGGTAACGGCTTGGCTCTATTGGCGCAAACGCGATCAACGAATCAGCGCGCCCGAGTTGATCGCGATGCCGCGCGTAACGGTGCAGTTGCCGATCTTTAACGAGCTGTACGTCGTCGAACGCTTGATCGACGCGACTGCCGCGCTCGATTGGCGACGCGACCGTTTGCAAATTCAAGTGCTGGATGATTCGGATGACGAGACGACGCACATCGCGCAAACGCGCGTGGATTATCATCGGCAACGCGGCGTAGATATTGAATTGATTCGGCGCGCGGATCGCGCGGGGTTCAAAGCCGGCGCGCTCGCGGAGGGAATGAAAACCGCGACCGGCGAATTCATCGCGATCTTTGACGCGGACTTTGTGCCACCGCGCGCGTTCCTCAAACAGACGATTCCACACCTGGGCGCGCGCGCTAAAGTTGGATTAGTGCAAACGCGCTGGGGGCATTTGAACGCAGAGTATTCCGCGTTGACGCGCGCTCAAGCCATCGCGCTTGACGGACATTTTGTCGTCGAGCAAAGCGCGCGCGCGCGCAACGGTTTGTTTTTCAATTTCAACGGCACGGCGGGCGTGTGGCGGCGCGCGTGCATCGAACAATCCGGCGGCTGGCACGGCGACACGTTGAGCGAAGACCTGGATTTGAGTTATCGCGCGCAAATGCGCGGCTGGACATTTTTATTTTTGCCGGATGTGATCGCGCCCGCCGAATTGCCGCCACAAATTCACGCGTACAAACGTCAACAATTTCGCTGGGCAAAGGGCTCGACGCAATGTTTGTTGAAGCTCGGACCGCAAATCGTGACGACGCGAGGTTTGCCGGTTTTCAAACGCATCGAAGGATTATTGCACTTGTCCGGCTATGTGATGAATCCGCTATTGGTGATTATGCTGTTGACGCTGGTGCCGCTCGTCGCGTTGCAAATTCAATTCGCGCCGGTATTGATGGTGTTCTCGCTCGCGATGTTGGGACCGCTCACGATCTATGCGCTCTCGCAACGCGCGTTGTATCGCGATTGGCGCGCCCGGATGCGTTACTTTTTCGTCCTGGTATTGCTCGGCACCGGACTCGCGTTGAACAATTCGCTTGCCGTGCTCGCGGCGATCACACGCCGCGGCAATACATTTCGCCGGACGCCAAAATTTCGCGTCGAGACGGATCGCGACGCGTGGAGTGAAAAACGGTACACGTTGCCGATTGGGTGGGAAACGTTCGGGGAATTGGGACTCGCCGCGTATGCGCTGATCGGCGCGGCGATTGCGTGGCATCACCACGCGTGGTGGACACTGCCGTTCTTACTGTTATACGCGGCAAGTTTTGGATTTACCGGCGCGCTCTCGGTGTGGCACGCGCGGGGATTCCAGATTTCACGCGAAGCGTTCAGCTTGCCGAAAATCTTGAATTTGAACGCTTCGCGTGAAATCTGAAATCACGCGCGCGGTTTCATCGCGCGCGCGATCGCGTCTTTTTCTTCCGCGGTCAAGGTGTAGGTGGATTGCCCGCCGACGACCGGTTTGCCGTACACGCGCACATCGTTGCGCGAGTGGAGCGCGCTGAACACGATACCGTCCGCGTGATCGTCGAGAAGCGCGACGACGAAACTTTGATCACCACCCTTGTCCGAAAAGGGATTAAAGCGAATAATGCCGACGTGTTGCACCACATAGGGCAATTTACTTTCCAAGTCGCGCAAATGATTTTCGACGGTTTGCGCGGATTGCTCGACGCGATCCATCCGCGCGACGTAATCGAGCAAAGTCGTTTCAAGATCAACCCCGCCGCGCCCGCTCATCAACACACGCAATGAATTTGCCAAACGTTGGTGGCGCAATTCGATCACGACCAACCAGCCAGCCAGGATCACGAAAAGCACAAGTAAAATGACGACCAGAATTTCCACAGCGCCCCCGGAAGAATTTCAGAATTAAGCTTTCAGATTTCAGAGTGAACGATTTGCATTTTAGCGCGATTGCGCGCAAAGGTCAAGAGGTAATGTCCATCCGTTTGTTGATCGCGACCCACAATCGCGGCAAATTGCGCGAGTATCAAGAAATGTTTGCCGACCCAGCCATCGAACTCGTTACGCTCGACGATGTGGGCATTCGCGACGATTTGGAAGAAACCGGCGCGACGTTCGCGGCGAATGCGCGACTCAAAGCGCGCGGGTATGCGCGCGCAAGCGGCTTGCTCACGCTCGCGGACGATTCGGGTTTAGAAGTAGACGCGCTCGGCGGCGAGCCGGGCGTGCGCTCGAAACGGTACGCCGGTGAAAATAAAAGCGATACCGAGCGCGTAATTTTTTTGTTGGAAAAATTGCGCGCGGCGCCGCGTGGCAAGCGCACCGCGCGCTTTCAGTGCGCGATTGCAATCGCCGCGCCGCGCGGCGAGTTGTGGGAATGTGCCGGCGTGTGCGAAGGTGAAATCGCATTCGCGCCGCGCGGTTCGAATGGCTTTGGGTACGATCCGATTTTTTATTTGCCCGCGCGCGGGGTGATGCTGGCGGAGTTGAGCGCGGCAGAAAAAAATCAAATCAGTCATCGCGCGCGCGCGGCGGCGCACGCGAAAATAATTTTGGAAGGGATGCGCGCGGTGCAGAAATAAAAAAAGACCTTCCAGGTTTTAAAAACCTGGAAGGTCTTTTGATTTTACCGGTTTCGCATTGCGCGGAATTTCCAAATGCTTACGCCCGCGATTGCGCCGATCAATCCACCGAACACCATCGGCAGAACCGGGTCGGCGGATTCATTCGTGTCGCCGCCGAACGCGGTCAGCGTAACCGCCGTCGGATTCGCAAAGTGGGTGTGAAAGTTGATCGTCTTGTCGCCGCCATTATCGGTTACGCGCGCTTGCATATTGCCGCCCCACAGCACGCCGCCTTGCACAACGACCGGCTTGAGCGCTTCGGCGTAGAAGCAAACCTTTCGCACTGCGCCATTCGCCGCGCCACCGACGCGATAGGTCGGGTCAATCACGCCATTGTTATCCTTATCGAGATTGACAAAGAGTCGCGTTACGATTTCGTCCGCGCAGTTGCCGCCGCACTGGGTCGCATCAATTTTATTCGTGTAAATGCGATCCAGGTCTTCGATCTTGAACGACGCGTAGTACTCTTTGGGATTGGGTGCCCACAGATCGTCATTGGTAAAATCACCATCGGGCGGGGTGGGATCGTTGGCTTTGTTTTTGACACGATCGCACCAGACCAAACTCCAATTGCGGCTCGATTGAAAGCCGGGCGCGTTGCTATCATTCGCCGTGTCCATGTGATACAAGCCCAAATCCATCGTGCCTGCCCAACGCGTGTTGACATTGCGAACGGTGCCATTTTCCAACGTCAAGGTCGGTGAAACGTAGACGGTCGTATTGAATTGGTCTTCGCTAACTTCGTGGAGAATCGGCACCCAGTCGCCGTTCAAATAGATATTGAGCAGACTGTTTTGATATTTGTTTTGATCTTCATCCCAGGAATAGACGACCGACGTGGAAGCCAGTTGCGCGTCGGCAATGCTGGTTGTCGCCAACAGCAGAACTGCCACGAACAAGATCATCCCAGACAGAACCGCGAGTCGTTGATTGGTTTTCATTTTTCCCCTCTTTACGAAACGTAAGTGATTTTGAATTTCTGTCTAAATTATGCGGCGCGCGCATTACAAAAGGGTAACAACCAGGGTTACAAAAAAGATACAACCTACTGCTCCGCCGAAAATTTATTGGGCAAATAAAAACCGACTGCAAGTACGCAGTCGGTTGTATAATTTGCGTTTATACATAACGCGGTCGCGCTATGTTTTATCCACCGCTTTCCACGATTTCTGATCGGGCGCAATCGCCAAGCCGACGACGTTGCCGAGTTCGGCGTAGGTAATGTCCAGATCGGTCGTATCCGCGCCGGTAAAATCGGAACCGTCGAGATGGCTTTTCGATAAATTCGCGCCGCGCAAATTTGCGCCGTGCAATTTCGCGCCGATCATCACTGCGCCGCGCAAGTTCGCGCCAGCGAGATTTGCCTCTTTCAAACCGGCGCTTTTTAAATTGGCTTCGCTACAATCCGCGTTCGTCAGATTCGCCGCGCGCAAATGCGCCGCGTTCAGTTTCGCGTGTTTCAAAATTGCGTTACTCAAATCGGCTTCTTCAAGATTTGCCCAACCCAGGTTTGCTTTTTCGAGTTGCGCGCCGCGCAGATTGATCCCGCGCAACATCGCTTCGCGCAAATCTGCGCCGCGCAGATCGGTGTTCGCAAAATCGCGTTCGCCTGCCGTATACCGTTTCAACAATTCTTGTCCATTCATCATTTCAACTCGTGGTTCGATTAACCGCCGAACCAACGCGGGACGATCATTCCGATCAACATCACGACCGCGCCCGCCAAGCCCCACACGATTCCAAACGCATAGTGTCGCTGACGTTCCGCCGCGATCAGCGCGCGCGATTCGTCCAGACTCAACTCCGGCGTGGTGTCCGCGAGTTGCGTTGCCGCGCGCGCGTTCCAATTGAGCGCGCTGTAAAACGCGCGGACGCCGATCAATATCCATGCCATTCCGGCGATCACCATGCCGTATCCGAATTTATCCAGCGCGTGAAATCCGATCAGCCAACAAATCAGCGCGACGACGAGCGCGGTGCCGAGCGCGATGAGTGCAATCGTCGCGAATGCGCGCGCGATGGGTGATGTGGCAGAAAAATTTTCCATAAGGTGGGGACATCCTGCTGGGTTGATCCGTTCCGTGATCATCAATCCAAGTCTCGACTAGTTGTGAACCATCACGATCAGGGCAAATCCAATCGAGTCAGCACCGTTTCAACCTCATCCAAAAATTCCGATAGATTGATCGCGACGCGCCCTTCTGTGCTTGTATCGTGGAGATCAGGCGCAGTAACACTATGCCGATGCCAAACACCATCCAACTGATCACGCGCGTAAATACGTTGTTCATTATGGATCAAAACAAAATTCGTCGTATCGAAACGTTCATTGCGATAGACTTGCACAAACAATCCGGCAGATATGTACAAGCGCGCCTTGAGTAAAGTCGCCGTTTGTTCCAGCACATCCAACCGGCTAAAGTAGGCGCGGCTCGCGATTTCTTGATGCAAAGTTCCGAGCAAGTCAGCGACACTCATCACGGTTAGCCCATTCTCCGTAGCCCCGCGATTTCCTCTTCCATATCGCGGACTCCGCTCACCGCCAATTCCCAATCGAAATAATCCTGTTCGATTTCAAACGCGGGCGTGGATTGCAAAACCTCTTGGCGGAAAGCGAGAAATTCTTTTCCATATTTGGTTTCGAACTGGCGAACCATCGTTTGATATTTGATTAGATTTTTTCGCGCGCGCTCCAACAACAATTCCGCCAATACTTGATCAATGCTTTGGTTTGGGAATAACCGTTGCGCGCTGGCTTGGATTGCGGCGGCATTAATGCTCATTTTGCTCTTGCTCCTTCTATTTTCTCCGCGATCATTCTAGCACAATGATCCAATCCGCGTCAAACGAATTTCACACCCACACTTCCGATCCCGCTCCCAAACGTCGCGGTGAACGCATCGCCCGCTTGAATTTCCAACATCGGCGTTGTACTGCCGGTGAGAATAATGTCGCCCGGTTCAATCGCGTACGCGTGCGCGGCGAGCGCGTTTGCAAGCCACGCCACCGCGCGCGCGGGACTCGCCATCACCGTGCCAGTCGCGCTCGTCGCGACGATCTCGCCGTTCTTTTCGATCACGACGCCGGTCGAAAACAAATCCAGGTTTTGCGCGGCGGTGATTTTTGCGCCCAGCACGATGCCGCGTCCAAACACATTCGCCGCGACCAGGTCGGCAATCGGAATTTGCCAGGAAGTGAGCGCGCAATCGGGGATTTCAAACGCGGGGCGCACGCCTTCGGTCGCGCGCAAAACATCGTCAACCGTGATGCCCGGTCCCGCCAAGCGATCCTTCATCACAAACGCGAGTTCCGGTTCGAGGCGCGGTTGAAAAAAATTTACGAACGAAAGCGGTTCGTTTTCCGGGAAAACGAACGCATCAAACAAAAACGCAAACACCGGTTCTTGAATCTGCAACGCTTGCTGAATCGCTTTGCCGGTCGCGCCCAGTTTTTTACCGATGACGCGTTCGCCGCGCGCGCGGCGCATCGCGACATACTCGCGCTGAACGCGATACGCGTCCGCGAGCGAAAAGTCGGGATGCGTTTTGGTGAACGGTTCGAGGCGCGTGCGCGCGTCTAATCCATCAATCAGTTGTGTTGCGAATGATTGAATGAGCGATTGATCCATCAGTCTACTCCCCAGAATTGTTTTGCCTTTTCCATCGCCAATGCCGCCATCAATTTGATACGCGCCTTTTGTCCGTTCAATCCGTTCGCAAACCAACACCCCGCGCGCACCAAGTCGCGATGCGCGCCCGCGTAACCGTACCGATCAATCGTCCGCCCCGCGCCGACGCGCGCGGTGATGACGATTGCCGTGCCGAGCGTGATCGCGCGTTCAATCGTCGGCAACCACCACGGCGGCACGCGTCCGCCGCCGAGCGTTTCGATCACGACGCCGCGCGAGCCAACCGTCTCGATCAGATAGTCGAGCAAGCCCGCGTTATCGCCGACGGTAATTTTCAAAAGATGCACATTTGTTTCGAGGCGCGATGCGGGAATGAATTCACGATGCGCCGGTTGGCGCGCGATGACAACGCCCGCGTAATCAATGCGCCCAAGCGCGCCAAACTCCGGCGATTGAAATGTGTCGAGCGCGGTCGTGTGCGTTTTGGTTACCGCGCGCGCAGAATGAATTTGATCATTGAACACAACCAGGACGCCGCACGCGCGCGCGGCATCGCTCGCCGCGACCTGGATCGCGGCGGCGAGATTCGCGAGTCCATCGTAACCGATTTCGGACGCGGTTCGCATCGCGCCGGTGAACACGATGGGCTTGAGCGTGTTGATCGTAATGTCGCACAAGTACGCGGATTCTTCGAGCGTGTCCGTGCCGTGCGTAACGACGACGCCATCCACCGCGTCATCCGCGGCCGGCGAGCGCGGGAATCGCGCCGCCCGCGCGCTCATCCGCGCGCATCGCGATTGTGCCGCCGGTTGTGAGAATGACAATGCGTTTCACAAGCACCATCCGTCATTTCGAGCGAAGCGACGCAAAGCGTCTCCACGTCGGGGATTGCTTCGCTTCGCTCGCAATGACAAATCGAAAATTCAACTAGCCAACCGAGATGATCGGAATGTCCGCCATCGTAACCAAGCCGGGCGGCGCGGCGACGACGCGACGAATCGAGTTCGCGGCGACGGCGGCAGTCGAAAGATCACCGTGCACGCCGCGAATGATCGAGTGAATCGCGGGCTTGCCTTCGAGCCACACTTCGTCCACGCCTTCGCCGGCATCCACGCACATTTTCAAATGCAATTCGATCACGCGCGTGCCGTTCTGAATTCCGTAACCGTACTGCTCGACGCCGGTGACGAAACCAGGTTTCACTTCAAAAAATTCTGTCTTGATCGGTTGCGTCGCGACAACCGGCGCAATCGTCTCTTCAATCTGGTCGAGTTTCCAGCGCAGTGTACGTGCGACGAGCGCGACCGATTCGGTCAACCCGACGTGGCGAATTTGTTTCCCGGCTTTTTGTTGAAATTCCGCGACCGTCATCCCGGTTCCGATTTTTGCTTGCAGTGGCTTGCGGCGTTTCGACGCGTCCACGACGCGATTGACGCGCACGCTGGTAACTTGCTGGCACACGCCGGTCAACGCAATCGGCAGAGTGTCCATCATAAAGCCGGGATTGATGCCGGTGCCCAGCACGCTCACCTTGAATTTTTTCGCGAGCGCGTCAATCCGTTTGGCAATCGCGCCTTGACCCCAGGGCATCGCGAGTTCTTCGCACGTCGAAACGATGTTGTGTTTCGCGCGAATGATCGCGGCAAGTTGCGGCTCGACGAGTTTGAGCGACGAGCTCGTGCAGTGCAACACAACGTCCGCCGATTTTTTCAACACGCGCGCCGCGTCGTCCGAGACCTTGACCTTGAGATCGTGATCTAGACCGATCACGCGCCCGACATCTTGATCTTTTTTCGCCGGGTCAATGTCCACTGCGCCGACGATCTGAAAATCGGGGCGCGCCGCGACGACGCGCGCCAAGCCGGATCCAATCGGACCCAAGCCAAAACAAATCACACGAATTTTCTTTGCCATTTTTATTTCTCCAGAGTGATGTGTGCGATGGAGAATTCATCGCGCCAAAATCCATTATACTCCGCGCCGATAAAATGTCGAAAAACAAAGTAGGACAAGTTTTTCAACTTGTCCTACTTTCACTTGCCCTACCGACTCTTTGCCGTCAAGGTTTGATAGATGCGTTGCAAATTACTGCGATGCAATTGTTTGACCAAGCCATCGAGCGCAATCGGCGAATAGCCGCACGCTTCGAGCGAAATATCGTTGATGAGCCGTTCCTTCGATGTGCGCGTTACGAGTTTCGCTTTTACTTTATCGTAGATGCAATCGAGATACGTCAATCCTTGATCGAGCGTTTCGTCAATTTCGCCTTTCAACAAAACTTCGCCGTGCCCTTGCACAATGTTTTCGAGATTCATCTCTTTGATCATTCGCAGAGTCGCTTGCAAAATTTCGCGGTCGCCCCAGAAAATGTACGGTAACGGCATCACCGCGTCACCGGCAAAAAGAATTTTTTCGCCTTCGACGTACACGCCGATGCCATCGAGCGTGTGTCCCGGCAAGGGCAACAAGCGAATCATCCGGTCGCCCAAATGAATCGTCAATTTATCTTGAAAAACAATGTTCGGCAAACGCAACGCGACTTCGCCCAGTTCCGGCGTTTGCGCTTTGGCTTCCGCAAGATTTTTTTCGCCGGTTTTCCGCATCACCTCGCGGCATTTCTCGCCCGCGATAATGTCGGCTTCGGCGAACAAATAATTTCCGTAGATGTGATCGGCGTGATGATGCGTGTTGACGACGTACCGAATTCCGCGCCGCGATTCGCCGCGCAAAAAATCAATCATCTCGCGCGTCTCGCGTGGAAACGGGAGCGTGTCAATCACGATGGTGCCTTCGCTCGTAACAATCGCGCCGGCAGTAACTTGGGCGTACGCTTCGCTGGTAAAAACGTAAATGTTTTCGGTAACGCGTTCTTTACGCATTACGTTCTCCCATCCAGTTGAAAAATCATCCACAATGAACGTGGCAGAGCATAGCATAAGCATAATGCACTGTCAAGCCCCCAAACAAATTTCAGATTTCAGATT
>JACRPR010000240.1 GCA_016223105.1 Chloroflexota bacterium | reverse complement strand
CGGCGGTGGTGGCGGCGGCGTTGCTGGCGTCGCGGTGGGCGCTTGAGCCATTGGCATCGCGCGCCGGGTCGCGGCAGAAAATTGATAGACGCGATGAATGCTGTTGACGAGTTCATCGCCAGAAAATGGTTTGATCAAAAATTCGCGCGCGCCGGCGAGCATCGAGCGGCGCAAATAATCGCTCTCGCCTTGCACAGACATCATCACAACTTGCGCGCCGGGCACTTGGCGCGAGATCGCTTCGCTCGCGGCGATCCCGTCCATCTCCGGCATATTGATATCCATCAATACGATGTCGGGTTGCAATTTGAGCGCGAGTTCAACACCCTCGCGACCGTTTGCCGCCGCGCCGATGATGTCAATGTCGTCTTCAAAGTAGAGCAGTTTTTTTACATTCTCGCGCGTCTCGGGAATGTCATCCACAATGAGCACGCGAATTTTTGTGCCACTAGAGCCAGCCATCCTTGCCTTCGTTGAGAGCGTGGGTATTTGACGAGTTAGCGGTTCGTCACCGGGAGGAGATTGAAATTAAAGCGGCGGTTGAGATATTGCAAAGTAACCGCTTCGGTAGTGAACGGAACATCCTTGTCTTTGGTCGCGGGGCGCAATACGAATTCGATAACGCCTTGTTCGCGCGCGCTCTTCAGGGCGAGCGCGTCTTGGCGATTCAGAACAAATGTGATCCAGGCAGAGGGCGCAGAATTTTTATCTTGCACTTGCCACGCGCCCACTTGAAGGATGGGAACATTTTGAAGCATCAATTGAGTTACCGGCAATCCTTCGGTTCCCACCGGCGCGGCGGTCGTCGTGCCGGGGCGCGCCGTCGCAGTCAGTTGATTGGGATTCAGCGTGAGCAGAATATCTACCACATCGCCGGTTTGCAGTGCGCCGGCAACGCCGGAGAGATCGCTCAACGGAAACGCAACGGCGACTTTGCCTTCGGGCACAAGAAAGGATGCATTCGAACGATTCTTGTCCGCGTCTTCTTTGCTGATTACCATTTGATCGAGAACGATTTGACCGGGATACATTGGAACGAGGGCAAGTTTGCCAATGACTTTATCCATACTTTCGGATGTGCCGGTCGGTGGCAACGCATCCACAGGCAAGTCTTTTAAGGTGATCGCGTCGGGCGCGATTTGACTCCGCTGTGGGATCGGCTGTTGCACCACGACGACTTTGCGCGTGGGCGGCGGTTCAACATTCGTGCTGTTGCTCAAAAGCCAGAATGTTCCGCCCGCCGTAATCATACCAAGCACTAGCCCTAAGAGGATGAGAATTCTTCCGCCGCCTCGCATACTCGCTCCTTTTGGAAAAAATTGAACGGGTAGTTGACCCGCAAGTTATTGTACTCCAATCCCTTGAATTAGCAAGGGGGAAATTGTGGTGATACAAAAACCGTGAAAATCACGAATCGACTTGACACTGACCAGGATTTGTCATACACTTGGCTCAACTGCCGCGCAAGGTTCGGCTGTGCGATCAATTATTTTTTTGCGCGGAATGGAGACGCCGATGGATCGAACCAAGCGAATGACACTTTCGTACATTCTGATTGCGCTCGTCGTAACCGCCGCGCTGGTCGCGTTCGTGAATGTGCCGACCGATTCTCAAAACGCGAGTTACAACCGTCCCGCGTTACAGACGCGGCCGGCTCCGCCAACAGTAACCCCGACGAACACGATTACGCCCACAGTCACGCCCTCTCCCAGTAACACGCCAACTGCCACTTTGACGCGCACACCAACGCCAACCGCTACTCGGACGAATACACCGACTCGCACCAGGACGGCGACGCCCATAACTCCGGTAACATCTCAACCGGCAAACACGTCAACTGTAGTACCGGCAAACACCGCCACTGCGGAACCGGTCGCAACGGTCAGCGCGGCGACGATTACGCCGCTCGTGTCCGGCGGAGCAACGGTAACGCCATTGCCGGTTGCGACGGCAACGATCATTCCATCGTCCGCGTTGCCAACGACGGGTGGCGACGCGTCAGCGCTGATGTTGATGATTGGAGCGGGACTTGTCGCGGTCTTGTTTCTCGCGCGATATATGCGCCGCTCAACAACTTGATCGCCACTGTAATTGCATAAATGGCGGGTATGCCGGTTGAGGCGTACCCGCCATTTTTTTCGCGCCCCGCTTGCGATTATCTGAAAATACTGGGAAGCATTAGTGGGTTGAGCCAGCCGAGATCAATGTGCCAGGTTTGCCCCGATTGAATTGCCCCAGCGATATTATTGGTTTCAGATCTTTCTTCAACGTAACCAGCCGTCGAAGTACACGCGGGCTGACCATCGCATGTGTCTACTTGGGCATAGTACGTGTGCGTGCCTTGCGCGAGCCAGCACTGAATTGCAACGTTTGTAATTTCGCCGATGCCTAACGCATAGACGAGACCATAACTTGGAAGCCCGCCCTGGTTTGAACAATTTCCCAAAGTATTCGCCATCGTCGGCGGAGAAGTCGGGTCAATGTAGACATCCACCCAGAAATGCGTATAGGTTGTCAACGCATTTCGACTCGCGGCGCGCACATCGTTAGGAATTGGTCGCGGCGCGCCGCGCGGGCTAGATTGTTGAATCCATTTCGCGGTTTTAGAAATCACCGGTATTTTGTTAAATCCCGCCGTGCCCCAATTGGCAACTGAAATGTTGATCGTGTAGGAAATCGGCGAGGGATTGCTCTGGTTTGCCGGCGCGCGCATATCGGGAATCATCAAATCCGGCAAGGACGCGCCGGGCGGGACCGGGGTAACTGTGGTGGTTGGCGGAATGGTTGTTGTCGGCGGCGGCACTGTTGTTGGCGGTGGCGGTGTCGGCGGCGGGCGATAGGTTACGGCAACCGCGTTCAGCATTGGCGATTGATTGGTGATCGTAGTTGTAAAAACCGCGCGATATTGCAAATAGCGCAAATTCAATTCGGAAGCAAACGGTACAGTCGTCGTAACGCCAACACCCGGCAATGAATTGCCGGAAAAAGTCCACGGCACCGTTTCCAACGTCGTTACACTATTGCTCGCGCGATACCACATTGAGAGGGTCATTTGCGATGTACTCGTGATGCTTGAATTCCACTTGAGCCCGGTCAATCCAACACCGGCGGCGGCATCGAACACCGGCGAAACATAGTTGCCGGTCGGCGCATAGGTCGCGCCGGCACCACTCGTCGAGCCGTGATAAACGGTTCCCGTAATCGTCCCAGTATTATCACGTCCGCCTATCGCGAAAATCTCACCACCTAAATTGGTGGCAACCCCATGATAGAAACGCGGTTGCGGCAAGGGTTCCGTGACCAACCAGACCCCAGCACCCCAATCGTGCAAAATCCCTTCAGGTGGATTATCAATCAAACCAGTTTGAACTTTGGTTGTCGCGGTGTTATTTCCAAGCCCCTCTTTTCCGCCGACGATATGCACACTGCCATTCACCTGGGCGATGCCATGCGCGTTAAACGCGTTGACCAATGTCGTCGTAATCCAAGGACTGACGAGCGCGCCAGTAGTTGGATCGAATGAGGTGTAATAAGTGGTTTCGGAACCTTGATCGAAATTATCCAAGCCGCCCGTTACATATAGAAATGACTTGGTCGGTCCCTTCCAGGTCGTGGCGGCTAGATTCAGCAAGTCTTTACCTAAGGCAAGCGCATCGGTAATCACCCCGCCCAAAGTACCACTCGAATTCACAATCGGATATCGGTAAATGGTATTGATCGGTGCCGGAGTTCCGCCGCCAATGACGTAAAGATAACCATTGTTCACCACCACGGTAGAATACCCAAGTCCTAACGGTAGTGTCGCGGTTGACCATGTACTACCTAGTAGACTACCGTCAGAACCAAGCGACTTGAAGTAGATCGAATTTACCGGTGTGCCGCCCGAGTCGCTTCCGCCCACAACATAGAGAATACCGCCGGACTGGGTGCGCGAAATCACTGCCGCCGCGCCTGCCAGTGCGACAGGAAGATTGTCCACCAATGACCAGCCCGCCGTGATGGTGCCGGTAAGACTGGTGGTCGCGGTGTAAATGGTGGTCGTTGCAGTCTGACTGCCATCCAAGCCGGCGATGGCATACAACATATTATCGAAACTGACTGCCGCGAGTTCGGCACGCGGTGGCAAGGAATGAGTTTCCGTAACCCAGGGCGATGCCAAGCCGACCGGGATCAATTGCACTTCACCATCGGCGAAATTCCGCAAACCGGTCGCGTAAAAAGTGCCGCGCACGAAATCGGCGGTAGTCGTATGCATGATATCGCACGTACTCACTTGGCAAACCACCGTATCCGCCCCAATCGTCAAGGGGCCCAACGTGGTCAACAGAACCAACGCCACTAGGAGAAAAAATCCGGCAAGCCAAAATAACTGGCGCGTGGTAAGCGGAAACTCGGTAGTAGGATTGTTTTTCTTTGAATAATTCATTTTGCTTGTCTCATTATTTTGAAGGATTGGACAGAGACCTGTTCTTGATCACTGCGAGGCGCAAAGGTCTGATTTTCTCCGACAAGAAGAGAGGATAACCAGAAGGAGAATCGAAGCAACTGGGATGAACGATTCAAGCGCGATAAGAGGCACAGCCAAATGGCTGTGCCTCCACACTTGCGAGACCTGTTCGTCCAGCCCGACGCGACTAACCGAGCGGAAGGTTTCCGCGATTACGGGCAGGTAAAGTCATCCGTCTTGAGCGCGATGCTTTTTTCGTATGTGCCAGCACCATCACCGACCACAATCGTCGGATTCGAAGCCAGCACTGGTCCACCTACGCCATCGGTAAAGATGTCATAGGTAAATCCGCCCACAATCGTACTGACCGACGTAAACTCGTACGTTCCGGCGGGAATGTTGATGAATTGGAAAAAGCCGGTCGAGGTCGTCGTCGTCTGGTACGTTTGCCCGGTAGTCGTGTTGCGAACGCGCACAACCGCGCTCGGCGCAAAAGTTTCTTGTTGCGAGACCGAACATTCATTGCCGATTTGTTGAACGCGCGACGAGATTTGATTGTAGATATTCTGCATTGACGTGGCATCGGTCGCTTGGAAGAAATGCGTCGCCACCGGTTCGGACGCGATCGCTTGCAACGCGACCGGATTGAAATCCGATCCAATCGCAATCGTAAAGATGATCACATCCGGCTTGCCATCGCTATTGCCATCCGATTTCGCGATGTTCGCCTGGTCAATTGCGTCTTGCACGGCGGGGCGATTGCACACAATGTCGTTGTACGTCAAGCCATCAAACCCGGTGCGCTGACCATTGAGTCGAACATTCGCGAGACCATCGGACGCAAGAATGATCACGGGGACTTTGGTCGCGCCGTGATACGCCGGGTCAAGCACCATTTGACGCCCGACCAACAATCCACCCGCGATGGGCGTGTAGCCATTCGCCGTCAACCCGTTGATGATCGAGTTGAGCGATGTGATATTGCTGGTGAGATTTTGACGATTACGTCCCGAATAGTACTCAGTCGTATTGCCATTGCTTTGGCACGAGTACGAGTAACGTTGATCGTTGGTCTGATTCGGATACGTTGCAAGCCCGACCCGATCACCCAACGTTGTCGAGATGTTGGTATTGAAGGAGATCAACGCCTGCTTCGCCACAGACAGTTTCTGGCGCGCGGGACTGCCAAAGTTTTGCCCCATACTACCGGAGATATCCAAAACGTGGACGACATCCACCGGGACGTGTTGTTGCGTGATGGTCGTATTCTGCGCCGGGATCAATTTGTTGATCTTGACGACACCTTGCAAATTGCGTTGCGGGTTCGTCGGCGGGTGAATCTTGGTCGTCGTTACGCCATAATTCGGGCAAGCGCCTTCGCAGAGCGAAGAGACCCATTGTTGGAACTTGCCTTGGACGTACGGCTCGCTGTTGTTCTGCAAATTGCGAACATCACACGCGCCCTGATAATTGTTAAAACGACACACGCCGGTCACTTTGAATTTCGCAAAACCGACGATGTGGTACTCGGTGTTGTTACCCGTGCCACGTGTCTGATCGTAAATAGGGAGAATAATGGACTGTCCGATATGCGCGACCCATTCGGCGCGCACACCAGAACTATTCATCGCGCCGGTGGAGGACGGAACCCAATCGCCGACATTCCACTTGCCGCTTCGGGTCGGATCATGCATGTTCGCTTCAAGCGTGGTCGCGTCCGGGTTCTGCCCAGTCCATTTGAGATACCCAAAATTGCCAGGTGCGGTTTGCTTCTTTTCCCAAATGATATAGTTGTAGGTCGGATCACTTTCTTCAAAGTGAATATCGCGCAAGCCATCGTTATTCTCATCGCTAAACGCGGTTTGACTCACCGTAACCGGGAAAAGGTTATCCGCACAGCATGTACCGTTTGAAGTGATCGCAGGCGTGGCTTGCGCCGGCGGCACAACTGCCGGCGGCACACCGCGCGAACCCGCGCCGCTTCCCACTGAGAAATTCCGCAATCCAATCACACCGGCAAAGAATGAACTAAATTGTTTGTCCGCGACAACGTGAACACCGATGACCGTGTTGCCAGAATTCGCGGGAATTTCAGTTTGGGCGCGCACCCCACTCCCATAGGTATCAATTGTATTCGTATCCACCGAAACCGTGCCGCCGGGTGAGCGAAGCAAATAGTACGCCTTCACACAGGGCTGATTCGCGCATCCATCGTTGGGGACGCCGTTTCTATTCGCGTAATCGCGTACGGCGGTAAGAATTTGCCCGTTCGTCGCGCGTTGACCGTTGACCGGGCGCGCCAATGTTTCGGTGCCGGCATAGGACGCGGTATCCACCGCATTCTGCACTTTGCGGCGTTGGGCATAGATATTCGCGCCATCCACCACCAACGCGACAAACGCAAACACGGCGACCAGCCCCAGCGCAATCAACACGCCGGATTGACCGTGCTCGTTTTTCATAAATTTAAACATGGTGCCTCCATTCATTCGGGATTGAAATTCCAACTATTCAATCGACATCACGGAGCGCCCGCTAACCCAGATCGGAGCAAGGAAAGTGAAAGCAGGTTGACCGAGAAAACTAATACTCAACGTTGGAACTGGGACGCGGTAACGAATCGTTACCGTCGCCCTCTGCGCTACGATTTCAACCATAACCGTCAATTCACCGTTCGTGATTTTGTTCGCGCATGCCGACGGGGAGCCAAAGCCGGCGGTCACCGCGCAGATTTGTGTATTGATTTGATTCGTCGTTGCGGCTGGATTGGCAATGATATAACGCGCGCCTTCGCGCGCGGCATTTTGCGCGGTAACAAAAGAAAATAGCATTATCGCGATCCCAAACAACCCGATAAAAACCAGGATGAAGATGGGAAGCATTAATGCGAATTCGACCATGGATTGTCCAGAATGATTTCTAAATTTATGGACCATCACGGATCGGCATTCCAACCGAATAAGATAAACCGTACGTACTCGGCAATCCCATTCGTCCAAAAAATGGCACCGCAACTGTACCTACAAACGTCTGAAGTTGATACCCCAATGTTACGGTAATGGATGGTCGCGTGCTCGGCGCTACTGTTGCACTAACTGGTCGGCTGACTGTAAGATATTGCGGATTCAATTCAAGCGCCAAAATTTCTTGCTTGACACGATCCGTGTAATCTTTGTAAAGCTGATTGTCTGACGGAACTTTGACTGGATCGCTCAATTCGGAATTGAGCGACGCGAACACTGCGCCTTCACGCGCGGCATTGACGAGCGCGATGTAGGCAGTAAAAACCTGCGCCATCTCATAGAGGGCGAGAACCAAAAAAAGCAAAAAGGGCAACAACACCGCCATCTCAACAATGTTTTGCCCCGATGATTCGCGCTCGGCGATTTTTCGAAAATAATTTATGAACCGCTTTGGCATTGCGTACAGACCATCCTGCTCTTGGCGAAAAGGGGGTTAAAAGGATTCCCTCTTAACCCCCCAGTGGATCGAAAAACTAGAAAAAGCGTGCGAATGAATTGGATACTAGCGTGGACCCTATCAAGGATAGGGCCCGTGAGCAAGGTTGGTATCAGCGATGACCTACGTCGAACCAAGACCATTGGTGATCCGACTGAACACGTTGCCAATCTGGGGACCGAGCAAGAGCAAAATCGCGATCACGACCACAGCAACCAAAACGAGAATCAACGCATACTCAACCAAACCCTGACCTTCTTCGCGTGGCAGATACATTCGATTCACCTCCCTTCCAACCCGATTTTAACTTCCTGAATCTGCCAGGATTATACTATAGTACTTTAGATTGGGCAATAGGAGCAGAGTACCGAAAACGCGTTTTTAATCAAAAATTTGCATGTCCTTCAACGCGAATGCAATCGCTATCCCGCAGGTAATTCGATCCGCACACGCGTTCCACGACCGGTGCCACTTTGGATTTGAATTTTTCCGCCCAACATCTGCACACGTTTTTCCAATGTCGCCAGTCCCGAACTACCGCGTTGCCGCACTGTCGTTAGCGCGTTCTCCACATCGAATCCGCTTCCATCATCTTCGACCGTGAGCACGACCGGATCGGTTTGCAAATCAAGCGTTACATGCGCGCGCGATGCATGTGCGTGCCGTGCGGCATTGTTCAACAATTCCTGGATCGCGCGAAACAAGGTTACTTCGATGTATGCGGAAAGCGTGTACTCGCCGGTCGTCGTGAGATTCGTCGGCAGATGCGTCTTGGTTTCAAAATTCTGCGTAAAGCGTTTGAGCGTGGGAAGCAATCCCAGGTCGTCCAACATCATCGGACGCAGATCGAAAATAAAATCGCGAATGCGTTGGAACGTTGTGTTCGCCGTATTCTTCAGATTGTCCAACTCTGCGCGCGCGCGATTCGCATCGGTGTCGAATAATCGTTCGACGATCTCGGCTTGCAAAATCAAATTCGTCAACGATTGCGCGGGACCATCGTGCATTTGGCGCGATAAATGTTGCCGCTCCAATTCTTGCGCTTCGATGATCTGAATGATCGATTGTTGATCCACGCCGCCGCGTCCGCCATCGCCCTGAATCACAACTGTTGCGGACGCTTCGGAAACTTGTTCCGCCAGCAATGCGACTCTGTCGAGTTGTGCGCGACAGCGTTGGAGATTGCGTTGCTTGTTTTGATATTGCTCCAACTGATTCCGCATCATAAACAAACGCATCTGCGCGTCGTTTGCGCCGGCGTACAAGTTTTTAATTTCTTCGCGCGGGTACGCGTCGAGGTTCGCTTCGAGTTGACGCAAACGACTCGCGGCATCTACCTGACGTTGTTGCAGTTTTTCAACTTCGCTAGAAGTATGCTTAACCAGGACATCAATCTCGCGCGTTTCCGCG
>JACRPR010000239.1 GCA_016223105.1 Chloroflexota bacterium | reverse complement strand
TCGCTCCTTTGGCGCGGCCAGATTTCTTATTCTGCCCCACGCTTCGCGACACACGGAATTTCACAGATCCAACAACTCCTGGGCTGGTCGCCCAACCCACCGTGGCGCGCGGGTCTGGAAAAAACGTACGCGTGGATTTACGATCAGATCGTCGCCCGAGAAAGTGTTTTGAAATTTCAAACGGCGGTACTCGCTCACAATAATTCAAACCATAAACTGGGAAAATGCGAATCGCATTCGACGCACAAATTTTACCGGGCGGTCATCACGGCGGCGTAGAACAAGTCGTGCTAAATCTCGTGCGCGCGCTCGGGCGGCTGGACGGCACGGAAGAATATACGCTCATCAGCCATTGGCGCTACCCGCATTGGCTGGAACCGTACATCGGACCGAATCAAAAAATCATTACGAGTTTATCGCACTCGTATTCGGGCGCGACCCGATTTGGACCGCGTTGGATTTCCGTGCCGGCGCGGCGCGCGTGGCGCAAATTGCGCGAGCACATCGCGGCACGCGGCGGCGGCGCGCCCAGCGTGCCAGAATCGAAAGGATTCTACGAATCGCTGAACGCCGACCTGGTGCATTTTCCATTTCAAGGATATGTGCGCTCGCGCTTGCCTTTTATTTACAATCCGCACGATTTACAGCACTTGCACTTGCCGCAGTACTTTCCGGCAGACCAGGTCGCCTTGCGTGAGACGATTTATCGCGCGGGTTGTCGCGAAGCGCGCGCGATCACGGTGCCATCGCAGTGGGTCAAGCGCGATATTGTCAAGCAGTACGCCATCGCGCCGGAAAAAATTCTGGTAACGTACTGGGCGCCCTCGACTGACGTGTACCCCCCGGTCACCGAACAGACGCTTGCCGAGACGCGCCGCAAGTTCAATTTGCCGGCAACATTCGCATTTTATCCCGCGCAACCCTGGGAACACAAAAATCATTTGCGGCTCATCCAAGCGCTCGCGATCTTGCGCGCGCGCGCGGGCATCGAACTGCCGCTCGTCTTGACCGGCAAAGCGACCGAATTTTGGCGCGTCATCACGCGGCAGATTCAGGCATTGGGCTTGACGCGCCAGGTTCACTTTTTAGGATTCGTTCAGCCGCTTGAATTACGCGCGCTCTATCAGCGCGCGCAATTTGTGATTCAGCCCAGTTTATTCGAGGGCGGCGGCTTGCCGATTCTCGAAGCGTTTCGCGAAGGCGCGCCGGTCGCGTGCGCCGCCGCGACTTCATTGCCGGAATACGCGGGCGATGCCGCGTTATTTTTCGATCCGCTGTCGCCGGAGAGTATCGCCGACGCGGTAAAGCGAATGTGGCAGGATGATGGCTTGCGCGCGTCTCTGCGCGAGCGCGGTGCGATGCGCGTGCGCGCGTTTTCGTGGGAGCAGACCGCGCAAAAATATCGCGCGTTGTACCGGCGCGTCGCCGGTCAAGCGCTGGACGATCACGATCGCGCACTGCTTGCCGACGCGTGAAGAACGATTATGCGAATTGCGATCAATGCCCAACTCGATCACCGCGGCTATTGGGGCGGCGTCGAACAATTTTTGATCGGACTCGTCCACGGATTGGGACAATTATCCGACGGCGACGAAGCGTATGTTATCGTCGGGCATTGGCGCGACGCCGATTGGCTGAAACCGCATCTCGGAGCGAACCAACAGCTGATTCATGCGCCGCGCGAAATGCCAGCGCGCGCATCGCCGCAATCCAATCGGTTCACTAAACTCCAACGTTGGCTTCGCCGTCTCGCCGGCGCGCCAGCCATTTACATCCCACCCTCCGACGGCTACTTTGAATCGCTTGGCGTTGACCTGGTGCATTTTCCTTATCAAATGCTTTCGTTTTGTCGCACGCCGTTCATTTACAATCCACACGATTTACAACACTTGCACTATCCCGATTTTTTTTCGCCGTCAGAGATCGCGGCGCGCGAGTCGGCGATGTCAACCGCGTGCCGGGTCGCGCGCGCGGTCGCCACGGACGCACACGGCGTCAAAGCGGATGTGATCCGGCATTATCGCGTTCCTGCCCAACGCGTATTCGCGATTCCGATGGGCGCGCCGACCCAGTTGTATGAAACCGTAACCGATCAAACGTGCGCGGCGACGCGCCGCAAATTCGATTTGCCGTCCGCGTTCGCATTGTATCCCGCGCAAACCTGGCAACACAAAAATCATTTGCAACTGATCGAAGCGATTGCGTTGTTGCGCGCGCGCGATCATCTGATCGTGAATTTGCTTTGCACCGGCGCGCAGAACGAATTTTATCGCGTCATCGCGCAACGCGTCGGCGAATTGCACCTCGAAGCGCAAGTGCGCTTTTTGGGATTCATCGAACCGACCGAATTGCGCGCGCTGTACCATCTCGCGCAATTCGTGATTCATCCTAGTTTGTTTGAAGGCGGCGGCTTGCCGATTCTCGAAGCGTTTAATGAAGGCGCACCAGTTGCGTGCGCGCAAATCACTTCGCTTCCCGAGTACGCCGGGGATGCCGCGCTCTACTTTGATCCCGCCTCCGTTGCAAGCATCGCGGACGCGGCAAAGCGAATGGCTACCGACGCGGCATTGCGCGCGTCCTTGCGCGAACGCGGAATGGCGCGCGTGCAAGCGTTCACCTGGGAACGCACCGCGCGCACCTATCGCGCGCTCTATCGTCATGTCGCCGGTCAAAAGTTATCCGCGGAGGATTGCGCGTTGTTGAAAGAAGCGCAAAAATGATCGCGCTCAACGATTTGCCGCCGCCGCCGCCCGGCAAAACCGGCTGGCTCTGGACACGCGCAAGTGCCCCGGCGCGCGCGGACGTGCCGCGCTTGAGCATCATCACCCCATCGTTCAATCAGGCGCGCACACTCGAAGAAACGATCCGTTCGGTTTTGTTGCAAAGTTATCCCAACTTGGAGTATATTGTTATTGACGGCGGAAGCACGGATGGCAGTGTTGAAATCATTCGCCAGTACGCGCCGTTCCTGACGCGTTGGGTCAGCGAAAAAGATCGCGGGCAAAGCGACGCGCTCAACAAAGGATTTATGCGCGCGACCGGCGATATCGTCGCGTGGATCAATAGCGACGATCGTTACTTGCCAAACGCGTTCGCCGCGATTGCCGCCGCGTTCGCGCATCACCCGGACGCCGGACTCGTCTGCGGCAACCTCGAACTCATTCTCGATCACACCGCGCGCGTGATTGGATATTCCGTGCCGCCTGCGCGGATGCTTGCCGAAATGGTTCTGCCGTTTCAGCCGACCTGTTTTTTTCGTCGCGCGCGGTTGAATCAAATTGCTCTGGTGGATGTCGCGTTCAAATATGTGATGGATGTGGATCTGTTGCTCAAGGTAATGACGAACGCGGAATTTGTGGTCCTACCGCGCGCGCTCGCGTCCTTCCGCATTCAGGGCGCTTCAAAAACGAACACCGCCGAAGCCGCGTTCGCGCGCGAATTGCTCATCCTGCTCGAGCGCGTCCGCGCGCAACGGCATATGTATCCGGCGTGGCGCGCGTTGAGCGACAATCAAGTGCGCTGTTTGTTTTATCGGCGCGCCAGCAAACATTTTTATATGGGCGACCAATTTGCCGCATCGTTGAATTTTATCGCGCGCGCAATTCAGGCGCATCCACGCGCCACGTTCTCCATCGCGGGCGATGAAGGGATCGGCTGGCTCGCGCGCCGGTGCGTCCCGGCAAAATGGTATCGTTCGATCAGCGCGGTCGCGCGCGCAGTCAAATCAGTTTAATTGCACTAACCCGATGAAATCAGAAATGTCGCCTTACTCGGTCTCAGTAATCATTCCTTGCTATAACGCGGAAAAAACGATTCGGCGCGCGCTCGATTCCGTGTACATCCAGACCCAACCGGTGTTGGAAGTGCTTTGCGTTGACGATTGTAGCGCAGATCGCACGGTCGCGTTGATCGAAACATTTCAAACCGCGCATCCCGATTTGCCTTTGAAAATTTTGCGAACCGCGCGCAATCACGGTCCCAGCATCGCGCGGAATTTGGGCTGGGATAACGCCGCGGGCGACTATGTCGCGTTTCTCGATGCGGACGACGCGTGGCATCCGCAGAAAATCGCGATTCAATTCGCATGGATGCGCGCGCATCCCACCATTGATCTGTGCGGGCATGCCCACACCGTGGGCTTGCCGACGCAATTGCTCGATCGCGCCTCCGGCGAAGTGAAACCGCGCGCGTTCGTGATCGCGCCCAGCAACATTCTGCTTTCCAATCCGTTCGTTACGCCTTCGGTGATGCTCAAACGCGCGCTCACGGAACGCTTTGAACCGACCCGGCGCTATACCGAAGATTATTTGTTGTGGATGCAAATTTGTTTGCACGGGCATCCCATCGTGATGTTGGATGCGCCATTGGTGTTTGTGTTGCGCGACACTGGCGGCGAGCGACTCAGTCGGCACTATCTGCGAATGCGCGCGGGCGACATTCAAAACTATGGGCAGTTGTGGCGCGAAAAACAGATCAGCGTTTTCAAAATATTGTGGCTCATTCCCTTGTCCGTGTTGAAATTTATCTTGCTCCTCACTTTTCCCGGCGCGCACTCGGCGCTCAAACGCCGGCTCTTTACCAAGCCCTTGCCCGAATCCACATGATCTAGCGATGAGCATCGATCTCTCTCTGTGCATCCTGACGCGCCAAGCCAAAACGTTATTGCGCGATTGCTTGCGCTCGATTGCCGAACAGACCCGGCGCGCGCGCTATGAAATCATCGTCGTGGATAACGACTCGCGCGATGGCACGCGCGAAATGTTGCGCGACGAATTTCCAAATGTGCGCGTGATCGCGAACGATCACAATGCCGGGTTCACGCGCGCGAGCAATCAAGCGATTCGCGCGAGCGTGGGTCGCTACGTCGTCCTGCTCAACAACGATACGCTCATCCTGCCCGACGCGCTCGACCGCTTGGTTGAATTTGCGGACGCGCATCCCGACGCCGGGATCGTCAGTCCCAAAGTTTTGAATCGCGATGGCACACTGCAAAAACAATGTCGCCGCAGTTTCGCGACCCCCTGGGATCTGTTCTGTTATTTTTCCGGTTTGATGAACGCAGTTCCGCACAGTCGCTTGTTCGGGCGTTATCTCTTGACGTATCTGGATGAAGACGCGACGCACGCAGTTGACGCGGTGTCCGGCTCCTGCATGCTCATTCGCCGCGCGGTGATTGAGCAAATCGGGTTGCTCGACGAACGTTTTTTCGCTTATCAAGAGGACGCGGATTTTTGTTTTCGCGCGCATCAAGCCGGCTGGCACGTGTACTATTATCCCGGCGCGCAGATCATTCACTACGGCGGGCAGGGCGGCTCGCGCGTCGAACCGTACCGTTCGATTATCGAGTGGCACAAGTCGTATTTTTTCTACTATCGCAAAAATCTCGCGCGGCGATATTTTTTTCTATTCAACTGGTTTTATTATTTGGCGATGCTGTTGAAACTCGGCGTCGCGTTAGTAACCAACGCGCTTCGCCGCGACAAATATGCGGGCAGTAAGAAACCTTGAATTGTGAATCCTGAATTGGACTCGACGCTTCAGCGGGTTACTTGTCCAAGCGAACACCGCGTAAACGCTCGACTCCACCCTGATCATTCAGCCATGATCTAAATCTGCAATCCGAAATCTGAAATCTGAAATTCCCAAATGTCATTTTCGATTCGACTTGACGAACACCAAAAAATTCTAATTGTTGGCGATCTGATCCTCGTCAATCTCACGACCCTGTTC
>JACRPR010000238.1 GCA_016223105.1 Chloroflexota bacterium | reverse complement strand
TGCCCTGGCGGGAACGCAAGTGCCAGGGTCTGTGGTTGTTCCTGATCATCTCAACGCGGAGGATCGAAATGAAAGATGTGTTAAAAGATTTGCTCGTCCCGGCGCAAACCAAAATCGCGCGGATTGTGCTGGACGGTCTCGGCGGCTTGCCGATGGAACCGGGCGGCAAGACTGAGCTCGAATTTGCGCGCACGCCGAATCTCGATGCGCTCGCCGCGCAATCCGCGCTCGGACTCGCGGATCCGGTCGGACCGGGGATCGCGCCGGGAAGCGGTCCCGGTCATCTCGGAATTTTTGGGTACGATCCGTTCGAGTACGAAATCGGGCGCGGCGTGTTGGAAGCGTTGGGCATTGATTTCGATTTGGGCAAAAACGATCTCGCGGCACGCGGCAATTTTTGTTCGGTGGATGCGAACGGCAAACTGACCGATCGTCGCGCGGGGCGTATCGCGACTGAGTTGAATATCGAGCTTGTGAAAATTTTGCGAACGATCAAATTGCCCGGCGTTCAAGTGTTTGTCGAAACCGTGAAAGATTATCGCCTTGTCCTGGTTTTGCGCGGCGCGGGCTTGGGCGATGCGCTCACCGAAACCGATCCGCAACGTGTGGGCGTCGCGCCATTGCCGGTGCGCGCGCTCGATGCGAAATCACGCAAGAGCGCGCGGCTCGCAAATCAGTTCATCAAGCAATCTGCAAAACTGCTCGCGGATAAACATCCCGCGAATATGGTGATGTTGCGCGGACTCGCGAAACGTCCGGCGATTCCGTCCTACCAGGAACGCTTTGGCTTGAACGCCGCGGCGATTGCCGTGTACCCGATGTATCGCGGTATCGCGAAAACATTGGGGATGCAGGTTTTGCCGGTCGAAGGCGAAACGATCGCGGACGAATTTACGACGCTCGAAAAAAATTGGAACGCGTTCGATTTCTTTTATCTCCACGTCAAGAAAACCGATTCCGCCGGCGAGGACGGCGATTTCGAAAAGAAAGCGCACGTCATCGAAGATCTCGACGCGCAATTGCCGCGATTGCTCGCGCTCAACCCGGACGTGATCATCATTAGCGGCGATCACTCGACGCCCGCGTTACTCAAATCGCACAGTTGGCATCCGGTGCCGACATTGCTCTATTCAAAATTTGTGCGCGCGGATGGCATCGCGGAATTTGGCGAACGCGCGTGCGCGCGCGGCTCGCTCGGTCGTTTGCCGTCGAAAGATATTTCGCCGATCGCACTTGCGAACGCGGGGCGGCGAACAAAATTCGGCGCGTACAAGATTGACAACGAATTTAAGGATTGAACGAATTGGATTCGACCCCTTCGACTTCGCTCAGGGCAATTGGCTTTGGCGGGTGACGCGTTCGCGGAACAACCGCGTAAACGCTCGATTCCAAAACTGAACAAACAAATTCGTTCAATCCTCAAATTCGTTGTTATTTCGGAGACACGATGAAAATCGAAAAAATCGAACTACGCCACTTTAATATGCCGCTCGTCGCGCCGTTTGAAACCTCGTTCGGCGTCGAGACGGAAGAAGAGCATATCATCGTGCGCGTGGACAGTGAAGGCATTACCGGCTGGGGCGAGTGCGTCGCGATGGCGTCGCCATTTTATTCGTACGAGACGACGCAAACCGCGTGGCACATCTTGCGCGATTTTCTGATCCCGAATGTGCTGGGGCAAAATATCGCGAATGTTGACGACGCGATCGCGCGATGCGCGCGCGTACGCGGGCACAATATGGCGAAAGCCGGTTTGGAATCTGCGTTGTGGGATCTCTTTGCGAAAGCGCGCGGCGTGTCGCTCGCGCAAATGCTCGGCGGCACGCGCGACAAGATCGCGGTCGGTGTGAGCATCGGGATTCAAACGTCGCCGGGCAAGTTGGTTGAGCGCGTGGCGAGTTACCTAAGCGAGGGTTACAAGCGGATCAAGATCAAGATCGCGCCGGGACGCGATGTGGAATTTGCGCGCGCGGTGCGAAAAGAATTTCCGAACATTCTTTTGCAAGTGGATGCGAACTCGGCGTACACGCTCGCGGATGTGGATGTTCTGCGCGCGATGGACGATCTGAATTTACTGCTGATCGAACAGCCGCTCAGCCACGACGACATTTTCGATCACGCGAAATTGCAACGCGCCTTGCAAACGCCGATCTGTCTCGACGAAAGCATTCACACGGTTGACGATGCGCGCGCCGCGCTCGAACTGAACAGTTGTAAAATCATCAACATCAAACCAGGTCGCGTCGGCGGGTTCACCGAATCGAAAAAAATTCACGACTTGTGCGCCGATCACGCTCCGCGAGTTCCGGTGTGGCACGGCGGAATGTTGGAATCGGGCATCGGGCGCGCGGGCAATGTCGCGCTCGCGTCGTTGCCGAACTTTACTTTGCCGGGAGATATCTCCGCGAGCAAGCGTTATTTCAAGGTGGACATTGTCGATCCAGAATTTGTCGTGGACGCTGACGGAATGATGGCAGTGCCGACCAAACCTGGGATTGGCGTCGCGGTCGCGCTGGATCGGTTGGAGCGCGTGACGGTGCGACGCGAAGAATTTGAGTAAATGGGACGAGGACGCGGTAAAAAAAATCGAAGCGATTGGCGCGCCGGGGGTGCGGCGCGCGCGCGAATGGGAAATTATTGGCTGAGCGCGCCGATCCATTTGACCCACGTAAATTTTTGCTTGACCGAATTGTAAAATCGTTCGTCGGCAGTCCACAGATCGCAATTCATCAACTCGGCAAGCGCGAGATAGTAGCAGTCGTACACTTTGGGTTGGTTCAACTGCTTCGCGAGATTTCAAGCGCGTTCATGAATTTCGGGCGGTGACAAAAGGGCAATGTCCTGCGCGCGTAAATTGCGAAATGCCAATTCGCCCTCTTCCGCGCTCAATAGTCCGCGATAAACTTGCCCGCGAATCGCCGACGCGCCTTCGTACAAAAAGAGTGGCGGGGCAACGACTTGGATTTGATGATCCAGCCAGGTTTTCCACAAGCCCAGGACACGCGGTCGATCCGCTTCAGGCAAAACTAATTTGAGAGCCAGGTTAGCATCAATGCAAACTGTTGAGTTCATGTTCGCGCTCCTCGCGTTGTTGTGCGATCAAGTCAACCGAGCTGGGTAAAGCAACGCCGCCGCGCCGCGCCAAGATTTGCTGACACAATTCATCGGCACGCGCCAATGCCGCCAAGCGTTCGGATTTTGACACGGGCTGGATCCGCGCATCGAGGCGCGCCAGGTCTTGAATGCTAATCACGGCGGCGACCGGCACACCTAAATGTTCGATAATGATTCGATCACCCGCGGATTGAACCTTGGGGAGAAATTCGCTGATTTTGTGTAAGGTTTCTAAATCGGAAACGCGCATCACCATATTTGCCTCCCATTCGTTATGGAATTTTACCCGGAATTACTCGACTGTCAATCGGCGATGATCCTGGTTGCTTGAACCATACCTTCGCCAATTTTGAAAATCCTAGAATTTTCTCTCACAGATACAAAAGAACCCGGATATACTGAACACGGTCACAAATTGCGCTTTTGGATTCGAGCGTTTACGCGGTGACTTGCTGGACAAACAACCCGCTAAAGCGTCGAATCCGGATCTCGCAAAACCGCAGTTTGTGCCCGTGCGCGGTATAATTTCAATCAAATTTTCACATCCGTGTTCCTTTGAATCCGTGGGAGGATTTTGGCGAAGGTATTCTTGAAGCAACCTGGTTTCTCTCTGCAATCCGCTCGATGCGCGCGACGCGAAACGTGCGTTCAGCCCCGGCGCGGTGGCAATACGCGATCAGGTACGGAATTTCATCGCGATATTCAAGCCGCATCGGTTCGATGAGGCGTGTCGTCGTCGCATCAGTGTACGGCGAGTGATAAACGATTTCGAGCGCGGTCTGGGTCGCGAGCGCGTGTTGAATGGATTGGATTGTCTTTGCGAGCGGTTTTCCCGCAAGGGGGGCTTTGCTCTGCGAAGCAATCTCCCCATCCCAGGTTCGGGATTGCTTCGTCGCGTCCTTCGACTCCACTCCGCTTCGCTCCCCATCCCAGGTTCGGGATTGCTTCGTCGCGTCCTTCGACTCCACTCCGCTTCGCTCCGTTCCGCTCAGGACGCTTCCGCGCAATGACCGATGCTCGATTTCGAAAATTTCTTCCGCGCGCGCGCGATCGCGCGCGGTGAGTTGTGTTTCGAGATCGAGAATGATCGAATACGGCGGGCGATACGTTTCGGCGCGTTGATGCGTGAGCCGCGCTGCAAGGTAGAGATGCGCGAGGGTCGGTTGATCGAACGATTTCGTTGAAGCGTTCGCTTGAGACGCGGCGAGAGGAACCGGATAGCCGCGCCGTTCGAGTTGACGCGCGAGCGTCGTGAGCTTGCTGGGTTTGATGATCACCGCGCGCGGGGAGAGCGTGGCTTGCACACATTGACGGATCGCTTGCGCGCGCGTGAGTTCGGTGAGAATCCTGGCATCGGTGACCTGGAGCAAGGTGGCGGAGCGGAGCGTGACGCGCCCGTACGCCGCGGCAATCTGCGTGAGCCAATCGTCCACTGCGGCGGGCAACGCGTCGGCGGTCGCGCGTTCGAAACATTCGTAAATCTGGGTGAGCGAAATGCCGCGCGCGAGCGCAGACTGCACGCGCGCGCTCTCGAGTTGATAGACGCGCCGGGATTCGGTTTTTGTGCAAAGCGTCGCGCGATGCGCGACGTAATCGCTCAATTCAAAAATCCGCGCGGGGTCTGCCTCGCGCGGCGCGATCAAATCGGGCAGGGTTTTGCCGCGCGGGGTGGACCAATGCAAGGGTTGATCGGCGCGCGCCCAGGACGCGGGCGGCGCGGCGGGATGTTCGATCAGCGTCGCGCCCAGCGGGGTGATCTGCGCGGTTGCGTGGGAATCGCGCGTGAGAATTTCAAACCATTCCAAAAGTGTGAGCCAACCCGCGACAATCGCGGCGGGCTGATCGCTGGGGGCAGAATCGTCGAACGCGGGCACGCGCAGTAATTTGATCAGCGTGGAATGTTTGACGCGGTAATCGGTGGGCAGATGCCGGAAAATTTCCAAAAGTTGTCCCAGTGTCGCGAGCGGCGCGGGTAAATGATCGCCGGGCAAACCGAACGCGCGCCAACGTTGCTCGGCGTCGGGAGTGGGTTGTGCCGGGAACGCGGCGCGAAATAAGATTTGGGCGCGCGCGTGGTCGGACGCGGTGAGCCAGCACGCGAGCGCGGGAGTTGGTTTGAGGAACGCGCCGGTGCGCGCGACCAGGTGCGCGGCTTCGGCAAGGTAATGGATAAAGCGGATGCGCGGCGCGGACTTTTCGCTTGCGCGGACGCGCACACCGGCGCGCCAGGAGCCATTCGCATTGCGAATGTGTTTGAGTTGGATGGGATCGGAGACACTCAGCAAGCGCGTCAGTTTGGAAAGCGCGGTGGGAGCAAGATAGCGTGAACCGAGCGGTCGAATATTATCGGCACAAAGGAAGGTGAGAAAGGTCAAGACATCTTGAGTGAGAAACGCGAGTTGAGACATC
>JACRPR010000016.1 GCA_016223105.1 Chloroflexota bacterium | reverse complement strand
TCTGAGTGAGCCCATTGTACCTTTGCAAACACAATTCAAACGGTTCGAACGGCGACGGAATGTGTTCACGATGTGGTGAACCCTGCCTGACCTAAACCAATACCAAAAAGTGTTCACGATGTGGTGAACCCTGACAACTACATAATTGACTATTTCTCAACAGGAAATGCACAAGATGAATTATTTGAAAACACTTCGAGTTTGCGAAGGACGGCCTATGATCTTGGGGAACCGCGACAAATACTCTTGGCAGACATATGCAACGCGGTTACGAGAAAGCGATTTGAGAACTCGACATGGTTTTGTCTCCCTCGTTATACCGAACTCTCTACAGAACTGTGGAAAGAAACTCTGAAGAAAGAAACATTTATGCGAGAACTGTGGCCAGGTCAACACCGACTTGGTCAGAAAGGGGTTTTCAAAGGCAAATCGGCAATCGTACAAATGCCAACGAGCGCAGGAAAAACGAAAGCTATAGAGATAATTATCCGTAGTGCGTTTCTTGCCAAACGGACATCTTTAGCTGTAATCGTCGCGCCTTTTAGAGCATTGTGCCATGAAATCAGAAACGACCTTGTTAGGGCATTTCAGGGCGAAGAGATCAACGTTAGTGAAATTTCTGATGTATTCTTGGTTGATATTGATCTGATTGATTTGGTAGGCAAACACCAAGTGTTGGTGGTTACCCCCGAGAAACTTGTGTACACACTCAGACGCAAACCAGAGATGGCAAAACAGATTGGTCTATTGATTTATGATGAAGGTCACCAATTTGACAATGGAACACGGGGAATTACATACGAGTTGTTGCTGACTACATTGAAACGGGTTGTTCCTAAAGAAGCCCAAACAGTTCTGATCTCAGCTGTTATTAAAAACGCCGAGGCAGTTGGCAACTGGCTAATTGGAGATAGCGCGGAGGTGGTCTCCGGCGCAGATCTTATTCCTACATATCGAACACTAGCCTTCGCAAGTTGGCGAGACCAACTTGGACGTTTACAATTTGTAACCCCGACTAATCCGGATAGCCAAGAATTCTTCGTTCCAAGGGTTATAGAACAACAGAAACTTCAGCTGAAGGGAAAAGAGCGCAAGCTTCGAATGTTCCCTGAGAAAAACGATGGACACGCGATAGCCCTTTACCTGGGTTTAAGGATTGTTTCCAATGGAAGCGTAGCGATATTCTGTGGTACGAAATCAACCGCCGCAAGTCTTTGCGAAAAAACGGCTGAGGATTATGACAGGGGGCTTTTGCTTAAGAAACCTGTTGAGTTCTCGGACAGAAACGAAATAAAACGGTTACGTTTTCTTCACGAACAGAATCTCGGTGTAGAAGCAATTACAACGCAATGTGCCGATGCAGGTATTTTGGCTCATCATAATAACGTCCCCCATGGAATCCGTCTTGCCATTGAACATGCAGTGAAAAAAGGACTGGCAAAATTTGTCATTTGTACTTCGACCTTAGCCCAGGGTGTTAATCTCCCGATTCGTTACCTTGTTGTGACTAGTACCCACCAAGGCGAAGATCAAATCAAGGTGCGTGATTTTCATAATCTTATTGGGCGTGCAGGTCGCTCTGGAATGTACACAGAAGGAAGCATCTTGTTTGCTAACCCTGATATCTATGATGGACGAAATACCTCTCCCTGGCGTTGGCGACAAATAAAAAATCTACTGGAGCCAAATAATTCTGAACCGTGTGGAAGCACATTGGCGTCACTTCTTGAGCCTCTGCATAATGATCGTGGGAATCCGATTCGTATGGAGCCGTTGGAATTTGTCCATGCGTACGTTGATGGCAAGGTTGGAGAATTAATTGAGAGATTAGCGTCACAATATTCGCTCAAAAGCCCGGACCGCGCCGGTCTGGAAGTTCAAATAGAGTGGAAGAGGAATATCATATTTGCAGTTGAGAGCTATCTAATGACCCATTGGGGCAATCCAGTATATGAACCGCCCGCCTCTGGAGTAGCAGAGTTGGCGCAAGAAACGCTCGCCTATCATCTTGCAAATGATGAACGAAAAGTTCAGCTGATAGAGATTTTCAAATTGCTTGTGCGGAACATAGAAACCAAAATCCCGGATGCTTCGAATAGGCGGATTCTTGGAAGAACTCTCTATGGAGTTGCATCTGCTGTTGCTGTTGAAGAATGGACTAGGCAACACACAGAAGAACTACGCATATGTGCAAACCATGAGGAATTGCTTTCCAAGATGTGGTCCCTAATGTCACAAAATATTCATAACAACACATTCAAGAAATGCACCCCTTCTGAAATGTTGCAGGAATTTGCTGTAAAATGGATGGAAGGTGTTTCGTTTGGTGGTTTGCTGGAATTTTTGGAATCCAGAAATGTGAAGATTAAAACAGCACGGCAATCACGCAACCTTAAACTCGAACATATCGTTGACATTTGTGAAAATGCCTTAGCTTATGATGGTATGCTTCTCATTGGAGCAATTGCCGAGGTTATTGAGATTGCTGGCACCGAAAATACCAGTGGACTAATCAGAGATTTCAGAGAACTACAAAAACGAATGAAATATGGTTTACCTTCGTCTACAGCAATTAATCTTTATGAGGTAGGGTTTGCGGATCGTGTTGTCTCATTGGAGTTGAGCTTTATGATCGGTACTGAATTGTTGTTGAAGAGCGATGTTATTTCTGCGCTGAAAGCAAGTAAGCAACGAGTATTGATGGTCCTTGAGAAATATCCTCGGTATTTTACACATATAGCTGAAGAGGCGCTTGGATAAGAACAACTGAACTACTCTGCTCGTCATCTCATATGGACACGAATTTTGCGATGGTTACTCGAAAAGTACAAAATAGAAAATCGAGCAGTATTGCATTAGCCAGGTTTTTATTAACACTCACGGCAAAAATCTCCAAAACACTTCGTTCGATAACAATCGTCCGCGCGGCGTCAACCACACACGCGCGTCGGACATTTCGATCAAACCCATTTCCTTCAATTCCTCAATTTCCTTCGCGTACCGCACCCGCGCATCTTCGCCAAACCTCTGCGCGAAATTTTCAAACGCGATTCCCTCATTCAAGCGCAATCCCAAAAACATCGTCTCCGCGATTTCTAATTCGCGATTGATTTCTTCGCGATCCGCCATCGCGCTTTCGCCGCGCGTAATTTTTTCGATGTACTCAACCGGCGACAACACATTCCAAAACCGCGCGCGCTCAAAAAACGAGTGTGCGCCCGCGCCGAATCCCAGGTACGGTTCGTTGTGCCAGTAGGTCAGGTTGTGGCGAGATTGGAAGTTGGACGTTGGAAGTTGGATGTTGGATTGGCGTCCAACGTCCAACTTCCAATTTCCAACCCCCACGCTTCGCGTCCAATTTGAAATTTCGTATTGCGCGTATCCCGCCGTGTCCAGCATTTCCTCCGCGAGTTCGTACATATCGGCGGCGAGGTCGTCGTCCGGTTTCGGATATTTTCCGCGCGCGATTTGATGCTCCAGTCCGGTGTGTTCTTCAACTTTGAGCGCGTACAGCGAAAGATGTTCCGGCGCGAGCGCAATCGCGCGCCTGAGTGTCGCGCGCCAATCGGCGAGCGTTTGCAGGGGCAAGCCGAAAATAAAATCGAGATTGATGTTGTCGAATCCCGCGCGCCGCGCGAGCTCGAACATTTCAATTGCGTCCGCGACCGTGTGCCCACGATTCAATCGCCGCAATGTCGCGTCGTCGAATGACTGAACGCCGATGCTCAAGCGATTGATGCCGAGCGCGCGATACGCGCGCAATTTCGTTTCATCCGCCGTCGCCGGATTCGCTTCGAGCGTGATCTCAATGCCCGGCGCAAACGCAAATCGCGATTCGCACGCGCGCAAAATCTTTTCGATCTGCGCGACCGGCACAAGCGATGGTGTGCCGCCGCCAAAATACAAACTCTTCGCGGTTAAATCTGCAATCTGCAATCTGCAATCTGAAATCTCTTGCGCCACCGCGTCCGCATACGGCTCCATCACGCGCGCCAAATTCGCGTACGCGTTGAAATCGCAATACGTGCATTTGATTTTGCAAAACGGAATGAACACGAACAAGGCAATTTCTGAATTCACACAACGATTATAGCCGAACGCGCGGATTTGCTCAACCGCGCGCACGCGCCAAATGGCGTATTCGCCGCGCGCCGATCAGCGCGTTCAATGCGCGCTTGACCAAATTCTGACCGGAATTATAATTGGCTTGGACTCGTACCATCGAAAATGAAATCAAGGAGTAGCAAATGAATCGAATCATCTCGATCGGATTGTTGATCCTGGTTCTCGCGTCGCTCGCGCTCGCGAGCGCGTGCGCGGTCGAATCGCCGCGCGAAATAAAACTCGCGCCCGCGTCCGCGTTGCCGCCGGAAATTCAAAAGCAACCGGCGACGGTGCGCGAGGCGTACCAATTCGCGATCGCGAATCCGGACGTGCTAAAAAATATCCCGTGCTATTGCGGGTGCGGTTCGGTCGGGCACACGAGCAACTATATGTGCTACGTCAAAGAGGTGCGCGCGAACGGCGCGTACGTGTTCGACGATCACGCGCTCGGCTGAAGCATCTGCGTTGACATCACGCGGGACGTGATGCGCTTGATGCAAGAAGGGAAATCGCAAACCGATATTCGCGCGACGATTGTCGCGACGTACAGCAAATTCGGACCGCCGAATCAATAAAGAAATTGTAACTGCTCACCCTGTCATTGCGAGGAGGCGTTTTTTGCCGACGAAGTAATCCCCGCGTGGCAATTCCGGAATGACCATGTCGGAGATTGCTTCGCAAAAACCGCTCGCAATGACATGGGCTGAGTAGTTACAAGAAATTGGAGATTGGAGATTGGAAGTTGGAAATTGGCTCGTCCCAAGTCTTGGATTTGACCGACGACAAATCAGCATTGCCGCGATTACCGGGTTGTTGGTTCTCGCGGCGTTGCTCATTCCATTACCACTTACCACTTACCAATTACAAAATCACTCGATCACATTGAACGCGCGAACCTTTGCGTACGAACCGGCGACGATGCGCGTTCAGCGCGGTGACACAATCACGTTGAAACTCGAATCGCTCGACGCCGCGCACGGCTTGGCGATTGACGGTTATCCGGTTGATCTGCGCGCCGAGCCGGGCAAAAGCGCGACGATCACATTTGTCGCGGATCGCGAAGGCAAATTCGCCCTGCGCTGTTCCGTTTCGTGCGGCGCACTGCATCCGTTTATGATCGGCGAACTGATCGTCGAGCCGGAATTGCCGCGCGTGCGCGCGATGCTGGTTACTCTGGTAACTGCTTTTGGCGCAGTAATGTTTTTCTGGAGTAAAACGTAATGCGTGATGCGTGAGATTGTTTCTCACGCATCACGCATTACGAATTATGAATACATCGCGGATCGAAATAACACGATATCCTATCGTCAAAAAAATTCTAACAAGCCGCTGGCTTCAGTGGTCGGCGATCGCGCTCACATTGCCATTTTTCATTCTCGCGATTCTCGCCGGATTTTTTGGCACGCCAGCGGGCAATCGCAATTTCGGGATCGTGTTTGTGTGGATTGTGTGGTGGGGCGCGCTGATTTTACTTTTGCTTCCGTTCGCCGGGCGACTGTGGTGCGCGATTTGTCCGATCCCCGCGCCGGGCGAATGGTTGCAACGGCGCGCACTTGTGCAACCGCGCGCGGGCGGCAAACTTTACACGCTCGGTTGGAAGTGGCATCGCAAACTCAAAAACATCTGGCTTCAAAATTTTTCGTTCCTCGCGGTCGCGCTTTTTTCCGTCGTGATTCTCACGACGCCGCTCGTCAGTTCGATTGTGCTTGCGCTCTTTGCACTCATCGCGCTCGCGATGAGTTTGGTGTACGAACGCCGCGCGTTTTGTCGTTACCTTTGTCCGGTCGGTGGATTCATCGGTTTGTATTCCCAACTCGCGCCGATTGAACTGCGCGTCAAAGATCACGCAGTCTGCGCGTCGCACAAAGACAAGACCTGTTACGTCGGAAGCGACGCGGGATATGGTTGTCCCTGGCTTGTGTTTCCCGGCGCGCTCGACAAAAATACGTACTGTGGTTTGTGTACCGAATGTTTGAAAACTTGTCCACTCGATAACGTCGCGCTGTACGCGCGTCCCTTCGGCGCGGATTTATTTTCGAACACAGGTCGCCGGCTCGACGAAGCGTACAAAGCGTTCATTATGCTGACCTGCGCGCTCGCGTACTCGATTGTGCTGATCAGTCCCTGGTCAATTTTGAAAGAGACTGCCTACGCGGTCGGTTCGCCGGGATGGTGGGTGTACGCGGTCGCGTTTCTCGCGGCGAACCTGGTGATCGTGCCGGGAATTTTTTACGCGGGCGTCACGCTCGCAAAAAAAATCGCGCGCCTTACGACGCCGACGAAAAAATTATTCGTCGAGTTCGCGTACGCGCTCGTGCCGCTCGGTCTCGCGGCGTGGATCGCGTTCAGCGTGTCGTTCGTGCTGATCAATTTTTCGTACGCGTGGCAAGTGGTGTCCGATCCGTTCGGCTGGGGTTGGAATTTGTTCGGTACGGCGGATTGGGAATGGACGCCGTACTTCGCGGGCGCGCAAGCATTCGCGCAAATTCCGATTTTGCTGATCGGCTTGGTCGCGGCGATTGGGATCGCGATTCGCACCGCGCAAGAGCAAGGCGCGTCATCGCGCACCGCGTTGCCGGTGATCGCGTTCTGTGTCGCGTATACGCTCGCGCTGATATGGTTGTACGTTTGATTGGAGATTGGGTATTGGAAGTTGGAAATTGGATGTTGGAATTGGACATCCAACGTCCAACATCCAATTTCTAACGTCTAATCACAAATCTGAAATGAAACGAGAATTTTTCGCGCTTGCCGTAACCTTCCTCCTCTTCGTCGCGTTTCCCGCGGCGTTGTTCGGCTATCAAGCGATTCGCACGAACACGAGCGGCGCGCGCGTGATTGATCTGATCGCGTACGCGCCGGCGAATGGCGGATGGAAACCGGATTCGATTCGCGTGAACATTGGCGAGCGCGTGCGCTTGCGAATCGCCGCGCCGGATGTCGTGCACGGTTTCGAGATTCCCGCGCTTGGGATTACGATTGACGAAATTTTGCCGGGGCATACCGAAGAAATTGAATTTGTCGCGACGCGCGCCGGGCGATTTCCGTTCGCGTGCACGCGTTGGTGTAGCGCGGATCATTGGCGGATGCGCGGCGTGATCGAAGTGATTGATCCGGCAAATCCGAATCCGCCGCGCGCGACATTCGCGCCGCCGTTGTATCAACAACTGAAAATAGATTTGGACGCGATGCACGTCGCGCAAAATCTCCCCGCGCAAAAACCCTCCGCCGCGCGCGGCGCGGCGATCAATCTCGCGCTCGATCCGCGCACGCAATCGCCGAGCGAAGCGTTCGCGCGATTGCGCGCGAATACACCGCTCACCGACGCGCAGTTGTGGGACGCGATCGCGTTCGCGTGGAAGCAGAGCGCGGGCGCGGAACAAATCGCGCGTGGACAAAAGTTGTACGCGCGCGATTGCGCCGCATGTCACGGCGAACAGGGCAGGGGCGACGGCACTGCCGGGATCAATTTACCGGGAATGGCGATGATGCACCGCGAAATGAATCGCGGTCCTGCGGATTTTACGAACGCCGTGCAAATGTTCGGCGCGAGCGACGCGATTCTGCACGGAAAAATTTTGCGCGGCGGAATGGGCACGGGGATGCCAGAGTGGGGTTCGCTCTACACGGACGAAGAAATTTGGAATATGGTGAGTTACATAAGGTCGTTTGCATTCGATTATCGGTAGGGGCGAGGTCATCTCGCCCTATTTTATTTCATCCAAACAATCCTTGGAACCATTTTTTCATTCCACGCGCCGGTTTGTCGCCGCGCGCCGCGCCGGTTTGCGCGTTGATGATGACGGTGTAGCGTTGCTTGTCCGCGCGATAATGCGCGACCCAGATCGCGACCAGGATCAGCCGGTACGATTCAATCGCGAGGCGCGAGGTGCCGACGTTGAGATCGCGATATGTGTCGAAAAAACCGGCTTCAATTTCACCGCGCAATTTTTTGACGACGCGCGTGCGCGCGACCAGGGACGCATCGCTCACTGAAATTTGGTACGTTTCTGCCGCCCAATCCGCGAGATAGCGCGCATCGTACGGCGCGAGTTGATCGAGCGCGAGCGTTTCCAATTCCGCGGCAAGCGGCGCGGACAAGGTGTGTGTCGCCGGGATCGTGAGATCGTTTTCGAAAACGACTTTGCCGCCGGAACGCGGCACGAAATTATCGTTCACGCGCATCAAACAATTCCACGCCACTTCGCCGCCGACATCGAACGTCCACACCGGCACATACACGCCGACCGGCGTTACGACATCCGCGCGATGATCGAATCCCTGGTTTTTCATCCACGCCAACAACGCGCGCATCGCTTGATCTTTTGAAATCACGAACGGCACAACGCCGGCGGGCTCGATCAATTCCTGGGTCTCGGCGCGTTCGATCACATACGCGGATCCGCAATGCGGGCAGGCGAGCGAGAGGATCGCGGGCGAGAGGACGAACGCGACGCCGCACCCGACGCATTTGAGCGTTTGCGCTTGCATCGGACGCGTGTGTCCGCGCGCGGTCGCGAGCGCGAGCATAAAATCTTGTTCCTGCAACATCGCGCCTTCGTCCATCGCGGCGAGGAGCGATTGCTTGCGCCCGCAGTACGCGCAGGTGAGCGCGTTGCCGTCCGGCGTAAACTCCATTCGTCCGCCGCATTGCACGCAGACGAATCGCCGCGCGTGAATCGGCGGCGGCGCGTCGTCGTTCGTTTGCGTTTGCGTCAAACGATCCGGGTCAATCACATCTTGCGCGCGCATCCCGGCATCGAGCAATTTTAATTCGCGCACGGCTTCGGCGTCGAAGGGATCGTACGAGATCGCGTGCTCAAGCCGTTCGCGTTTTTCTTTCGGATCATCGGTGAGCCGACTGAGCCAGAGCCACGCGTCTTTGATCTCATCGCGTTCGGCGTCGCTTTGCAAAACCCAATCCAAATAAAATTTGGCTTCGTCTTTCGAGTTGGCTTTGGCGGCGGCAACACCGCGCACCAACAAATCGCGCGAGCGGTCGGACATTCGCTTGCTCCTTTTACTTGATCACAAACTCCGCGCTCGCGCTTCGCCCAAACACTTCCGGCTCGTACATCGGGACGACTTCGGCGGGCAACGCGCGAAATGTGCCGGACGATGTCGCGCGAATCAAGTACGAAAACGTGTGTTTCCCTTTCCACAAGTACGTCGTGAAAAAGATTGCGCGATTGTCGCGCAAGTCGGGACGCGACCAATAAAAGCGCGAGCCGCGCGGATTGTTCGGCTCGATCCCGCTCGTGTTCAACGAATAATTGATCGCTTCAAACCCGGCGGGGAGCGGATCGGTGATCATCATATACCAACCCTCGCGCGGCATTTCAATCGTCAAATTCACGCGCACCATATCGCCAACCTTGAACGATGTGAGCGGCTTGTTTGATTTCGGCTCCACGTACTCGCGCCGCACCGTCGCGCCGTCGAGCGATTTCGCCGCGCCGACCGATTCGGTTGACGCAAAGTATTCGAGCGCGGACGCGTAATACAATCGTCCGTTCCCGGTTCGCGCGATGCGAACCGCGTGTTCGCCCGGCGTCATTCGCAGAGTGATGTCTTTTTTCTGCGCGATGTTATCGCGATTGATCGTTTGCTTGGCGATGCTCGCGCCGTCCACAAAAACTTCGTACGCAAAATTCGCGTCGAGTTCGCCGGACTGCGCGAGATATTCGGTGAGCGCGATGATCGTCTGCGCGGTTTCCTGGGTCGAGCGCCAATAACCGCCGAGCCGATTGATCATCAAGTAGCGCACCGTCTTTGGCGCGAGCGGCGATCCTGGGTTCACCGCGAGGATCGCGCGCAGAATCGTCGCGGTCGTGCGCCCGTTGCTCGTATAATATTCCCAGAGGTAACGATTCGCTTGCGTCTCTTCCCAGTGCGCGTTCTGCGCGGTTTCGATCACTTGCTTTTCGAGATCCGCGACAATCGTTTTCGCGCTCGCGTCTTCGCCGACCGCTTTCAACAACAGTGCGAGCGTCGCGCGCGAGTTGAGCGTCATTTGCGATTGCTTGTCCAACATCGCGCGCGCGAGCGCGGGATCGGCTTGCCCGGCTTCGGCGAGGACATACGCGAGATACACTTTCAAGTTGTAATCTTTTGTCTCGACGACCGGCGCGCGCAAGTATTGAAGCGCGCGTTTGATCGCGTTCTCGTCAACCTTGTAGCCGGCTTTTTTCGCTTGCACTAAACCGGACAACACGTACGCGGTTTCGTACTCAAGCGAGTCATCCGATTCCCACCAGCCCCAACCGCCGTCGCCGTGTTGAAACGCGTACAATCGCGTCAAGCCATCTTCAACTTGCGCGGGCAATTCTTTTTCGATTTTTTCGTTTTTGAGTTTCAACTTGTCGAGCGATTGTTTCACCAACACGGTCGGCAAAAACCGGCTCATCGTTTGCTCGACGCAACCGTACGGATACCCGGTGAGATATTCGAGCGAATCAATCAAGCCCGCGGCGAGCGACGGTGACAAGCCGAGTTTGATCGTCGCGAAGGTCGCGTCGCGCGGCACGGTCAGTGCAAAGCGCGATTCGGTTTCTTCGACTTGACCCGCGTGCGCGATCACACGCTTTTCGCCGAACGGTTCAATCGGGATCGCGATCTGTACCGCGTCGCTCGCGTTCGATCCGCGCGCGCTCATCGTGATCGTCGTCGAGAGCGGCGCGGTGGATCGCGCAAGCGCGTTCGCATCGGGGACGGTAATGTTCCAATCCACGCGCGTGGATTGTCCCGCGTTGATCGTAAGGGTGCGCGTCAACGGCGCGGGCAATGTGAGATTAGTCGCGGCGAGTGAAAGCGTGACCGTTTGTGCCGTGTTGCCGTTGTTGTGAACAATCGTGCCGAACGATGTTTTATCGCCGACGTTCAAAAAGCGCGGCAAGACCGGACGCAGGATCAAACTTTTCGTAACAATCGTTTCGCCCGATCCTTTGCCGACCTGGGTCTGCGCGGTAACGCCGTTCGCAATCGCCGTCCACGTCGTCAAATTATCCGGCAGTGCGACTTCTACTTTCGCGTTCCCGCTCGCGTCCGTTACAATCGTTGGATTCCAGTACGCGATGTCGGGAAATTCTTTGCGCGCCTCTTCTTGTCCGCCGCCGCCGCCGCCGAAATCTTCGCGCTGATTCACGCGTTCGAGATAAACGGTAAGCGATTGCGAGGTCTTGACCGCGAGATCGCGTTTGCCGTAAAACGCTTCGACAATGTCCGCGCCGAAATTTTGCGCGAGCGCAAGCACGGCTTTATCCACGACCGAAAGCGAAACTTCCGCGCTCACACCTTTTCCGTTTGCATCGGTCGTCTTGATCGTGTACGCGGCTTTATCGCGCGGCGCATACTCGCTTTGCGCGGATGCGACACTCACGTTCAAATTTTTCGCGTTCGACACGACCTTGATATCTTCCAATCCGATTTTGAAACCGGGAATTCCGTCCGGGAATCCGCCTTGTGGAATTAGCACCACTCCGACGTACACATTTGGAAAAGTGGCGTCGGTGATCGGCACATCAATCGTCGCGCTATTTGAATCGAGCGCGACGGTACGATGCGAAATAATTTTGCCGCGTTCGAGCGTTACGAGCGCAGTCGCTTTTGCGTACGGCGATTGGATCAATACCTTCGCCGTGTCGCCGATGGTGTACTGTTTCTTGTCGAGCACCAGGTCAATGCGATCGTTGTTATCGTATCGCCACGACACACTTTGCGCGCGGTCGCTGACCCACAACCAGGTTTGACCCAGGACGCGATTGCCGCGCGTGTCCTTGCCTTGCGCGTCGAGCCGATACGATCCGCCGCGCGGCGGCGTAAACGCGAGTTGATATTTGCCGGTCGCATCGGTCGTGAGATCACCGCGCGCGATTTCGGTTTTCACTTCATCGCATTTCCACACGCGGCGTCCCTTGTCGTCGAGACGTTGCCGACAATCCCAGTTGAGCAAATTGATCGCGTAACTCAACGCGACGCGACCCTGGGTTTGACCGTTCGTGTCAACGGTTTGCAGATCAAAGCGCGATTCCTTGCCGCGCTCGGCGACGTAATTCGTCGGACGCATCCCGATATAAAAACTGCCGCGATGAATCAGCGCGGTTGAAATCGCGGATTGTGGTTGATTCGCCGCGTCGGTTACGGTCGCTTCGAGCGTGTACACCTGACTGCGTTCTTCCTGTGCGATGTTCGCCGGAAGTTTGATCACGAGTTCGCCGTTCGCGTTCAGCGTGCCTTCATCCGACGACACCTCGCGCCCAAAGCCCCAATAGCGTTGCTCGGCAACGCTACCGAAATCGAAACTTGTGCTGAGCGAAGTCGAAGCATCGCCGCCGCGCCAGTAGAAATAATAATCGTTCGCGTACAATGTCCATTTCACTTGCGCGCCCGCGACCGCGCCGCCGAAAAAATAATTCGCGCGAATCGTCGCGGTGATCGTGTCGCCGTTGATGTACGCGTTGCGATCTAACTTCACATTGACGCCGTACTCCGGTTTGCGATACTCTTCGACCTGGATTTCGTTGCGATATTCTTCGCCGCCGATAGACGCGACGACCTGGTATGAGCCAAGCCCGGCTTCGGGATTGATTACGAACGAATCCGCGAGCGAACCGAACGCGCTTGTTTTGAGCAATTTGTCGTACAGCACACGGTCTTGCCAATCGCTGACCTTGACGCGCACTTCAGTTCCCGCCGGTGGTTGCGCGTACACGCCATCGTCATCACTGCGAACGATGCCCTTGAAGAAAACCGTTTGCCCCGGACGATAGAGCGGGCGGTCGGTGTAAATGTAAACGCGATGCGTGTGCTTTTGTGGATCCCATTGCCACGACACGCCATCGAAGCGCCACGGCTCGATGCCGCTTTGCCATTGATCGCTCAGCGCGACGACATCGCCTTCGCGAATGCCGACGACGTTCAAATCGGTTTTCGTCGCGGTAATGTTACCTTTGAACAAACCATCTTTATCGGTCGCGCCGGTGCCGACGCGTTCGCCTTTCGAATTGTAAAACGTCAGCAACAATTTTTCGATGGGTGATCCGTCGGTGATGCTCGTCGCCCAAATCAAAACCTGGTCGGTCGTGCGTTTCATTGTCAACGCGGTTTTCGTCGCGACGAGAACCTGGGTATCGTTCACGCCTTCCGCCGATTTCACGGTGAGATAGTACGTGCCAGCCGGAAGTGGATCGAGTTTCAAATCCTGGGTTGTGTACTGATCGATTTTTATTGTCGGCGCGACGCTCCACGTTTTGATTGGATCGCCTTGCGGTTTGAAATTGCGCCACGCGTCGTACGAAAACGCGAGCGATTTGATGTACGTGTCGGTGTCCAATTTGTACAGCGCGACATCCGCGCGCGACACATTGACGGATTGCAATTTGAGCGTCGTCGCTTTATCGGCGGCGGTAACGCCATAGCGACCGATGTTGATGATCGCGAGGTACGGATATTGTTGCGTCGTCGTGAACGACCAGAGAAAATCGCTTGGGGTCGTAAATCCGGTTTTGTCTTTCGCGCCGCTCGGAATCGAAACGCGATAGTTGGTCGAGGGGCGCAAGTTGCCGCCGATGATCAACTGCCTGCCTTGCCACGCGAGTCGCATATTCGAAATCGCCGGTTCAACTTTCAATCGCGCCTGCACCGATGCTTGATCCATTTCGCGATTGAATGTGATCGCCAAACGATCTTGCATATACGCGAACTGCGCGCCCTGGCGCGGCTCGGTCGCGATGATCGAGGGCGGTGCGAGTGTGCTGAACGACCACGCGAAATCTTTTTCCGCGCGGCGTTGCAACCAACTGCGCGCCTCGCGCGTCACGGTAATGTTGATCGTTGTGCTGAGGGGGAATGTTTCCGCTGGCGTAAATGTCGCGGTGTTGCCGCTCCAACTCCACGCGCCGCGAATGTTCGGCGTCATTTGAATTGCCGCGTCGTTCGCGGTCATCGGCGTCAAGAACGTGATCGTGATCGGCACATTCGGCGCGACATCTTTCGCGTTGAACGCGGGACCGAACGTCAACACCTGGGGTGCGCGCAAAGGACGCAACACATCCTTGATGCCGGACGGCGCGATGTCGCGCAACGCGCTCGTGACCGGCGCGTCAATTTCGGTGAACTGCCACAACACCGCGCAGACGCAGAGGAGAACGAGCGCGATGAGTGGGATGAGTAGGAATCGGGGTGAGAGTTTCATTTGAACTCCGGTTGTGAAAGGCAAATGGCGAATTGCGAATTAGGAATTGCGGGATGTGATCATCTAAACCAAAATTTTTTCACAAACCAAAAATCGGCAAGCGAAAATTGTGTATGGGTAAATCTGCATTTCATCTGCGCGCGGCTTGTTCGAATAGCGATTGCGGATCAACGCGCGTTAATCCTGCGATGTGGTCAAAGTGTTCATCGGCGGTGATGATGTGTGGGTCAATACGTTGTATCGTTCATCGCTCAGTCGCGCCTCGAATGATTTCTTGCTCCATTTGTTGCCAATCCGCGACCGGCGCGTTGAGCGCGAGCAGTTTTTTGAGGGCGGAGCGGCGACGCGCGCGCGTCTTGCGCTCAAAGTACACTTGTTCAATCGCTTCTCGAACCAACGCGCTCAACGGCTTGCCGATCTCACCTGATAGCCGCGTGAGATAGCGATACTCTGTTTCCGTCAAAGTCGTTTGGACGCGTTTAGCGTTGTATGTCATTTTGCTCCTCCTAGATTTTTTGAACCTGATCCACCAACTGTCGCCTCCGCCTCAATCATACCACAAAACGCACAAATCATAAATCAGCAATCGCAAATCCTAAATCGCGCAACACCGCGCGTAAATCCTCCGGCACTGGCGCGATAAACTGCATCGCGCGTCCATCGCGCGGCAACGCGAATTCCAATTTCCACGCGTGCAAAAATTGCCGCGCCAATCCCAGCATGTTTTTCTTTTTGCCATAGATCGCGTCTGCGACAACCGGAAAACCCAGGAATGTGAGATGTACGCGAATCTGATGTGTGCGCCCGGTTTGCGGTTGCGCTTCGATCAAGGTGTATCGCCCCGCATCCTGAGCGGAGCGAAGCGAAGTCGAACGCTCTGCGTGCGGTTGCCCCAAGTTGGCAAGCGTGCGATAAATCGTAACCGACGCGCGCGTTTTGCCGCTCGTCATCACCGCCATCTTTTGCCGATGTTTTAGATCGCGCCCAATCGGCGCGTCAATTTTTCCGCGCGGCGGATTCACTGTGCCGTGAACCAGCGCGAGATATGTTTTCTTCACGCGGCGCGCTTTGAATTGCGCTTGCAAATCGCGCATCGCCGCGTCATTTTTCGCGACGACGATCACGCCGCTCGTCTCACTATCAAGACGATGCACAATGCCCGGACGTTCCACGCCGCCGACATTCAGATTTGGGCAATGCGCGAGCATCGCGTTGACGAGTGTGCCTTCGCTGTGCCCCGCCGCTGGATGCACGACCATTCCCGCCGGTTTGTTGATGACGATGAGATCGTCATCTTCGTACAAAATATCGAGCGGAATTTTTTCGGCGCGTGGCGTCGCCGATTCCGGCGGCGGCACGCGCACCGTGATCGTTTCGCCCGCGCTCACGCGATAACTCGCCTTGCGCGCGATTGCGTTGACGCGAATAAATCCGTCGTCAATCAATCGCTGAACTGCCGCGCGCGATAACTCCGGCAAATGTTCCGCGACGTAACGGTCAAGGCGCGCGCCGCCGGTTTCAACTTGAATTTCTGTGGGTGTGTTCATCTTGAAAAATAAAACCCCAGCACATCGGCTGGGGCTATCCTAGACCATCGCCTTGCGGTTCGATCTTTTCTTGTGATTCATTCGCCGCGATCTGCGATGTTGAACACCGGGAACCAGCGTACGTAGAGCTTATCCACGACATAACCAAAACGTAAGCGATCAATCAAGTTGCCGAGCGCGCCGCCGAGTTGCAATCCCAACGACAAGCGCACGATCCATTGCTCCGCCGGGATCGAGCGATGATAAAACACAATCACGAGCGAAACCGCGAGCGCGATAAATGTGAACAACAAACCGAGTTGCGGAAACATTCCAAACGCCGCGCCGGAATTGCTGATGTAAGTCAATACGAAAATTTCGCGGAGCGGTGGAATAATCTCGAACGTCGTGTTGATCGGAATGTTGGCGACGACCCATGCCTTGCTCGCTTGATCGGCGGCGAGAACGATCACCGCGATCGCGAGCAAAACAAAATCAATCACCGAGCGCGGCGCAGTCGCCTGGATGTTCGATTCGATTTCAATTTGATCCGTCATCACGCCGCCGCTTTCAAGGGATGATGCGCGGCGACAATCTTCGCACACGCGATGCACAGCGTCGCTGAGGGCATCACTTTGAGCCGCGCGTCCGGGATCGCGCCCTTGCATCGTTCGCACACGCCATACGTACCTTTTTCCGCGCGCACAATTGCGCGTTCGATTTCTTTAATCATTCCTTCCAGGTGATGCCGCAACGCGAGCGCTTTGGCTTGTTCCGAAACTTCGGTCGCGTCGTCCGCCATATGATTGCCGGTGGTCGGGCGATCTTGCGCGAGTAATTCCTGGTGTTTGAGTTCGTCGAGCAAACGCGCGCGTTCGCGTTTGAGCGCGCGCACGGTCGCGTTCTCCAACGGTCGCGGTTCAATCTCAACCGGCGGTGACAGCGTGCGATGCGTAACCAACACGCGTTTTGCCGATTGTTTCGCGCTGGCGACGACCGCACCCACGACACTGGAACGTTCTGTTTTTTTCTTGGGCGATTCTTTCTTGGGCATTGTGCCCTCCCTGCGAACGAATCATTCGTTTCGCGCCGCAATTCTAAACGCATTTTTGTTTCAATGCAAATCGTATTGCATGTAGGGGCGAAGCATTTTTCGTCCCGCGCGCGGGACGAAAAATGCTTCGCCCCTAC
>JACRPR010000015.1 GCA_016223105.1 Chloroflexota bacterium | reverse complement strand
TGCGCCGAATGGCAAAGCGCCGATTGTCGGCTATGCCGGGTTTTGGATGATGACGGATGAGGCGCACATCAGTACGATTGCATCGCATCCCGATTGGCGGCGGCGCGGCATCGGTGAATTGCTATTGCTCGCGATGATCGAAGCGGCGGCGGAGCAGAACGCGCGCGTGCTCACGCTCGAAGTGCGCGTGTCAAACCAGGACGCGCAAGTGTTGTATCGCAAACACGGTTTTAACATCGTCGGCGAGCGCAAGCATTATTACAGCGACAATCAAGAAGACGCGCTGATTATGACGACGCCACACATCACGACCGCCGAGTATCAACTCAATATGGGACGACTCGTGTTGTACAAAGACGCGTGGTTGGTGTGTCAGGAAAAAGATTGCGGACGCAAGTATCCGATCAAAAATGACATTCCGATTATGCTGATCGAAGAAGGCGACAAGTATGTCCAGATGCCGGTCGAACGATTGATCGCACCGGTGTAATTGGTAGGGGCGAAGCATCCTTCGACTACGCTCACGCGAAGCGGGCTTCGCCCCTACTGTAAAGGAACACAATGAAACGCATCTCGATTTTTCTTTTGACGATTTTCGCGGCGCTCGCGCTCGTCGCGCCGGCGCACGCGCAGAGCGCGATCAATATCACCGCGAACACGTTCACCAATAATTTTCGGCAGAATCTCACCTTTCGTCTCGAAGCGACGAGCCCAGCCAAGATTACCGATGTTGCCTTGTTTGTGCAGATTGACGGCGTCGCGTCGAGCAGTCGTTGGCTCCCCGAGTTCACGGCGGATTCAAAAATTCAAGCCGCGTACGTGTGGAATCTATCGCAAAAGTATTTGCCGCCGGGAGTGACCGGACAATTTTGGTGGACGGCTGAAGACAGCGCGGGTAACAAGGCGCAAACCAATCGGCAATCTTTTCGCGTGGAGGACACGGCAAAAAAATGGAACAAATTAGCCACCGATAAATTCGCGTTCTACTGGTACGCCGGAGGCGATACGTTTGGCAAGCGTTTGTTTGACGCCGCGGTTGCCGGGTTGAACGCGGTAACTACAGATACGAACACGACCGTCCCGCGTCAATTGCAAATCATCGTGTACGCGCGATTGGACCGGCGGGCGCGCGTTTTCAGAGTATGGGATTACGTTGATTCACATCGAACCGAACGGACTAAACTTTGGTGTGCGCGCGGTGCCGCACGAATTAGCGCACCTGGTGCTTTACCAAAAACTGGGCGATTTAGGCACCGGCGCGTTGCCGCACTGGATGAATGAAGGATTGGCGACGTACTACGAAACGGTCCCGGCGACGATGGATGAGGATTATGCGCGCGCCCTGAAACCGGCAGTGCAAAACGATAAACTGTTGCCGATGCGAACGATTATGGGAAATTTTCCGACCGCGTCCGATCAGGCGATCCTGGCATACGCGCAAAGTTACAGTATGACCGATTTCATCATTCGAAAATATGGACGCACCAAGTATGCCGAGTTGTTGGATGAATTCAAAAACCCGCGCCACTATGACGACATTTTCCGTCAAGTGTTGGGGCTCGATCACGACAATCTGGAAAACGAGTGGCGCAAAGACCTGGGTTTGCAACCGCGCGCGATTGCGACGCGTTCGACTGCGCTACCCACCGCGTTCCCCACGTTCTCGCTTTCGTCCGTTCCGGTTTCGCCGACGCGCGCGCCGACGACGAGTGTCGCGCAAGTTGCGACGCCGGTGCCACCGACCACTGTCGCGCAAGTCGCCACGCCTGCGCCGACAAGCGCGCCCAAGCCCGCGTCGAACAATCCGCTCGCCGGCATTTGCGGCGGTTTGACCGGGTTCATCGTGCTGGGTTTGTTCGGTGCGATGCGCGCGTGGAATTGGTTACACAAGACAGATGTGTAGGACGAATTTATAAATTTGTCCGATGGAAAATTACGGGCGATGCTTGGATGCACAAGCATCGCCCGGTTTTTGTTTAGAAACCTGATCGTGATTGAAAGATGAAGATCGAGTGGAGCGTTTACGCGGTTTCTCACTTGCCCCGCCACCCGCTAAAGCGTCGAATCCAGGTAGATCATTCAAGCGGAGCAACGGTTCCCCAAGCCGTGCGCCGGTTTGCCATTTGTCCGCTGACGAATGTGTAAACCCGAATGCGCGGTCGCGCGGCGTTATCAATCAACCGGAGTGGAAGCATAAACTCGATGACCTGACCAATGGCAAGCCGGAAATCGCGGTCGGTCAATTCGAGCATATTCTGTTTCAGATCCGCATAGCCGGTGCCTTTAAGGTTCCAGACCCAGGCGCGCGCGCGGTCGAAACCAGGTTGAAATTCGGGAATCTCGTCGCCGTTCGTATCCACTTCAAAAGCGTAGGCGATTCTCTCGTCGGCGCTCGCGTTGCCATCTACCGCGATCAGCAAGTATAGCGCGCCGTTGCACGTCACGGCAAATACCTCGCGCACATCCGCCGCGCGCGCAATCGGCGCATAAATTGTATCCACGATCAGTGGTTTGAGTTTTTGCCAATCGCCGGCTTGACCGTCAATCGTAAAACAAGTCGCGGCATCGGAAGCGCGATCTAACTTGGCGATGTGCTCGAAAAATCGCTTTTCAAATTCATCCACCGTAAAACCGTACACCTTTTGAAACGCATCGGGGAAACCGCTCCCGGTTCGAATTACCCCCAGCACATTTTTGATCTGCGCGATTCCAAATTGCGCGATCAGATAATCCACCGCGACGCTGGATTGGGCGTACGCCAATCGCCAATCGCGTTCGATCATTTTTCGAAATTGATCTTCGGTGGTCAACTCGCGAAAACGAATGAGTGCGTTCGTCTTTTGCGCGCGCGCGACCAGGTCAATTTGCTCTTGCCGTTTTGCTTGCGCTTCACCGGCAGATTGTTGCGCCAACGCTTGCAAGCCGGCGTACTCTGCCAATCCTTCGTCAAACCATTTGTAGTTGATCTGTGAATTGATCCCGGCAATTTGTTCAATGATGCGATGCGTGTATTCGTGCGTGATAAACGCGATGTCGCCGCGCGGCAAAGGTGGAATCCACGCGATATAGTCGCGATTCATTCGCGGGTACGCGCGCGCAATAGTGAACCATGTATCGTACTTCCAGGTCGTGGTCAAATCCTGAAAGAGTTCATCTTCGGAACGATAAACGTAGAGGTGCGGGCGTTGTTCGGCAGGGGCTAAATCTGTCGCGATGATCTGGTAGGCGATTTCAAATTGCTTGCCAACGTCTTGCGCGCGATTGTCACTGATCCCAGGTTGTGCGAAAATAATTGCATGCGCGGTTTCCAAAATTGAAAATCCCCGTTCATCTTTTCGCGCGATGATCGGAATGGCGGTTGGTGGAGTCGGCGTAGATGTTCGCGGCATTGGGGTAACCGACGCGGTGGGCGATGCTACGATGGTTGAGGATGGCGTTGGGATCGCGGTTGGCGGAATCAAAGTGGATGTCGGTGTGATCGGCGATGATGTTGGCGATCCGGGGATTGGGGTCGGCGCGGTAGCGCACGCGGCGATCAGGAATAGCGCGAGCACCAATGCGCTCAACGTGCGTGTCATCCGAAGATAGGTTTTCATCTTGATCTCCTTTCCTCGCGGGCAAAACAAAAACCGACCAATGATTTGATCAACGGTCGGTTACGCGACTTGCTCCTTCTAGTTCGCGGCGTCCAAAAGTTACGGCGAGTGAAATTCACTAGATATCAACGCACCCGTTGAGCAAGCAATTCTTCGCTTGCCGCGTGCCGTCATCAGCGCGTTCAAATAAAAATATAAACCGGTTTTCCGCGCGTGTCAATGGTTTTGCATTCGGGTAGGGGCGAAGCACGCTTCGCGTGAGCATAGTCGAAGGATGCTTCGCCCCTACATTAGGTTATTGCAAACGCGCGCACCGGAAATGTGCCCAGCCCTTTCACCTTGACCGGCACCGCGAAAAATCGCGCGCCGCGTTCTGGCACCGCGCCGAGATTGCAAAGATGTTCGGCAATCGGAATTCCCGCGCGCAACAAAATTGTGTGCGCCGGGCGGCGTTTGTCAGCGGTGTCATCAATGTTCAACGAATCAATTCCGACGAGCGTCGCCCCCGCGTCAACCAAAAATTGCGCGGCATCGTCGGTGAGAAATGGATGTCCTTCAAAATACTGATCGGTGCGCCAATGCGCGTCCCAACCGGTGTGAACCAGGATCGCTTTGCCGCGCGCGTCGCAATTCGCAAACGCGGCGCGCGTGATCGCGCGCGTCGTCGCGCGAATGACGATGCAATCGAGATTCGCGAGCGACGCGAGATCGAGTTCGCTCAAATCTTTGCCGTCGGCGAAACGATGAAATGGCGCGTCCACATACGTCCCGGTATTTGCGACCATTTCGATTTTGCCAATGTGAAACGCTGTATCCGCCGCATAAAACTGTTGCGAGTATTCGCGCGACCAGAAATCGCAAATCACCGGCGCGGGCAAGCCGCGATAGGTGATCATTCCGTCTTCGACAGTATGGCTGAGATCAATCAGGCGTGCGTTCATTTTTTCTCCGTGATCATCGCGCGCCCGCGCGCGATGATCTCCGCCGGAAACGGCGTGGACTTGCGCGCAGTCGCATCGAGATGCACGCCGGTCAAAATCGCGGTTGCCGCGAGTTCGCCGGTTTCGTCTTTGGACATCTCGTGAAAAAAGCGAATCACCTTGTCGCGCATTTCGAGAATGCCGGAGCGAATCACGATCAGATCGCCCGCGACGAGTTCGCGCTTGTACTCAAACTCTTGGCGCACCGCGACCATCGCGCGATCATTCTCGCGCAGGTACGTCGCGGTCAAACCGATGGACGCGAGCAAATGCCAGGTCGCTTCGTCGAACTTGCCGACGTAATACATCACGTTCATATGCCCCATATGATCGCAATGCCAGGGATACACCACGCCGCGATGCGTGATTGGAAGGTCAGTCACGTTTCACCACCGCGTGATCTAAATCGTTCGCGACAATTGTGTTTGGAAAAATCGCGCGCGCTTGCTCGGAAATGAGCGCGCCGGAGTACCGTCGCGAAATGTGCGTGAGATACAATTGCTTTACGCCAGCGTCGCGCGCGCACATTGCCGATTCGACCGCGGTGATGTGCCCGAATTGCCGCGCGATTGCAACATCCTCCGCGACGTAGGTTGCTTCCATCACGAGCGCGTCCGCGTCGCGCGCCGGCGCGAGCACTTCATCTGTGCGCGCAATGTCGCCGACGTACACAAGTTTTGTGCCGGGCACCGGCGCGCCAAGGACTTGTTCCGGTTGAATGACGCGCCCGTCCGCGAGCGTGAGCGCTTCGCCCGCGACGAGTCGCCGCCGTTCGGGTCCGACCGGCACGCCCAACGCAGTGGCTTGCTCGACGAGAAACGGTCGTTTGGTTTTTTCTTGAAACACAAATCCGAAACAACCACTGCCGCGATGAATCACCGGGAACGCCGAGACGGTGAGATTTTTTTCTTCAAACAAAATGCCGGGCTTGACCTCGATAAATTCAATCTCCATTTCAACTTCTTTGCCGCGCAACACCACTTTGATCAGATCGCGCACGCGGTCGAGCGCCCACTTGCCCGCGTAAATTTCGATGCGCGCGATCGCTTCCCAGCGACCGAACGTCGAAACGATCCCGCCCAATCCCAGGATGTGATCGAGATGTCCGTGCGTGAGTAAAATCCGGCGCAGGTCTTTGAAACCGAGACCGCTCCGCAAAATTTGGCGTTGCGTGCCTTCCGCGCAATCGAGCAAGTAGCGTTTGCCGTCGTGAATCAACAGCGTCGAGGTCATATTGCGTTCGACGCTCGGCGCGGAAGCGGAGGTGCCGAGAAAACAGAGTTCAAACATTTTTATTCTTTAGTTTCATCGGATCGTTTTGCCAACGCGCGTAACGCGACGGCGGGTTCGTGGGGTCCCAATTTGCGTAACAATTTTGAATCGGCAGTAACCAAAACCAGGTTTTCGCGTTTGGCTAACGCGACGAGATACGCGTCGTAGATCGCGATATTTTTTTGCGCGCAGAGATCCAGCGCATCACGTAGAACGACGAGATCGAATCCATAGATTTTCAGATCCATTCCGAACAAGGATTGCGCGCGGGCGATGATTTGCTCTGGCGTGTATTTTTGCAAATAGAAGAGTGTGTTGGCGAATTCATAGAACGATACATCGGCAAGGCGCAATTCGCATGCGCCGTGCAAATAATCGTGGCGCAGAGCCAACGCGATAGGGCTGTCTTCTTCGTCGTGGTACCACTTGACAATGATATTGCTATCCAAGAGGAAGGTGGCAGGGTGGTTTGGTTGATTCATCGAAGCGGTCCACGCATTTTGCGAATGAACGCCACACTGTCGAATTTAATGCCGCGTGTTTCGCGCCGGCTTTGATCTTGCAAGGCGATTGCCGCGCGCACGCTCGGCTTGTCCAACAACGACGCGCGTTTGCCGCTCACGCGGTTTGCCAGATACGCGCGCATCGCTTCGCGCATCAACTCACTGCGACTACGCTGTTCCGCCGCCGCGGCTTTATCAATCTGTTTCAAAAATTCGTCCGGCATCGTAATCATGACTTTCGCCATTTTGCACCTCCAGATGCAGTATAGCCAAAGTATATATAATGTCAATCCTCGCGCAAATCCACCAATTCCCACGCTTCCACCGCGGCATCGCGTCCCTTGACGCGCAACGCGGGCAGAGGAATCGCTTGCGCGTGGTCGCGGACTTGGGCGTACGTCGCGCCGCTCAAAATGATTTGTCCGCCCGCCGCGTTTTCTTGCAGGCGTTTCGCGACGTTTACCGCGTCGCCAATCGCGGTATAGTTCATCTGTTGTTGCGTGCCGATGTTGCCGACGACCGCGTCGCCGGTGTGGATGCCGATGCCGTACTGCAAGCGCAGTTCCGTCGGCACGCGCGCGTGCAAGCGCGCGACCGCGTGCCGCATTGCGCGCGCCGCGCGCGCGGCGCGGTGCGCGTGATCGCTTTGCGCGAGCGGCGCGTTGAAAATCGCCATCACCGCGTCGCCCATAAATTTATCGAGCGTGCCTTCCGCGCGCAAAATCGCGTCGGCGGCGAGCGAGAGATAATCGTTCAAAATGTCCACGAGTTTTTCCGGCGCGAGCGACTCGCTGAAATGCGTAAAGCCGCGAATGTCCGCGAACAAAATCGTAATCTGTTGCCGTTGTCCGCCCAACGCCAATTGATCCGGATTCGCCGGCAAGCGATCCACAACGGCGGGCGCGACGTACCGGCGAAACATTTCGCGCGTCGCTTCGAGCCGGCGTTGCTCGGTTACATCGTCCACGACAATCGTTACGCCTTGCGGATTGCCGCGCGTATCTTTGAGCGCGGAAATGCTGAAACTCAAATGCACCGCGCCGCGCAGGGGCAAGTCGGACGCGATTTCGGTGGCGACGTACTGCGTCCCGGTTTGCTTGACTTGTTCGACCAGGTTCGACAGCGGCGTCGCGCTTAACGCGATCAATGTTTCGCGATATGAATGTCCAAGCGATTGATCGGCGGGAATCGCGAAAATCGTTTCGGCGGCGCGATTGAACGCAGTGATGCGGTCGGTTAGATCGGTCGTCAACACGCCGGACGCGATGCTCGCGAAAATGTTGTCTTGAAATGTTTTGAGCGCGGCGATCTCGTTCATCTTTTGCGCGACGCTCGTGAACAATTGCGCGTTCTCAATCGCGATCGCGGCTTGGCTCGCGAACGCGCGCAACGCGTTGAGGTCTTGTTGTTGAAACACGCCCGCGTGCAAACGATTGTCCACGTACACCGCGCCGATCACATTTTCTTTCGCCTGCAATGGGATACACAAGATCGAGCGCAGTGAAAGATGCACGACGCTTTCCTCGAACGAAAAGCGCGGATCGTTTTGCGCGTCGGTGGTAACGACCGCTTGCCCCGAGCGCGCGACGCGTTCGACGATACTGCGGCTGACCTGGAACACCGGGCTGGTGATCGTTTGGTGATCGAGATTGCGCGCGACCTGGAACGCGAGTTCGCCGTGTGCGTCGAACAACATCAAGAAACCGCGCTCTGCGCCGGTTACTTGAATGATAATGTCCATCGCGCGATTCAACACCGCGTTCAGATCGAGCGTCGAGTTGACGGCGCGGCTGACCGCGAACAAGCCCTCGAGTTGCGCGCGCTCTTTTTCCTGCTGTTCCAAATCCGCGTTGAGGTGTTCGAGAAATTCGCCGAGTTGCGCGACGCGTTGGCGCATTGGCGCGGCTTGCGCGGTCGCGGTGTGTTGATCGAGCCACACGGCGAGGTCGCCCAAGCCGCGTCGTAAATCGCCAACGTCCTGGCGCGCGCGTTCAATTGTCGAAACGGTGAGTTGTGCCATAGGGAAAGTTAAAGGGGAGAGAGGGCATCAGAGGGCGGAGAGGGCAGAAAGGGCATAGAGGGCAAAGAGGGCGCGCCTTCTTCGCCTTCTTTGCCCTCTATGCCTTCTCCGCCCTCTGATGCCCTTATCTCCCTTTTCCAAAATTATTTTTTGTCGAGATTGCGTAATTGCATTTGCGCGTCATCTTTTAATTGCGGCGGCGTTTTGGGATTGTTGATCACCAATTGAAATTGTCGCCGCGCTTCATCGGTCGCGCCGCGTTGCATCGCCAACATGCCCAAACCGTAATGCGCTTCCGGCAAATTCGGATCCACCGCGAGCGCGCGCGAGTATTCGCGCAATGCTTCCGCGAGTTTGCCCAACGCGCGATAGTACTCGCCCATTCGCCACATTGCTTGCGCGTTGCCGGGATCGAGCCGTAATGCTTGCTCGAATGATCCGCGCGCATCCTCGTGCCGTTTCGCGCGCAACTGCATATCGCCCAAGCCCGGAAGCAATCCGATGTCGTTCGGGATTGCTTTGTGTCCCAGGTCGTAATACTTGAGCGCGCGATCAAAATTGCCGGCGCGTTCCGCCGTTTCGCCGGCGCGCCGATACGCGTCCGGCATTTGCGGATTGAGTTTGATCGCTTGTTCAAATTCACCGAGCGCGGCGTCGTACTGTTTCGCGTTCGCGAGCGCGTCGGCGAGTTGCAGATGCGCGGTCGGGTCTTGCGGATTCGCGGTAACGCGCGCGCGCGCGTCGCGAATCGCGGCGTTTTGATTCGGCGGCGCGAACCGCAACGCGGTCGCGAGATCGTCGCCGAGCGCGAGCGCGAGCCACGCGCACACTAAAACCAGGATCACCGCGAGGATGCCACTCACGGCGCAAGTGAGCGGCGTGAATCGCCGCGTCGGTTGCGGCGCGATGCGTTCCGGCGGCGGTGAACCAACCTGGCTCGGCGTTCGCGTTTCGACCGGCGGCATCGCAATCGCGATGGGCGCGGGCGTGCCGCTCGCTTGCTCCAACGCGTTCATCAATTCGGTAACACTCGCAAAACGCGCGGGTGGATCTTTCGCAAGCGCTTTGAGTAAAACGCGTTCGATCTCGGGCGACAAATTTGGATTGATCGAAGTGGGCAAGGGGAGCGGCGTGTAAATGTGATCGTGAATGATCGCGTAGGGTGTGTCCGCGCTGAACGGCACGCGCCCGGCGAGCATTTCGAACAGCACGACGCCGAACGAATAAATATCGGTGCGCTCGTCAATCGCGACGCCGCGCGCTTGCTCCGGCGAAATGTATTGCGGCGTGCCGATCAACATATCTTGCGACATGGTGGATTCGCCGGCTTGCGCGATGCGCGCGAGTCCAAAATCGGTGATGTAAATGTGTCCGTCGTGCGCGCGCATAATGTTTGATGGTTTGATGTCGCGGTGAAAAATCCCTTGCGCGTGCGCGTAGGTCAACGCGGACGCGATCGGCTTGAGCATCGCGATCACTTGCGCGGGCGCGATGGGCAACGGCTCTTCGCGCAAAACCGCTTTCAATGTTTTACCTTCGACGTAGCGCATCACGAGGTACGGCGTGTCGCCGTGCTGTGCGAAATCGAAAATCGGAATGATGTTGGGGTGATCGAGTTTCGCGACGATGCGCGCTTCGCGATTAAAGCGCGCGAGAAAATTTTGATCTTCTTTGAACGCGGGATGCAGAACTTTGATCGCGACGTACCGGTCGAGCGACGGATGATACGCTTTGAACACGGTCGCCATGCCGCCTTGACCGAGCGCTTCGATTATGCGGTACTGCCCCACATTTTCGCCGGGCGTGAATGTCATACGCACCACCTTGTCGAGAATCAAATCAGTTGCGCTATTATAATCGGTAAGCGCGGCGGATGCAATTAGAAAGTGTTTTGAAATTGACTGTGGTGCGGCTTTTCCAAGCCGCCGATGCGGGCTGGACAGCCCGCCCCACGAATTTCAAAACATTCTCTTCGGGCAAATGTTTTTGGATGCGGACGCGCGCAGACAAGCGTAGAAAAACATCTGCGTTCGTCCGCGTCCAATAATTTGTTTTCACTCTCGCTGTGCGTGATTGTATCCGCGCGGCGGGCGCGTAAATTCTCTGTAAATTTTTGCGCTGGTCAAAAAATCTTTACCATAGAAACATTGACTTGATCATACTTGTTGCATACAATACGTTCGCATTTTCGATGCAAGTGTGAACGCGATATTTTTTTTGATTCTGGCGGAACGCGCGCCGGAAGGGCGGAGCGCGCCTTGCGCCGGACGATCTTGGATTAAACGAGGATGAAAATGTTTTTTGAAAACAAACGTGTGGTGGTCACTGGTGGAAATGGATTTCTGGGTAAAAATGTTGTGCGAACACTGCAGGCGCGCGGCGCGACCGTGTTGATCGCCGATCAGGATCGCTACGATTTGCGGCGACTGGAAGACATTCGCCGCGCGCTCGTCGAAAATCGTCCGCACATTGTCATTCATCTTGCCGCGCGTGTCGGCGGCATCGGCGCGAACCTCGCGCATCCCGGCGAATTTTTCTACGACAATTTGATGATGAGTGTGCCGCTCTTGCACGAAAGTTGGCAAAGCGGCGTCGAAAAATTTGTCGCGCTCGGCACGATTTGTTGTTATCCCAAATTTACGCCGGTGCCGTTTCGCGAAGATGATTTGTGGAACGGTTACCCGGAAGAAACGAACGCGCCGTACGGGCTCGCGAAAAAAATGTTGCTCGTGCAATCGCAAGCGTATCGCCAACAGTACGGCTTCAATAGTGTCTTTTTGATGCCGGTCAATCTCTACGGACCCGGCGACAATTTCGATCCGGCGAACAGTCACGTCATTCCCGCGCTGATTAAAAAATGTGTGGACGCGAAAAACGCGGGCGACGATCACATCGTCGTGTGGGGCGACGGCACGCCGACGCGCGAATTTTTGTACGTCGCAGACGCGGCGGAGGGAATCGTGCTGGCGGCGGAACGGTACAATGAGAGCGAGCCGGTGAATTTGGGTAGCGCGTTTGAAATCAGCATCAAGGAATTGGCGGAGTTGATTGTGCGACTCACCGGCTTTCCAGGCAAACTGATATGGGATCCGACCAAGCCGAACGGACAGCCGCGCCGCAAGTTGGACACGCGCCGCGCGAAAGAAAAATTCGGTTTCGAATCGCGCGTGCCGTTTGAAGAAGGTCTACGCAAAACGATCGAGTGGTACGTCGCGGCGCAGGCGCATTGATATGGCAACCTGTCTTGTAACGGGCGTCGCCGGTTTTGTCGGCTCGCATTTAGCGGAACGGCTCATCGCCGATGGACACGCGGTCATCGGCGTTGATTGTTTCACCGATTATTACGCGCGCGCGCTCAAAGAACGCAACCTGGTTTCGTTGCGACGTGAAGCGCGTTTTCAATTTAGCGAAGCCGACCTGGTTGCGACCGATCTCGCCGGGTTGGTACGCGATGTGAATTGGATTTTTCATCTCGCCGGTCAAGCCGGGGTGCGCGCGTCGTGGGGCAAATCGTTCGACGCGTACACGCGCAACAATTTGCTCGCAACCCAGATGGTGCTTGAAGCCGCGAAACAACATCCGCCGGAAAAAATCGTGTTCGCGTCATCGTCTTCGATTTACGGCGACGCGGAAACCTTGCCGACGTTTGAAGACGCGCCGCCGCAACCGGTTTCACCGTATGGTGTAACGAAACTCGCGTGCGAACATCTCTGCCGATTGTACACGCGCAATTACAATTTGCCGATTGTTACCGTCCGCTTCTTCACGGTGTACGGTCCGCGCCAACGCCCCGATATGGCGTTCACGCGATTCATTCGCGCCGCGCTGGAGAATCGCGAGATTGCGATTTTTGGCGATGGCGAGCAGACGCGCGATTTCACGTTCGTCGCGGACACGGTGGATGGGACGATGCGCGCGGCGCGCGCGGGCGCGCCGGGCGCGATCTACAATCTCGGCGGCGGTTCGCGCGTGAGTGTGAACCTGGTTTTGCGCGAACTCGAAACGATTCTCGGCAAGCCGGTGCGCGTGCGGTACCAAGCCGCGCAAGCCGGCGATGCGCGCGACACCGCGGCGGATATTCGCCGCGCGCAAACCGCGCTCGGCTTTGCGCCGCGCGGCACATTGGCGACTGGGTTGCGCGCGCAGGTCAAGTGGATCACGGAGCAAACGCAATGAGCGCAACTCTGCCGGTCAAAATCATCGAACCGTCGCGCGGTTGGGCGCCGCTCAATTTGCGCGAGTTGTGGGCGTATCGCGAATTGTTGTACTTTCTCACCTGGCGCGATGTCAAGGTGCGTTACAAACAAGCCGCGCTCGGCGTCGCGTGGGCGGTCATTCAACCGGTGATGACGATGGTGATTTTCAGCGTCATCTTTGGCAATCTCGCGAAATTGCCGTCGGATGGAATTCCTTACCCGGTTTTCAGTTACGTCGCGCTCTTGCCCTGGCAATTGTTCGCGGGATCGTTGCAACGCGCCGGCACGAGTTTGGTCGGCAACGCGAATTTGCTGACCAAGGTGTATTTTCCGCGCTTGATCATTCCGCTTGCCGCGATTGGCGCGGGCTTGGTGGATTTCGCGATTGCATTTGTCGTGCTGATCGGCTTGATGTTGTACTTTGGAATCATTCCAACTTTGGCGATCATCACATTGCCGTTGTTCATTTTGCTCGCGGTGCTCACCGCGCTCGCGGTTGGGTTGTGGCTCTCCGCGCTCAACGTGCAATATCGCGATGTGCAACATCTCATTCCGTTTATGATCCAGGCGTGGATGTACGCGTCGCCGGTCGCGTACTCGGCGGGGTTGATTCCATCGGGACCGTGGCGATTGGTGTACGGACTGAATCCGCTCGCCGGCGTGATCCAGGGATTTCGCTGGGCGCTCTTGGGCGCGGCGCCGCCGGATGAAATGTTGTGGGTGTCGGTCGCGGTCGTCCTGGTTTTGCTCGTGTCCGGGCTGTACTATTTTCGCCGGATGGAGCAAACGTTCGCGGATGTGGTGTAGGGGTTTGCTATGCTCGGTCAAACCGCAATCGAAGATCGCGCGTTGCGTTTTGTGTTGACGCGTTTAGGCGACGCCGTGACGATTAAAGCCGAACGCGCCAATGACGCGTGGCGCGTAAATGTTTACGGCGTCGCGATGAGCGATCGGCTTGGTATCCTGGTTTATTCGCCGGAAGGTGAGATCGTTTTTGAACAGTCTACCGCGACTGCCGAAATGCGACGCAAGGCGCGTGTGCGCGCCAGCGTTCGCGGATGTGGTGTGAGAGCAACGGAGGGCGATGGGCGCGATTCATGTAACCGTTAAATTATCTCGACCAGCAACTCAGGATTATGAATCCCTTTTTCTTGTGGACGCCGAGCGCGGCGCGACCGATTCGCTGGCGCCGCGTGATCCAATGTTAGCGGCAGGGTTTCGCCCGGTTGGGAAAATGACGTACGAGTTGGCGGATGGCACGCCGGTCGAATATGAATTTACGCTTGCCGACATCGCGTTTATGGGTGAGATCACATCAGGGCGTGTGATTTTGGGACCGAATAATGCGGAACCAATCCTGGGTGTTACTGCGTTAGAGTCCGTTGGCATTACGGTTGATCCGGCGAATCGCGCGCTGAAACGCTTGCCGGCAATTCCGCTCAAGTGATGCTCTATGCAAGTGTCCGATGTGCGCGATCGCGTAACGCCGACCTTGAAACGCTATCACAATGCCAAAGCAATCGTCTTTGGATCCTTTGCGCGCGGCGATGTTTCGCGCCATAGCGACATTGATCTCATTCTGATCCAACACACGACGCAACGATTCTGGGATCGGTATGAGGATTTGCTCGACGAACTGAATCGCGCGATGCCCAACCTCAATAAAGCCGAACTCATCGAAGGAGTCGTCCACATGCTATCCCCGGTTCGGTTTAAACAACACGGCAAGCCGCACCAGATGGTTAATGGATGGATCGGAATGTACTGCGCGTTCACACCAGGTGTCGAGAGCGGAAATCACGCAACGGTTCGATTGGACACCAAGAACGAAGTGCAACCGGATATCGTGCTACGTTTGATCGAAGGCGGCACATCGCACATTACGCCGGACGATTTTTTATCCGGCGCGCCGGAGTTGATCGTCGAAATCGCGAGCTTCGTGTGGAGTGGGCGATTCAGCTGTTCAAATCAAACGAGGTGACACTGGGACGCGTGGCGGAGCTCGCGGGATTGGCGCGGTGGGAGTTTGAAACCCTGTTAGCCGATCGTGGGATTGCGCGTGTGATTCACATCGCTTCTGTGGAAGATTTAGATCGTCAAGCGAACATCCGGTGTGCCCAGCTCACGGCGCGCGGCTCGAGAAGGCACAAGCGGCTGGGTAAGTGGGGATCGCCGAAGATGGAGGGATTTAGATGTTAGACCTGGTTGATATTGGAACCTTGATCGTGCAAACCCCGGAAATTGGCGGCGGACAACCGCGGATTGCCGGGACCGGCATTTCGGTCCGACGAGTGGTCGGATGGTACCAATTAGGTTTGACTGAGGAAGAGATCGCCGATCGGCTTGGGCATCTCTCGCTCGCCCAAGTCTATGCCGCGTTAGCGTATTATCATGCCAATCGCGCGGAGATTGATGCGGCGATTGATGCGGAGGAGGCGGACGCGGATCGGTTGGAGCGCGCGCACCATTTTAAGGAGTACTCGTATGACCAAGATCGTCGAAATTAAACAAGGTATTTGGATTGACGAACAAATATTGCGGAGCGTTGGCGTTGGCGAGCGATGCCAAGTCCTGGTGCGACCGGGAGAAATTCGGATTCTTCCGCTTGCCATCGAAGCAGAATCTTTACGATCGGACGCGCTCGAATCCGACACCACACGCGCGGCTTGGCAAGTTTTTCGCGCGCTGGGGCAATCTGCACCAAGCGGAAAATTGCCCAACACTTCGACCAGTCATGATCTCTACTTGTACGGAAGAAAACCATGAGAAAGGTTTTCGTGGACACGAGCGCGTGGGCGGCGATGGCTGACCGAGCCGATTCTAACCATGAAATCGCTTTGGTATTTCGAGATGAAATCGCCGGGCAATGTCAACTGATAACAACCGATTACATCCTGGACGAATTGTACACGCTCTTGCGGATGAATGTCGGATACTCGGGCGCCATCTCATTCAAACGCGATCTGGATATTTTGCGGCAAGCCGGTATTCTCCAAGTGATTTGGATTTCGGAGGATTTGGCGCAACAAGCGTGGCAAATCTTTGAACAATTTGACGTTGACAAGGAATGGTCGTTTACCGATTGTGTTTCGTACGTGGTGATGCGCGCTCACAATCTGGTTGAGTCGTTCGCGTTCGATCATCATTTTGCCCAGATGGGTTTTTTGGTTCGCCCATGACCGACTTCGCCCTCCGCGTCGAACACCTCGGTAAGCAGTACCGCATCGGCGCGGCGCAAAAACGCCCGAAACGGATCGAGGAATTACGCGCGTGATCCCAGTGGATTCCGCGGCGGATTTGGATCGTCAGGCGGAGTGTCCGGCGCAGAAGGAGTAACGTGATTCTCGCGGATACGAACATTCTTTCCGCGTTTGCCAAAATTGCCAGTCCTGAAATGATTGATCTGGTTGATTGCGTGTGAGGCACTCAAAAGTATGCTCAAGCCATTGCCCAAAAAAGAACTAGAAACTTTTCGTCGCGCGGCGGAGCGTCGTTCGCATTTGGAAGAACAAGAACTGGAGCGGCGGCGGCGCCGCGCCTGGCAATGCGCGCGCCGAGCGGCGCGTCTTTTAAAACAAGACTATGGCGCTAAACGGCTCATCGTGTTTGGTTCGCTGGCTCACGGCGCGTGGTTTCATCCGCACTCTGATCTCGACTTGGCGGTGGAAGGGCTTGAACCCGGCGCAATCTGGCGCGCGTGGAGCGCAGTTGAAAAAGTGGTTCCCGGATTTGGCGTGGACTTGATCGAAATTGAAACCGCGAGCGACCGTTTGGGACAGCGCATCCGCGAGCAAGGTAAAGACGTATGAAACCGCGTTTCCGAATCCTTGCCCAACGCATCCATGACGAAATTGAAGAGATTGAACGAACCGTCGCGGCAGTGGCGCGGCATTGGCGCCGTTTCCAAAAAGCGCGTGCAGATCAAGATGCGTTCCTGAATTCGGTCGCGTTGAATCTGCATAGTTTTTATAGCGACGTCGTAAGTGTGGCGGTCGCGGTAACGAATGGGAATGGGTAGGCGATTTAGGATCGTGTGAGGTGACGAATGTTAAATCATCTGGTTGTGGATATTCCAAGCGAAACTCTGCTTGCATTGAAGGTGACACCAGAACGCGCCAGTGAAACCGTGCTGATGGCGGCGGCAGTCAAGTTCTATGAATTAGGTCGCCTGTCCTCCGGCGCGGCGGCGCGATTGGCTGGTGTACCGCGCACGGTTTTTCTTTCCCGCTTGGCGGACTATGGGGTGGATACGTTTCGATTAACTGAAGCGGACCTGAATCGGGAGACGCGACTTGGCTGATGTCATTTGCAATACCTCGCCGATTCAATATTTGCATCAACTTGAATTGTTGCATGTTTTGCCAGCATTGGTTACTCAAGTCATCGTACCTCCAGCCGTGATCGAAGAGTTGAACGTTGGCAGAGCCGCTGGTGTGAATTTGCCGGATTTGACGAAACTGGATTGGGTGGTCGGTACGCTCACCGATGAGCGAATCCGCATTACCGCTCGTGAATGATCTCGGGCTCTTCAGGAATTAGTGGGGTAGCATAGCCCCTTGTGGGCGTTGAAATGGAAAAGTACGCGCACAAGGCGCTATGCTACGCGACTAACCCCACTAATTCCCGGAGAACCTGATCTCGGACCGGGCGAAACTGAGGTCTTGATGTTAGCGCTTGAATCACCAGATGCTGTTGTTGTTCTTGATGATAGTCTTGCGCGCCGGGTAGCGGAAATACGTGGGATTCGCTTGACTGGAACACTCGGCTTGCTGATTGATGCAAAACGCGCCGGGTTGATTCCAGCAGTTACTCCGTATCTTGATCGGTTGGTCGCACTGCGCTTTCGCGTTGCTCCGCCTACGCGCGCGGCTGTGCTCAAGTTGGCGGACGAGTTGCCGGAATGACCGATCTCGCCCTCCGCGTTGAAAACCTCGGCAAGCAGTACCGCATCGGCGCGGCGCAAAAACGCCACAGCACCTTGCGCGACGCGATTTCAGATTTCAGATTTCAAATTTCAGATTTACTCCGATTCAATCGAAAATCAGAAATCGAAAATCGAAAATCGCAAGATACCATCTGGGCGCTCAAAGACGTTTCCTTCGACGTGAAACGCGGCGAGGTCGTCGGCATTATCGGGCGGAACGGCGCGGGCAAAAGCACGCTGTTAAAAATTTTGTCTTCGATCACCAAGCCGACCGAAGGACGCGTTACGTTGAACGGGCGCGTCGGTTCGCTCCTCGAAGTTGGCACCGGCTTTCACGCGGAATTGACCGGGCGCGAAAATATTTTCCTGAACGGCGCGATCCTGGGAATGGGCAAACGCGAGATCGAACGCAAGTTTGATGAGATGGTCGCGTTCGCCGAAGTGGAAAAATTTATTGATACGCCGGTGAAACATTATTCGAGCGGAATGTACGTGCGGCTCGCGTTTGCGGTGGCGGCGCATCTCGAACCAGAAATTTTGGTGGTGGATGAAGTATTGGCGGTGGGCGACGCGCAGTTTCAGAAAAAATGCTTGGGCAAGATGGGTGATGTCGCGAAGGAAGGGCGGACGGTGTTGTTTGTGAGTCATAATATGCAAGCGGTCACTTCTCTGTGTACTCGGGGCATACAACTCGCGGAAGGAAAGTTGACGCGCGATTCAGATGCGCTGATGGCAGTGCGAGAATATATGATGACTAGCGCATCGGAAAGCGGCGAGGTTGTGTGGGGAGATTTAACAACGGCACCGGGGGATGATTTATTTCGCTTGCGAGCAGTCCGGCTGATTGGAAGAAACGGGCAACCCTCAATGCGTTTTCAAAGTGGCGAATCTATTCGAGTCCGAATGGAATTTGATTTGGCGCAGGTAAACTCGGCATTGGTTATTGGTTTTGATCTCACTACACCTGAAGGCGTAACCGTGATGCGATGTTATCACAATGACTCAGCCGAGAAAAATTGGCCCCCCTTACACATAGGGCGCAATTGTATTGAGTCTCAACTGCCTGCGAGTTTGTTGAACGCGGGCAGTTTCGTGATTAGTCCGCGCGTGAGTCTGCATTGTGTACGTTGGATCTTGAAATTGGATTCGGTAGTACTGTTTGAAGTTGAGTTGACCCACGGCGTTTCACCATTTTGGAATGTGGTTAATTCACGCAATCGTCCCGGGGTCATTGCACCAATTATTTCGTGGGTTGCTGTGAACTAGGGGAAATCCTGAATGTGGAATCGGGCTGTCCGTTTTTTTCGGCGAAGATTTGCGCGCGTTCTTTATTCCCTGGCGAGTATCGTTACTCCTAAAGATCCACCGGGAATGAGTTTAGCCGGGGATCGTCATATCGAATGGTCATGGATTTTGGCGCATTTGCCAGATAGTGGTGGAAAAGCATTAGATGTCGGTCCAGGTTCTTCGCCATTGCTTTCACTTGGGATGTTGCAAAAAGGATTCCAAGTTCTTGCGCTTGATATTGAAAAACAGAATTGGCTATTTGTTGATCGAGATTTGGAATTAAAACGAGCGGACTTGTTGACCGGAAAAATTCCCCCAACCACATTCGACGTGATTATTTGTTGTTCGATGATCGAACATGTCGGGATAACCGGACGTTATGGTGACCAACACTTTGTACCCGAAGGCGATTTACAAGTGATGCGGAGACTTGGGCAAGCCACCAAGCCAGGGGGAACGATGCTTTTGACGGTGCCGGTTGGAATGGATGCCGTCTTTGCGCCGGTTCATCGGGTATATGGAGCAGAAAGACTACCCAAATTGCTTCAAGGTTGGCGAATTCATAAAGAGAGATATTGGGTTAAAGAAACCGATGACTGCTGGTATACGGCGAGCCGCGATGAAGCGCTTGCGCGTCCTGGTTCTAAACGACATTATGCATTGGGTTGTTTTGTTCTAATAAAGGAATAGCATTGCTCACAATCCTTACGACCGCCAAACCTTTTGTCGGGCAGATTCGTGTTAGCCAGATCAACGCGCTAAAAAGTTGGAAGGCGATTTCTCCTGATGTCGAAATCATTCTCTTTGGCGACGGTGTGGGATATTCGCAGATTGCTCAAGAACTGGGTTTGATCTGGATCGAGAATGTCGAGACGAGCGAGCAAGGTACGCCGACGGTGAACTCAATGTTTTCGCTCGCTCGGCAATATGGTCGTTTTCCGATTCAGATGTATGTGAATTGCGATATTATTATTCTTGATCATTTGCCTACTGTTCTTGAACGAATGCCGGCTGATCGCTTTTTGATGATTGGGCAACGTTGGGATTTAGATTGCGAATTTGAAATTCAATTTGAAGATCCGAGATGGAAACAATTGTTAGAGCATACGGTTCAAGAACGCGCTACTCTGCATCCGCCGGCTGGTTCCGATTATTTCATCTACAAAGGGGATATTTGGAAAGACATTCCTGATTTGATTATTGGACGAGCCGGCTATGACAATCAACTTATCTACCATTGCCGCGCGAATCGAATCCCTGTGATTGATGCGAGCCAAGTTCTGCGCGTGATTCATCAAAATCACGATTATGGTCATCACCCGGAAGGGCTAACCGGCGTGTGGTATGGGGCAGAGGCGCAAGCAAATCGCGTGCATATTCCCGACGCTTTTATTTTTACGTTGGTGGATGCAGATTGGCAGGTGACTAGGAAAGGAATGTTGAAAAGTTACGCACGCGGAGATTGGTTCCGATATTTGCGCGCGACCCAAGTTCTTCGACACAAACGATGGGATGGATATTTGCTTCAAGGATTATTCCGTTTCCTGAATTTGATCAGCCGAGCGAAATCCAAAGTGATGCGGTTGATACTGTATGAATAAACCATTCGGAAATGCCGAGCGCACCAGGTCTTTTTCTCTACGCGATCTAGTGCCTAGTTCTCTGCCACAACTGATCGCCTTCTTCGCGACGGTTGGCGCGGCGGTCTTGGCTGGAATGGATATTCCGCGATCAAACTATATCGCGCGCGCGATGTTGGTGCTTGTTCCTGTAGTCGTGGTCGGTCTACTTTGGGGACCCTTTGCATACTTGGCATTATTAATCCTTGCCTCACCGTTCTCGTTGCCAATTTTTTCGTTTGCGCGTTTTCCAATCTTTGGCGATTTGATTGGTCCACTTTCGTTTGAACAAGGTGCCGTCTTAATTTTCGGTAGTGCCTTTCTTCTATATCTTTTCGTGAAATCAATTCGGGAAAGAAAACAGTTCCAGGCAATGCCGTTTGTTCCGTTGGGAGTTGTTCTCATCACCGGCTTTTTTGCGGCGGCATTTTTTGCTTGGTTTGCTGGTTCTGAAGAATTGAATTGGTATCGTCAAACGATCCTTTATGGCGTGATAATTTTTTTGCTTACCTATGCGTTGGCGCGTACGGCATTGCACATTCGTCTTCTCACTTTTGGAATCATGTTGACCGGTGTCGCATTTTCAGTGCTTGTTACTGTTTTGCCTTCTTCGGCGTACACCTATGATGCTTACACCCAGGTTGGGCGACTAGGTGGAGAGTGGGCACTCCCGCTCGGCTTTCGTATGGCGGGTGATTCAGTTTACATCAGTACGTATCTAGGTTTGTGTTCGGTTTTAGCGTGGGGTGAAACATTGGGGAATCGTTCGTTCTGGCAACGGATTGCCTTCATTGTTGCAAATGTTTGGTTGACGCGTGTTCAACTTTTGACAATTAGCCGCACCGGATTGTACGGCGAGATCATTGGAATTATTCTGATTACGCTGATTTACTTTTTGCGACCGCCGCTCAATATCTCTGACAGTTCCAAATCCCAGCGATCGAGGACTAGACAAATATATCTGGGTAGGTTTGAAATTGCGTTGATTACTTTGGGTCTGCTTGCCTTGTTGACATTCCAAATTACAAATTTCGTAGAGAATTTTCAAAATCCCGATTATGTTCTGCGTCTTTTCGAATCTGATTTGGAGAATGATGCAAACACACAAATTCGAGTGGATTTGTTTTGGTCAAGTTTAGAAATGAATCTTGCTTCACCTTTGGGTACTGGTTCGTTTGCATTGCCTTCAGTTACAGGCATCAACGACCATTCCATCTATACGCTTTTATTGTCCGGTCTGGGATGGCTGGGGCTGGGCGCGCTAGTCGCGCTATTTGTCTGGTGCATTGGACGACTCATTCGTGGACTCAATTCAACTGATATTGCTATTTGGAAACTCTCAGTCTCGCTTTTTGCAGGGATAACGGTTCTGCTTGTAATGGGACTAGGACATGTCGTCATCGGCTTGCATTGGGGCATCACTATTTTCTGGGCGATGTGGGGATTGTCGGCAAGTATGGATAGACTCCAGCCATGAGTCTTTCCAAAGATAGAAAGAGATGATTTGTTGTTGATTGAGCGATTTCATATCCGCAGTGCTAAAACACTGTGGATTCTTATTTCCCTACCTCTGTGCGCCGTACTCATTCTGATGGCTGAACCACTCCTGCGGCACAATCTCAATACCAATCTCGGATTTCGCGGAATGAATGATTCGCGCATTGAAGGTGAACTGGATGTACGTCCTAGTGATCCAACGTGGAGTCAATCGCGTACATTTGTCTATGCGGCACTTTCGGTAATTCGGCGCGGTGATCCGAATGACGCGAACCGGCTTGTTGAACGCGCGTTGACTGTGGGTACTGAAAGAGAGCGCGAGTGGGCGGCTCTAGTGATTGCGACGGCTTTGGTGCGTTCTGCGAAAGAATTGGAAATCAAAGGGCAATTGGATCAAGCCGAAGCATATTATCGGCACGCCGTTTCGCGCGCGCCAAAGAATCCTCAAACTCACAGTGCGCTTGGATCATTTCTGGAGTTATATCGTCGTGATCTGCCGGGTGCCATTGCTGAACTCGAAGCCGAGATTCAACTTCGGCAAACACCTTTGAACATGCTTGCGCTTGCGTCGCGATACCGATACGTACGGCGTTTTGGAGACGCGCAAAATGCCTTGAACTGGGTGCAACGATATTACCCCGATTATACCGAGCAAGTTCTAATTGAATCGGGTTGGCTAGCAGTAGATCAAAAGGATTCAACGGGCGCGGTTCATGTGCTGGAAAGCGCGCGCAAACGATTTCCGCAATCAGCGGATGTTTGGTACACCTTGGCTGTCGCTTATGGTAGCGCGGGCAGGGTGGATGACTCGCTGAAAGCAACCGACAGAGCAATTGAGTTAAATCCAAACCTGACTTGGGCGTATTTGCATATGGCAAATATTTTGATTCAGCAAAATCAACTCGACAGAGCCGAATCCTACTTGACGCGAATGTTGGCTTTGAATATTCCGGTGGATCGGACGCGGGTTTTGGGGTTCATTAGTCTTGGCGATGTTTATCTCCGCGCAAAACGGCCTGATTTAGCGCGCCGCGCTTTTTGCGAAGCACAATCCATCAATCGCTGGGGCGAAAGCGCGGCAACGATTGAACAACGAATCACGGATTTGAAGGGGTGTAATTGATCCAGAGCGGTCAAGTCATTCCCGTTATCCTTTTTGCCTACGCACGTCCCGATCATTTACGGCAAACGCTTGAATGTTTGCGCGCCAACAAAATTCCGTTGCTTTACGCGTTCAGTGATGGAGCGCGCGCGGGGGACAAACGGGAAGCCGTTGCTCAAGTGCGTCAGATACTTGGAAGCATTGATTGGTGTGAGGTCGTTTTGTGCGAGCGAAAGGAAAATCTGGGTCTGGGGCGTTCCATCTTGACGGGTGTAAGTGAAGTGTTGGCTCGACACAATGCCGCGATTATTTTCGAGGATGACCTGGTTTGTGTGCCTGGCACATACAATTACTTGGTGGCGGCATTGCAACACTATACCGATGACCCGCGTGTAATGAGTGTGACCGGATGGACTCACCCGCGCGTCATTCCGAGTAACATCACTGATCAGCCATATTTTGATGGTAGAGCAGAATGTTGGGTGTGGGGAACGTGGGCGCGTGTGTGGCAAGGAATGGATCACGGCGCACTAACGTTGTTGCGCGAGTGTGAAGCACGCGGGATAGACACATATCATTACGGCGCAGATTTGCCCGTGATGGCGCGTGGCGAATTACAGAAAAATATCTGGGCAGTCCGATTTATTTATTGGCACATTTTGAATCGTGGCTTGTGTCTGCGTCCGCCGTGGAGTATGGTCGAGCATATCGGTTGGGGCAAAGGCGCGACGAATGCTTCGGCAGAATCAGAATGGAAAAACATCCCACTCGGTAAGTGTCCGCCACTCCCGACAAATTGGGGTATCCCTATTGAACACAATGAATGTCCCATGCTTTGGCAAAAAGTATTTGGCTCTCGCCCAAATTGGTTTGCACATATAAAACAAGCGGTTGCAAATAAAGTGAGAAACACAAAACTGAAATGACCGCAAAAGAAATTATCAAACTATTGACGCCACCGCTTTTGATCAAGTTCGGCAAACGATTGCTTCCGCTCGCACAAAACAGACAGTTATCCGAGTGGGAATATATTCCCGAAGGATGGGCATACGCTCGCAATCATCCCGAGGTCAAGGGTTGGAATGTTTCCGCCATTTTGGAAACATATAAATCCAAATGGGAGCGGTTTCTTGAAATGACTCAAGGAACTGAACCACTTGGGGTCGCGCATGAATCATACCAAACCACCCGTGCGGATATTGCCAGCCACAACACGATTATGTCTTTTGCGTATGCACTTGCACTTGCCGCGCACAAACGGGATGAAATTTCAGTTTTAGATTGGGGCGGAGGTATTGGACATTATTACATTTTAGCGAAAGAGTTGTTGCCAGATGTGAAAATTGATTATCACTGCAAAGATTTGTCATTGCTTTCGGGATATGGCGCGACCCTTTTTCCAGACCAACATTTCTATAACGATGATTCTTGCTTTGAGCGTTCATATAATTTAGTATTGGCAAGTGGTGCGTTGCACTATGTTGAGGATTGGCAGAATGTTATGGAGAATCTCGCAAAAGTAACATCCCGGTATCTCTTTGTTACCCGACTTCCTACGACCTTGATTTCTCCTTCGTACGTTTTCATCCAACGTCCATACACTTTTGGCTATGACACCGAATATTTGGCATGGTGCTTTAACCGACGGGATTTTCTTCAAGAACTAGACCGGTTGGGCTTGATATTGATTCGGGAATTTGCTATTAGTGAACCGATTCAAATTGCAAATGCACCAGACGTCTGCCAGTTTCGCGGATATTTTTTCAGGCGATGACAACCCATCACTTTTGCACCTACTTTGACAGCAACTATTTGACGCGCGGGATTGCGCTCTATCGCTCGTTGAGCGACCACTGTGCGTCGTTTTGGCTTTGGGTATTGTGCATGGACTCGGCGTGTTACGATGCTCTTGGGCGTCTCAATCTTCCCAGAGTAAATTTGATTTCCCTTGAAGATTTCGAACGCGGCGATGGACCACTTGCACACGCCAAACAAAACCGTTCACAGATCGAGTACTATTTTACTTGCACGCCATCCTTGCCGCTGTACATTTTGAATCACTTTGCCGAACCGGATTCGATAACTTATCTTGACGCCGATCTTTTCTTCTATGCTGATCCACGTCCGGTTTTTGATGAAATCGGCGATCACTCCATTGCGATTGTTCCGCATCGCTTTCCGTCGTATTTGGAAGACCAAGAACGTTTTGGGATTTACAATGTGGGCTGGCTTACATTTCGACGCGACGAAAACGGCTTGACGTGTTTGAACTGGTGGCGCGATCGGTGTAATGAATGGTGCTATACGCGCGCCGAAGATGGACGCTCGGCGGATCAAAAATACTTGGACGATTGGACAACCCGATTTGCTAAAGTTATCGTGATTCAACACAAGGGCGCGAATCTCGCACCCTGGAATTTGGCAAACTATCAAACTCATTTTAGCGATGGACGCGTGACTGTTGCTTGCCCAGATTGCCAAAGAACTCACTCCACTTGTCGGGTTGACTCCGGTGATTGCTACGCTACCAAGTCATTCTGCCGTCAAGGGTAATTCTTCGGGGTGGCGCAAAATCGCGTGCCAAGCGAAAAACGGTGCGCTTGTTCTAAGAGATATGTTGGCTTGGAAATTTGTTTTTGTGGCAAATGACCAAGTGTTTTAAACGCCCTACAAATGAAGAACCCCGAAGATTATCCTCGTGTCCTCATTCTCGGTCACGGCTTCAACTCTACTTCTGGCGGTGGCATCACACTCACCAATCTTTTCAAGGGATGGGATAAGGATAAAATCGCAGTCGCTACAGGGCAGACAGATTTCATAGACGCGACAATTTGCGAACGTTACTATCATTTCGGTTCGTTGGAAGATTATTGGGTTTTTCCGTTTTCACTTATTCCGCGCCACGGCAAAGTATCCCAGCCGATCACTGTGCGCGGTAATTCCTTTTCCGCCACTGTTACATCTATTGCCTCAACTGATCCTCCAGAAACCCCAGCCCGGAAAAATTTTTATCGCGCCGTAAAGTTTTTTGGCGCAGAAGACATTCTCCGCCGTTTGTGTTTATCGCCACAGTTTTTACAATGGGTTGCTGATTTCAAACCAGAAGTAATTTACACGCAACTCGCCTCATTGAACCTGATTCGCTTGGTCACGCAATTGACCCCGGTTACGAACGCGGCAATCGCGATTCACATGATGGACGATTGGCATTCGACGTTGTACCGGCGCGGTATATTGTCGCCTTATTTGCGCTGGCGGATGAATGTCGAATTTCGTCAATTGCTCAAACGCGCGGGTGCACTGATGGGGATCAGTCAAAAAATGTGCGACGCGTTTCAATCACGATATGCACGAAATTTTTTGCCTTTCCACAATTCACTCGATTTGTCCGCTTGGATGCCCGCGCAAAAAAATGCTTGGAAAGCGTCTACTCCTTTTCGATTTGTATATACCGGCAGAATCGGCAAGGCGAATGCCGCGAGCCTGCGCGATCTGGGTGATACGATTGCAGAATTAAATGCGACTGGACATTCCTGCCGGTTGGACATTTTCACACCAGACCACCACACAGCATTTTCACAGACATTCCATCGTCCTGGAATGGTAACGCTTTGTCCGCCTATACCATATCCGAATGTTCCAGCTTTGCTCGCAAATGCCGATACACTGATTCTCCCACTTGACTTTGACGCCGAGTCAATCGAGTTTGCGCGTTATTCAATGCCGACCAAAACGGCTGAGTATATGATTAGCGGCACACCGACGTTGGTCTATGCTCCGGCAGAAATGGCGGTTGCGGAATACGCGCGCACGGGGCAGTGGGGCTATGTCGTCTCCGAGCGAAACAAGGACGCGCTCAAGCGGGCGATGGTAGAACTGATGGAAAATCAATCTCTCCGCGAGCGACTAGGTCGGCGCGCGCAAACCCTCGCGATCCAGAATCATGACGCGCGCAATGTGCGCGAGGCATTCCGTCAAGCATTGGCAGACGCGGCAAATCGCCGGTCATCCAAAACATCTTTAGCGAGTTGATCATCAATGAAAACTTTGGTTACAGGTGGCGCGGGCTTTATCGGCTCGAACCTGGTCAAGCGCTTATTGGAACTGGGCCACACGCCGATTGTGCTGGATGATCTTTCGTCCGGCTATCGCGAGAATTTGATCGCCGGCGTTCCGTTTGTGCAAGCCGACATCCGCGATGCTGACGCCGTGCACGCGGCAAGCGAAGGGTGCGCGGTCGTGTTTCATCTCGCCGCGAGCGTCGGCAACACGCGCTCGATTCAACAGCCGATCCAGGATTCGCAAGTGAATGTGATCGGCACGCTCAATGTTTTGCAAGCCGCGCGCGCGCGTGGCATTACGCGCGTTGTCTTTTCCTCCTCCGCCGGAATTTTCGGCGAACTCAAAACTCTGCCAATTGCGGAAGATCATCCCCAAGATCCCGACTCACCCTACGGCACAAGCAAACTTGCCGCCGAAAAAATGTGTCTCGTGTACAACAAACTGTACGGAATGAAAAATGTGTGTCTGCGCTATTTCAACGTGTACGGCGTCAATCAACGGTACGACGCGTACGGCAACGTTATTCCGATTTTTGCGAATCGCATTTTGAAACGCGAACCGATCACAATTTTTGGCGATGGCGAGCAGACGCGCGATTTTGTGAACGCGCGCGATGTCGTTGCCGCGAATCTGGGCGCGGCATTTTCGGCGGACGCGCGCGGTGTGTTCAACATTGGAAGCGGGACGCGCGTAACGATCAACGAACTCGCGCGCATAATGCAGAGCGCGGCGGGTGTCGCGGTCGGCGTGCAGTACGCTCCGCCGCGCCATGGCGACGTGCGGCACAGTCTCGCCGAGATTCGCGCGGCGCGCGACGCATTTGGCTTCACGCCCAGCGTCGCGCTTGAAGACGGTTTGCGCGAGTACGTCGCGTGGATTCGCCAAGACCCGCTTACAAAGAAGCAGACGAAATGATTGCCATTCGATACCTTTGTCAAAACCCCAAAATTTTTCCCACGGACGGAAGGGAACACGGAATTTTCTTCTTGGTTTTTCAATTGTCCGTGTTTTTTTCCATCAGTGGGGAGAAAAAATTTTGGCAGATGCTTGCATTGTTTCCTGTGGAGAGCGCTCAGTGAGAATTTTGATTCTCGGCGGCGATGGGATGCTGGGACACAAAGTGTTTCAAACGCTCGCGTCGCGTTACGAAATGTTTGCGACGTTCCGCGAACCGCGCGGCGCGTGGACGCGATTCCCAATGTATGCGCGCGCCGAATCGCAACAATTGATCGGCGGCGTCAACGCGCTCGACTTTCACAGTATCGTCCGCGCGGTCGCGCAGGTTCAACCCGATGTGATCATCAATTGCATTGGGATCATCAAACAATTAAAGCAGGCGAATGATCCGATCTTGAGCATCACGATCAACGCGCTCTTGCCGCACCGACTTGCCGATCTCTGCGCGGCGAGTCGCGCGCGGCTCTTTCACATCAGCACCGATTGTGTTTTTAGCGGGCGCAAAGGCAATTACACCGAAGATGATTTGACCGATGCGGAAGATTTGTACGGCAGATCGAAATTACTCGGCGAAGTAAACCGCGCCGATTGTTTAACCTTGCGGACTTCGATCATCGGACGCGAATTTCTCAAAACGACCGGCTTGCTCGAATGGTTTCTCAGTCAGCGCGGCGGAACCGTGAACGGTTATCGCCACGCGATCTATACCGGCGTGACGACGCAAACGCTCGCGCAGATCATCGGCGATGTGATCGCAGACCAGCCGCGCGTGAGCGGCATTTACCAGGTTGCGAGTGAACGGATCACGAAATACGAATTGCTGATCAAAATTCGTGCCGCGCTGAAACTCGACATCACCATCAACCCGTTCGATGATCCGCCGTGCGACCGCAGTTTGAGCGCGGCGCGTTTTGTCGCCGCGACCGGCTATCGAATTCCAACCTGGGACGAGATGATTGACGCGTTGGCGCGCGATGCCACACCCTATGACGATTGGAGAAAACAAAATGCAACCGCTTGAAAACAAACGCGTGCTCATCACCGGCGGCACCGGTTCTCTGGGACAGGTTTTGGTGCGCCGTTTGCTTACCGGCGAACTCGGCACGCCGCGCAAAATCATCGTTCTCTCGCGCGACGAGGCAAAGCAACACGCGATGCGTGTCGAGTATCTCCACAAGCGCGCGGTAACCGATGAAGTGATCTATCGCAATTTTCAACAACTGCTCGCATTTCGAATCGGCGACGTGCGCGATTTTCATAGTATCGCGTCTGCTCTGCGCGATGCGGATGTCGTGTTCAACGCCGCCGCGCTCAAGCAAGTGCCGACCTGCGAGTATTTTCCGTTTGAAGCGGTGATGACGAACATCGGCGGTCCCGAAAATATCGTGCGCGCGATTCAGGAGCATTCATTGCCGATTGAAACTGTCGTCGGCGTTTCAACCGACAAGGCGTGCAAACCGGTCAATGTGATGGGAATGACGAAAGCGATTCAAGAGCGCGTGTTCATTCAGGCGAATATGCGTTGTCCTGGCACGCGTTTTATCGCGGTGCGGTACGGCAACGTGCTGGCATCGCGCGGCTCGGTCATTCCATTGTTTCACGATCAAATTCGGAGTGGCGGTCCCATTACAATCACCACGTCCGAGATGACGCGCTTTTTGCTCAGTCTCGATCAAGCGGTGGACACGATCTTTGCCGCCGTGCGCGATGCGCGACGCGGCGAGACCTACATCCCGCGCGTGCCGTCCGCGAACGTGACGGATATTGCCGCGCTTCTCATCGGCGACCGACCAATCCAGACGACGATTACCGGGATTCGTCCCGGCGAAAAAGTTCACGAGATTCTCGTGTCCGAAGAAGAGTGTCATCGCACGATTGCGCGCGACGCGTACTATGTGATTCAACCGATTCTTCCCGAAGTGCGCGCGGCGGATGAAAAAATCGCGACGCTGAAAGGCGAGTACAGTTCAGCCGATGGCACAATGGATCGCGTCGCGCTGACCGCGCTGTTACGCCAACATCGTTTGATGATCGAGGATGCGCTGTTCGAGCAAGGCGAAATGTTGCGGTGATGAAAATCCTTACCATTCTCGGCACACGCCCGGAAATTATTCGCCTGAGTCGCGTGATCGCAAAACTCGATGCGCTCTGTGATCACGTTCTCGTTCACACCGGCCAGAATTTCGATCCGAACTTGAGCGATGTGTTTTTTCAACAACTCGGCGTGCGCGCGCCGAATCATTATCTCGGCGTGACCGGCGATTCGTTCGGTCAGCAAATCGGACAAATGTTTAGCGCGGTGGACCGGGTTTTGCGCGACGAACGCCCCGATGCGTTGTTGATTCTTGGCGATACAAACAGCGGACTGTCCGCGATTCTTGCCAAGCGGATGGGTATCCCGGTTTATCATATGGAAGCCGGCAATCGCTGTTATGATGACCGCGTGCCGGAAGAAGTGAATCGCCGCGTGATTGATCATTCCAGCACGGTGCTGATGCCGTACACGCAACGGAGTAAAGAGAACTTGGTGCGTGAAGGAATTGAGAACCGGCGGATTTATGTGACCGGCAATCCGATCCTCGAAGTGATCAATCACTATGACGCGCAAATTCGCGCCTCGAACGCGCACGCGCAGTTTGGCGTCGCGCCGAACAAGTATTTTCTCGTGACGATGCACCGCGCGGAGAATGTGGATGTGGAAGCGCGTTTACAAAACCTGACGCGCGCGCTCGCGCAAATTCAACAAAAGTACGGCTTGCCGGTGTTGGTTAGTTTGCATCCACGCACGCGCAACAAGCTGGAACAATTCGGCATTGTGTCGGATAACGCGCAGGTCAAGTTTGTTACGCCGCTTGGCTTTTTTGATTTCATCGCGCTCGAACGCGCGGCGTTTTGTGTTTTGTCGGACAGCGGGACCGTGCAAGAAGAGTGTTGCATTTTCCGCGCGCCGAACGTTACGATTCGCGATGTAACCGAACGCCCGGAAACAATCGAGTGTGGAAGCAATATGTTGTCGGGTTGCGAACCAGACGCGATTCTGCGATGTGTCGAAACGGTGCTCGCGCAATCGCGCAATTGGAATCCACCGCCGGAATATCTGGAGCCGGACGTATCAAGCCAGGTCGTCAAGATTGTGGCAGGGTATTTGGACGCGCGATGAACATCTGGATTATCGGCGACGCGTTTGGTTTTCCGAATGGCTACGGCGCAACCGCGCGCGTGCTTGCCTACGCTAAAGGACTGCAAAAGAACGGCGCAACTGTGCGGGTGATTTGCCTCAAGGCGTTCGAGCGTTCTGAGGATGGTGTGCTCAACACCGAACCGCGCGGCGTGTATGATGGAATTCCATTTGAGTATGCATGTGGCAAGACCGTACGTGGTGCAACGTTTCTGCAACGGCGTATTCTTGAATTGCAAGGCATTTGGGGTTTGATTCACGCGATGTTCACCCAAGCCCACCGTGAAAAATTGGACGCTGTTATCATATATACAACTTATTCGCTTTTCTGGACGTTGTTTGTGTGGTTAATCGCGCGGCTGGTAGGAGCAAAGACGGTCTTGGACGTGTGTGAGTTGCCGTTTGTATCTCGCAAACTATCGTGGGCGATCAAACTCCAATCCTGGGCATTGACGCGGATTGTCTTCCGCTTGGTAGATGGAATCATCGTGATCTCGCGTTACTTGAAAGATTATGTGGTACAGCGTCACAGTTCTGCCAAACTACTGCGTGTCCCGATTCTTGTAGATCCTGATCGGTTTAATGTAGATGGAAATGCGAAAAAAACTGGTCATCGCAAAAAGGTTCTGTACTCCGGGAATCTCGCACAGGACGGCGAAGTGGCGGGCTTGATCGAAATCGTTGGTAAACTGGCATCTGCGGAGATAGAATTTGGTTTGCAAATCGTCGGCGATTCTGGTTCGCGCATTCGCGCAGAAATTCAAGCGCGCGCGGCGGAATTAGGCGTGAGCGATCGGGTGGAATTCATTGGCGCGGCTATGCGTGATGATTTGCCAGCCCGATTGAATTCAGCGGATGTTTTTGTCCTGCCGCGAAAACAGGGCGCCTTTTCCGATGCTGGCTTTCCAACCAAACTGGGCGAGTACCTCGCGACTGGCAAGCCGGTGGTTGTCACCAGCACCGGCGAAATTTCTGACCATCTCCAAGATGGGGTCAGCGCGTTTCTCGCGCCGCCGAATGATCTGGATGCGTTTGCCAAGCAGTTGCGCCGCGTACTGGACAACCCGGTTTTGGCGGCAGAGATTGGTGCGCGCGGGCAACAGATCGCGCGAGAACGATTCGATTATCGCGTGCACGGCAAACGCATCATCGATTTTATCGAGACAATATAAATGTGTGGCATTTGCGGCATTTGGAATTACAAATCGCGAGAGCCGGTCCATCGCGAATTACTTGCGGCGATGACCGGCACATTGGTTCATCGCGGTCCCGACGCGGAAGGATTTCATTTCGACGACGCGCACGGGCTCGGCTTGGGGTTTCGCCGGCTTGCGATCATTGATCTCTCGCCCGCCGGCAATCAGCCGATGCCGAACGAAGATGAAACGATCTGGGTCGTCTTCAACGGCGAGATTTATAACTTTGCCGATCTACGTCCGACGCTGGAATCACGCGGACATATCTTTCGCTCGCGCGCGGATACCGAAGTGATCGTTCACGCGTACGAGGAACGCGGCGCGGAATGTATTCGCGATTTGAACGGAATGTTCGCGATCGCGTTGTGGGATCGGCGCGCACAACGGCTCGTGCTGGCGCGCGACCGGCTCGGCAAAAAACCGGTCTATTATTACGACGACGGCGCGCGGATTATTTTTGCGTCCGAACTCAAAGCGATCTTGCGCGATCCATCCGTGCCGCGCGAACTCGATTTTGCCGCGCTGGGCAATTATCTTACGTATGGCTATGTCCCCTCGCCGCGCGCGATTTTCAAACAGATTCACAAACTCGCGCCCGCGCATTTTTTGGTGTTGGAGCGCGGCTGTGTTACGACGCGACGGTACTGGGATTTGCTTCCGGCATTTCAATCACCGGCAATGTACACCGAATCGGAATGGATCGAAGAGATTCGTGTGATGCTTCGCGCCGTTGTGCGCGATCGCTTGGTGAGCGATGTGCCGCTCGGAGTGTTGCTGAGCGGCGGCGTGGATTCGAGCGCGGTCGCCGCCGCCGCCGCCGAAGCGACCGATCATCCGATCAAAACGTTTTCGATTGGGTTCGCGGAAAAAGAATTCAACGAACTGCCGTATGCGCGCGCGGTCGCGGAACGGTTTGGAACCGATCATCATGAACTGATCGTCGCGCCGCAATCTTTGCGCGAGGTGATGCCGCGTCTCGCGCAACAATTCGATGAACCGTTCGCCGATTCGTCCGCCGTGCCGACGTACTACGTTTCCCAGATGGCGCGGCAACACGTAACGGTCGTTCTCTCCGGCGATGGCGGCGATGAGATGCTCGCGGGGTACACGCGTTACGCGCGCGCCTTGCAAGAAATGTCTGCTCAGCGGATCCCACTCTTGCTCCGGCGCGCGTTGTTTCAGCCCCTGTTAAAATTTCTGCCCGAAGGAATTCCCGGACGGCGTTTCGCTTTGCGAATGTTGCTCGACCCGGAACATCGCTATATGTTTTATATGCAGATGATTTCTCGAAACCTTTTGGGTAACTTGCTCACACCAGAGATGCGGCGTGTATTGTTGCCCGGTCATTGCGAATATCTGGGATCGCTAATGGAACAAGCGCGTGGCTTGGATTTTCTGTCGCAGATTCAATTCGTGGACGCGGTGTCGTACTTGCCCGAAGATATTCTAGTGAAGGTGGATCGCGCGAGTATGTTGACTTCGCTCGAAACACGCGCGCCCTTGCTCGATTATCGGTTTGTCGAATTGATGGCGAGTGTGCCGTCTAATTTGCGCTTGCGTGGTGGACAGGGCAAGTGGATTTTCAAACGCGCCCTACGCGGCTGGTTGCCCGATCTTGTGTTGGATCGCCCCAAGCAAGGATTTGGTGTGCCGCTTCGCAAGTGGTTTCACGGCGAACTCGCCGAATATATGCGCGCGATTTTGCTCGATTCGCAAACGCGCGCGCGCGGACTATGGCGAATGGATGCGCTGGAACGATTACTGAACGGTCACATCGCGCACCCGCGTTCGTTGGATGGCGTGATTTGGACATTGCTAGTTTTAGAATTGTGGTGGCGGGAATACAATGATGCAACGCGATAATTCTAATCGCCGTGTTCTTTTTCTCACCGATGGTTTAGCAAACGGCGGCGCAGAACGCCAACTCGCGTTGCTGGTCAAGTATCTGCCGCCGCAGTGGGAAAGTCGAATCATTAGTCTCGGCGATGGACCATTTGTCCAAGTGTTGCGTGCACAAGGCGCGCGTGTTGATCTTCGATTACGCCGATGGTGGTTCGATATCTTTCCCTCTATGTTTGTGTGGCGGGTGATTGCGGATTGGCGTCCTGGCATCGTTCACGGATGGGGCTGGATGGGACTTGCGGCGGCGATGCCTCTTTGCGCGGTTTTGCGGATTTCGACGATTGGCACAATTCGTACGGGCAAAGTGCGCGTTGTAAAGGGACATTGGGGTGGGCGTATCCACAACTCAATTGTTCGCCGAACGTCTCGCGTGATCGTGAACAGTCAATTTGGTATGATGACCGCAGAAATCTCAAATACGCAAGGACGTGTCATTTGCAATGGCTTTGATCCAGACCGGTTGAAATTGTGCATTCGCACAAATGGATCGTCGCGGCGACCATTCAACGCGATTATGGTCGCGCGAATGGATCAAGAGAAAGACTATGCGACGTTTTTCGCAACGGCGCGACAACTCGTTTCGCAAAATAAACAATCCGTATGGCGTTTTACCGCGCTTGGGTCAGGCACACTACGCGAGCAGTGGATTAAGGTGGGGCGCGATCTTGTCGAGAAAAACGCGCTCGCGTTTCCAAATGCCGGGATCGAAGTCTTGCCGCAAGTCTGCGATGCGGATGTTGGAGTGTTGATGACGACTCCCGGCATTGCCGAAGGTTGCTCTAACGCAATTATGGAATATATGGCGTGCGGTTTGCCGGTTGTGTGCAGTGATAGCGGTGGGAATCGCGAGTTGGTGCTAGATGGCGAAACCGGTTTCATCATTCCGCCGCGCGATGTGAACGCGCTCGTCGAAAAACTGACTTGGCTAAAAGAACATCCCGCCCAAGCCGCGCGAATGGGGCAAGCCGGCAGGCAACGGATTCTCACGCATTTTTCAGTTGAGCAGATGGTTGAAAAGACACTTGCCGTTTATCGTGAAATGCTCCATGTGAAAAAACCAATCAGGGGTTGAAGATGTTGAGAGAAATACGCGAACTTGTTTCCTATCACTCAAAATCCACGATTCGATTTGCGGAACACGATGTCCACAATGTTTTTGAAAAAACTCTTCGCGATCTCAGGAATGTTGGGTTCGTCAATCTTGAGGGTAAAAGAGTGCTAGACTTGGGATGTGGTCAGCGCTTTCCATTTGCGCTTCAATGTTCTGCTAACGGGGCGCGCGTGACTGCATTGGACATTAACTACATCCAGCCGGATTTTTTACCGCTTGCTTTCTATCGTACGATCAAGCACAATGGGCTCAAACGGGCGGCTAAATCGGTTGCGCGTCGAATGTTTTGGGATGACCGTTATTATCAGGCGTTGGAAACAAGCGCCGGCAACTCGTTGCAATTGCACAAATCAAAGATAAAATTTGTGGTGTCTGATCCAGCCCAGTCAGAGTATCCATTGCCGGCGGAATCTTTTGGTCTTATCGTGTCCAACGCAGTATTGGAGCATGTCCAGGATGTGCCGCAATTTGCCGCGAATATCGCGCGACTATTGGATGCGGGCGGATACTTTTATGCGATCATCCACAATTTTTATTCGCTGTCAGGTGGGCATAATTTGGAATGGGCTTTTCCCGACGAGTCGCCATCTCCGAATGTGCCACCGTGGGATCATCTGCGCGAAAATCGTTTCCCAGCGTGGACCTATCTGAATCGGCTCAAACCCGCAGAATATAAAGATGCCTTTTCCAAGTATTTGCGAATTCTCCGGTTTGACGGAGTTGGCATCCAGCACGACCCCGGCGCGTTGGAAGGTGAACGATGGCTGACACCGGAAATATCAGCCGAGTTGGAAGCATATCCCAGGGATTTACTTCTCACACGTTCGTGGCGAATGATCTGCCAAAGATTGAATTGATTGATGCTATTGTGAACTTTAAAGATCAACGCGCGGCGTGGATCATTTTCCTCGTTGCACTGATTCTGCGCCTACTCTACATTTTCCCCTTATCCTACCCACTCTCCCCCGATGAGGCGACGTACATCTGGGGCGCAAAACAAATCCTCGCTGGTTTGTTTTTTCCACCGACATTTGAACGGTCCGACCAATCCCCGCTGTATGTTTTATTTCTTGCCGCGCATTTCCGTTTGTTCGGCGAGAATTTTATTTTCGTTCGTTTGACCCAAGCCGCGTTGGGCGCGCTTACTGCCGCAATGACCTACGCACTTGCCAAACGAATAACGCCCCAGACTTCCCAAGTTTCCAAAAACTTTGGAAGTCTGAGTGGTCTCATCGTCGCGCTCTATCCCGATCTGATCGTCCTCAACGGATTGCTTCTTACCGAAACGCTCTACACGTTTTTGCTGATCGCGTTGATTCTCGCGTGGCAGATCGCGCTTGATCAATCATCGCTCCGCTGGCGCGCGCTTGCGGGCGCGTTGGCGGGGTTGACATTGCTCACGCGAACGAGTGCGCTTGTGTTTATCCCGCTCGCGTTCGCGTGGGACATTTGGAATTCACGACCGACTTGGCGAATCGGGATTCAGCGCGCGCTTGTATCGAGCGCGGCAATGTTGATCGTTCTCGCGCCGTGGCTCGCGCGCAATTGGGGCGCGTATCAAACATTATTTCCGCCGTCGTATCAAACGAGTTATTCCTTGTGGGCGAGCAATCATTCTGGCGCGGACGGAACAATGACCGCGCTGACGCCGGCGATGCGCGCCGAAGAAAAACAAATTCAATCTCTGCCCGCGCCCGAACGACGCGCGTATCTGATGAATCAAGCGTTGACCTGGATGCGCGAACATCCGCTTGATTTTGTTTGGCTGGCGATTCAAAAAACGGCGCGCTTTATTGGCGTCAAGCCGGACGGAGTTTTTCGCGGCATTTTTTTCGGCAAGTACGTCGAGGTAATTGTCCCGGCGTTTGCCAAAGCAATGTTGTGGGGATTGGCGATTGTAGGTGCGATCTATTCGGCGCAGAATTGGCAACGACTCGGTTTGATCTACAGCGCGATTCTATCGGGCTGGGCGATTACGGTGGTCTTTGCGTTTGCGCCGCGCTATTTAGCGCCATTCATTCCCGCGCTCGCGATCCTCGCGGCGAACGGACTGAAACCTTTGGGGTTTCCAAAACCCCAAAGGTTTGTGCTGGATCGCCGCGCGCGCGTCGCGTTGATTTTATTGTGCGTGTTCGCGCTCAATGCTGGGATAGATGTCGCGCGCAATGCCGGGACGATTGCGGCGTGGCAGAATTTCGATACGCTGTCCGAGTGCGATCCCGCGCAAAGTTTGATTCAATGCGCGCCTGGCAAATAAACCGCCAATGCGAATTTTGCTAGCCAACTATCGCTACTTTGTCTCCGGCGGACCCGAACGTTATATGTTTAATGTCACGGATGCGTTGACCGCGCGCGGGCATACGCTCATTCCGTTTTCAATCAACTATACGCGCAATCAACCCACGCCCTACACGCGCTATTTCGTCGAGCCGCTTGGCAGTCGCGATGAAATTTATTTTCGCGATCAGCGTCCGACGTTTCAAACCTATTCGCGCACACTCACGCGCCTGTTCTACGCGCCCGATGTCGAACGCGCGATAACGCGATTGGTTGCTGAGACCAAACCGCAAGTCGCGTATGTTTTGCATTATCTTCGCAAACTCTCGCCGTCACTCTTGGTCGGTCTGAAAAAAGCCGGGCTACCTATCGTCGTGCGTTTGTCTGATTACGCGATGCTCTGCCCCCAGGCGCACTGTTTGCGCGACAATACGCCGTGCGAGTTGTGTGTGCGCGGCAATCTCTTGCCGAGTATTCGCTATCGGTGCGTCCAACACAGTTTTGCGGCTTCAGCGTTGAACGCGCTCGCGACCTGGTTTCATCAGTCCCGTCGCTACTTTGATCTCATTGACGTTTTCGTTACGACGACCGAGTTTATGTATCGAATGATGCGACAAGCCGGTTTCCCCGAACGGCGTTTGCGATTCATTCCAACCTTCGTCAATGGAAATCTGTTTCACCCAACTCCGAATTTCGTAAAAGAAAATTATATCGCGTACGCAGGACGGCTGGAAGAAATCAAAGGCGCGCATATTCTCATTCAAGCATTGGCGCGCTTGCGCCGCACGCATCCCGATCTAACCATCAATCTCAAGATTGCCGGGACAGGCGACGCGGACTATCGCGCCCGGTTGGAAACTCAAATTGTCAAAGCCGGGTTGAGCGATTCGATCCAATTTGTCGGCGAATTGCAAACCCAAGACCTCACCAATTTCTTGAACCGCGCAATCCTGACGATTGTGCCGTCCGTGTGCTATGAGAATTTTCCAAACATAGCTCTCGAAAGTTACGCGTGCGGCACGCCGGTTCTCGCATCGCGTATTGGTTCGCTAACTGAATGTGTCTCCGAGGGCGAGACTGGCTTTCTCTTTGACATTGGTAACGCGGCGCGGCTCGCGGATCGCATCGTGTTTTGTCTCGATCATCCTGAACTGCTTGCGACAATGACATCCAACGCGCGACGCGCGGCGGAAACGATCTATTCTCCTGACACGCATCTGATCAAGTTGGAGCAATTGTTCGGCAGTTTGATTTCGTTTGAATAATCAAACAAGGAAATAATGATGGACGTCGGAGTTATCCTGACCTATCGCTGTAATTCCAAATGCTCAATGTGTCACATCTGGCAAAATCCAAGTTTGCCGGTGGAAGAAGTTTCGCTCGCGACACTCACTAAAATTCCGCGCGGGATTGATTATTTGAATCTCACCGGCGGCGAGCCGACTCTACGCCAAGACCTTGCCGAGATCGTGGATTTGCTCTATCCCAAAGCGATGAAGTTGGAAATTAGCAGTAACGGCTTGCACGCTGAACGCCTCGAACCAATTATCAAAAAATATCCCGACATCAAAATCCGGTTTAGTTTGGAAGGGATGGGCGAATCCAGCAACGTGATTCGCGGCGAAAAAGACGGGTTCGCGAAAAAGACGCGCGGGCTGTTGCGCCTCAAAGAACTCGGCGGCACTGACCTGGGATTCGCGACGACAATTCAGGACGACAATGCAACGCAACTCGCAGAATTATTTCGCTTCGCAACGCAAAACGGATTTGAACTTGCGACTTCGGCGCTACACAATGGGTTTCAATTCCACAAGAGCGACAATGTGCCGTATGACCGCTTGCGCGTCGCGCGCGAAATCGAAGCGCTCATTGTCGCGATGCTCAAAACGAACAGCGTCAAGAATTGGTTTCGCGCGTACCTGAATCTCGGCTTGATCGCCAAAGTGTTGGGGCAGGATCGCTTGCTCCCCTGCACCGCCGCGACCGATTTCGTTTTTATTGATCCGTGGGCGGATTTGTTCGCGTGCAACGTGCGACCCGATTTAAAGTTGGGCAATCTTGAAATGCAATCCTGGGACGAACTGCTCAACGGCGCGCGCGCAAACGAAATGCGGAATCAGGTTGCCGCGTGCAAACAAAATTGCTGGATGGTCGGTTCAGCGAAAACTGCAATGCGGCACCCCAGGTTTGCGCGCTTGCCGCGGCGCGCGCCAATGCTGTGGGTGATTGAAAATAAACTGCGCGTAATGCTGGGACGAAAAATTGATTTTGCGCGGTACGTGGATTATGCGCGCGTCCATCGCGACATAATTTCACCGCGTCGGGTTTCGCATTTACAGTCGAGCGAAAGGCGCAACGTTCAGAGTAAAACGGACGCGCACTATTCACGCTTTGGCGAGTTTTTGAATCGTTAAATGCGCGCGCCAGAATTACGCGTTGCCTACCTAGGCATCAAAGGATTGCCGGCGCGCGGTGGAGCCGAGCGTGTGGTTGAGGCGTTGGTCGCGCAAATGCCGGGCTTGAGCATCGCGTCGACAGTGTATTGCGATGCGGCGTACACGCCCGCCGATTTTGAATTGCCGGGCGTTTCGCTCGTGCGAATGCCGGCGCTACGCGGCAAGTATTCGCGCGCGACCTCGCTGGATTTGTTTGCCGCGTGTTATGCGATATTGCGCGGGCGATATGATGTGATTCATTTACACAACGTCGAAGCCAGCTTCGTGTTGCCGCTGTTACGCCTGCGGTATCCGGTGATTGCGACCAGTCACGGTTCGGCGTACTGGCGCGACAAATGGGGACTTGGTGCGAAACGAATTCTGCGCGCGATGGAAATTCCATTCGCGCGTTTTGCAAATATCGCGACGAGCGTTTCGCAAAAAGATGCGCGCGATCTTGAAACCAGGTTCGGTCGCCCGATCATGCATATTCCGAATGGCGTAGCCAAGACTCCGCAATGCAATCGCGCAAGCGCACAACTCATTTTAGACAAACACGGTCTTGTTCGCGATCAATTTGCGATTTTCGTCGCCGGACGAATCGAACCAACCAAAGGCGCGCACCTGGCGATTGAAGCGATCAATCGTTTATCCTCCGACGTCCCGTTGTTAATCGTCGGTGATCCGAATCATGTTCCGTCCTATGCGGCGCATTTGCGTCAAATCGCCAGCGCGCGAATCTGCTTTGAACCACTTGTCGAAGATCAAGCCACGCTGTTTGGCTTGATGGCGCGTGCGACCTTTTTGATCTTTCCTTCACTGGTCGAAGCGATGGCGATGGTATTGCTCGAAGCCGCATCGCTCGGTGTTCCGATCATTTGCAGTAACATTGAAGAAAATCGGCAAGTGATGTTGGATGACGCGTTGTATTTCGAATCCGAGAATGTCGCATCGCTGACGCGCCAATTAGAATGGGGCTTGGCAAATCGAGAATCCTGGGCTGGGCTAGGGCGCGCGGCGCAGGCGCGCATTCAAACCGATTATGCGTGGGATGTGATCGCGAATCGGTACGCGCAACTCTATCGCGACCTTGTGCCGGTCAAGCCGCAGTGAACATCGCGCATCTCGGCATCAAAGGGCTCCCCGCGCGCGGCGGCGCGGAGCGCATCGTCGAAGCGTTGGCGCGGCGGCTGAAAAATCGGCACGCGATCACAATTTATTGCAGTGCGCGTTACACGCCCGCCGATTATAAATCGGCGGACGTTCGTTTAATCCGCGTGCCGTGCGGGTCCGGCAAATTTACGCAGATGACTAGCTTGAATATCGTCGCGGCATTTCATTCCGTTTTACGCGGCAATTACGATTTGATCCATCTGCACAATATCGAAGCGAGTTTCGTTTTGCCGATTTTGAAAACGCGCTTTAAGACGCTGACGACCGCGCACGGACGAATGACGCCGGGCAATCGCTGGGGACGCGCGGCAACGATGCTTTTGCAAGCGATGGAATATCCATTCGCGCGGTGGTCGGACGCGGCATCGAGCGTTTCAGAATTGCACGCGCAGGAACTCGGCGCGCAGTTTCATCGCCCGGTTCGCTACATTCCCAACGGCATAGATGTCGCGCCGGAAATAGATGGGATTGGCGCGCGGGCGATTCTCGACGCGCACCGTTTGCCGCCGCGCGATTACGCGCTGTTTGTCAGCGGCAGACTCATTCCACTCAAAGGCGCGCACTTGCTCGTCGAAGCGTTTCGCCAGGTGGTTGGCGATCACCGGCTTGTATTTGTTGGCGACATTTCCGACTCTTCCGGTTATACAATATCGCTCCGCGCGCGCGCGGACGCGCGCACAACGTTCGTCCCGTTCGTCGAATCGAGTCCCGCGCTTTTGGGGTTGATGCAAGCCAGCCGACTTGTCGTTCTGCCCTCGCTCGTCGAGGCGATGTCAATGACGCTTCTCGAAGCCGCATCCGTCGGCGCGCCGATTGTGTGCAGTGATATTCCGGCGAACACCGCTGTTCTGCCCGATCGCGCGTTGTTCTTTCGTTCTGGCGACGTGAACGATCTCGCGGAAAAATTGCGCTGGGCATTGAATCACCCGGACGCAATGCGCGCGCTGGGTTTGCGCGCGCAAACCTACGTGCGCGAACATTTCAACTGGGATACGATTGCGGAACAGTACGAATCGCTTTATAATGAAATTGTGAAACGGTAGCAATTGCCTTTACCAAAATCTGCCCACTGATTCAACGGAACACGGATGCAAGAAAAAAACAAAATATCCGTGTTCACTTTTATCTGTGGGAAAAGTTTGTTCGCGCAATAATTGGCGACCGTTGAAATAAAACACAAATGAATGTCAATGATTTGATGGGCTTTTCGATTGACGACGCGCGCTATCGGCAATTGATCGCGTTGATGCGCGGCGCATCTGAATCGGTTGCGCTCGGCGATGCCGATTGGGATGCGCTCGTCGCGCTTGCGGAACGCGAACGCGTTGCGCCGTTGCTGTACGACGCGCTCAAGCACAATTCGCTTGTGCTTCCCGATCGCGCGCGGCAACGGCTCGCGCGCGCATATCATCACACGCTTGCCAGCAATCTTCGCAAGTTCGATGTGGTCAAGCGTGTGCTGGAGCGATTCAATGCCGCCGGAATTCCGGTGATTGTCCTCAAAGGCATCGCGCTCGCCGAGTTCGTGTACGGCAAAATCGGCGCGCGTCCGATGGCGGATATCGATCTGCTCGTCAAAATCGAGGATGCCGAACGCGCGGTCGCGTTGTTGTTGCGCGATGGTTTTCGCGAAGGCGGCAAACCGGAATTGCGACCTGGTTTTGATCGCGAGTTTCGCGTCGAAAAAGAATTGCTCTCGCCGAATCCCGCATCGCAAATGGTCGAGGTGCATTGGCGGTTGACCGCGCCGCTGTTCGCGAGCCGATTCGTCAATTACGATCAAGTGTGGGCGCGCGCGACGCCGGTCGAAATCGAACAACAAAAAACTCTAGTGTTGAGCGCGGAAGATTGGTTATTGCATCAAGCCGCGCACGCGGTTTACAAACATCGGCACATCGGTTTGCTCGATTTGATGGACGCGCATCAACTCGTTCTGCATTTTGGCGCGCGACTGAACTGGGACGCGGTTTTGCAAATCGGCGCGCAATGCCTGTGGTTGCCCGCGTTGGCGGTGATGTTGGATCGCGCGGCGGCGATTTTGGGAACCCCCGTGCCGATGCACGCGCTTGAACGCGCGCGCGCGTTTCAACTCGCCGGGTTAGATCGCCGGCTGATGGCGTGGTGGCTCACACCCGGACGCCCCGAACGCCATCACATCATTCCCGATTGGATCGTCGCGCCGAGCGTCGCGGCGCGCGCGCGTTTTATCGGCGCGTATCTGTTTCCGAGCCGCGCGTACCTTCGCGCGACGTTCAAATCGAATTCGACCGCGCGGCTGGGCTGGTTGGATCTCGCGCGCTGGTGGCGCGAAGCCGGTTTCGCGCGGCATCGGTAGGTAGCGTAAGGCAATTTTCTAAATTGCCCGGTGTAATTCAAAAGACATTATCGGAAATAACGTGGCGCGGCTTTTCCAAGCCGCCGAATGCGGGCTACGCTTTGCGAGCCCGCGCCACATCAATTCATTTATTTCCGATAAAGTCTAAAGCATAAGCAATTTGGAAAATTGCTTTACGATTGTTAAACTGGGTAGGTGAAAAATGCTTCGGCAATTTAGTGTGCGTCGCATCATCGGTTTTTTTCTGATTGATTCGTTCGGCTCGCTCGCGATGCTCGCGCTCGCGGGCTGGTTGCGTTTCCAAGCCGGCGGCGTGCCAACCCCGATCGCAGAACTGTTGACGACTTTGCGGATTCAGGTTGGCGGGACGATTGAGCCCGAACTAAAATTCGGAAGTGTGCCGCTTGAAGTTTTTGCGCTCGTCGCGATCGTGTGGCCCCTCTTTTTTATCTCGTTCGCGATTTACGATGGGCGGCGCAATGAAACGATCCACCAGGAATTGCTCAACGTTTTTCTCGCGGTCTGCGTGGCGATGGTCGTGCTCGCGGGGATTTTGTTTTTAACGTATCGCGAAACCTCGCGCGTCGTGTTTTTGCTTTTCTTTGGGTTCGACGTTGCGCTCCTGCTCGGCGCGCGTGTGGTGTTGCATGCGTATCGCCTGCGCTTGCCGAATCACGATTCCGTTGCCCAGCGTGTCGCGCTGGTCGTCGGCGCGGGCAAGGTGGGGCAGAACGCCGCGGCGCAGTTGAAAAAATATGCCGCGCGGCGCGTGCGCGTGGTCGGCTATCTCGACGATGATCCCGCGTGCGAAGCAAAATCGTTTGACGGTGTGCCGGTGCTCGGCACACTACATCAGGTTAGCGCGGTCAAGTCGGCGTACGCGATTCAGGACGCGATTGTCGCGTTGCCGCTCGACGCGCACGAACGGCTCGTCACGATCTGTCGCCAACTCCACAAACTCGGCGTGCGCGTCTATGTCATCCCGGATTTGTTCGCGCTCTCATTTCCCGGCGCGACGCTCGACGGCTTTGGCGGCATCCCGGTCATTGATCTCGGTCAACCGGGAATTCACGGCTGGCGAAGATTTATCAAACGCGTGTCCGATTCATTGGCAGTGGCGGTCGGATTAATTTTGATCGCGCCGCTTCTCGCACTCGTCGCGCTGTGGATCAAACTCGATTCGCCCGGCCCGATTTTTTATCGGCAGGAGCGCATCGGCGAAAACGGGCGCGTGTTTGCAATGTTCAAGTTTCGTTCGATGCGCGTCAACGCGGATGCCGAGCTACACAAGACGCATATTACGCGACTCATCACGGAAAATCTGACGCCGGCGCAAGTGGGTTCCAATGGCAACGGCACGCTCAAACTCGAAGCCGATCCGCGCATTACGCGCGTCGGCAAGTGGATTCGCAAAACGAGCATTGACGAATTGCCGCAATTGTTCAACGTTCTGCGCGGTGAAATGAGTTTGGTCGGACCGCGTCCGCCGATTGCGTACGAAGTCGAGTTATACCAGGATTGGCATCGGCGGCGGTTTGAGGCGATTCCCGGCATTACCGGCTTGTGGCAAGTGCGCGGGCGCAACCTGGTTAGTTTCGATGAAATGGTGCGGATGGACCTGGAGTACATTCAACATCAATCGGTGTGGCTCGACTTGAAAATTTTATTGCAAACGCCGCTCGCGGTGTTGCGCGGACGCGGCGCGGGATAATCCGGTATCTGTCATTGCGAGGAGCGCATCCTGAGCGGAGCGAAGCGGAGTCGAAGGATCGCGCGACGAAGCAATCTCCACCTCACTTGTTGGGGATTGCTTCGCAAACGCTTCGCGGCTCGCCATGACAATTTCAACAGCGGGAAAATTTCAATGTCGAAAATCAAAGTCGGTGTGATCGGTTGTGGTTATTGGGGTCCGAAACTCGCGCGCAATTTCCATGAAATTCCCGGTGCGGAATTGACCTGGGTTGCGGATTTGCGCGCGGAGCGTTTAGCGCATTTGCGCGGACTCTATCCGAATGTGTGCGCGACGCTCGACTATCGCGATCTGCTCGCGTCCGATGTGGACGCGGTCGCGATTGCGACGCCGGTCGCGTCGCATCACTCGCTCGCGCTCGAAGCGTTGCGCGCGGGCAAACACATCCTGGTCGAAAAACCGCTCGCCGCGAGCGTCGCGCAGGCGCGTGACATCGCGGCGACGGCGGAGCGGCTGGGCTTGATCGCCAAAGTGGGGCACACGTTCCAACACAATCGCGCGGTCGAAACGGTGCGCGCGTTGATCGCGCGCGGCGAACTGGGTCGGATTTATTACATCAACGCGACGCGCGTGAACCTGGGATTGTTTCAACCGGATATCAACGTGGTGTGGGATCTCGCGCCGCACGACATTTCGATCTTGATGCACATTCTCGAACGCGCGCCGAGCGCGGTGAGCGCGCGCGGCGCGGTGTGCGTGCAAAAAGAGCGCGGCTTGCACGATGTCGCGTATCTCACCTTGCATTTCGGCGACGACATTCTCGCCGACCTGCGCGTGTCCTGGCTCGACCCGGTAAAGATTCGGCGGATCACGGTCGTCGGCAGTAAAAAAATGTTGGTGTACGACGACATCGCGGAAAATAAAATAATTCTGTACGACAAGGGTGTGGAGGTTCCGCCGTACTCGGACACGCTTGAAGAATTTCATTTGTCGTACCGGCACGGACCCGAAACGGTGGTGCCCATCGAATGGCGCGAGCCACTGCGCGACGAGTGCGAAACGTTCGTGGAATGTGTTCGTTCCGGTTTTGGTAAATGTTCCGATTGTCCGCGCGCGCATCCTTGGACGTGCACGCACGCGCAGATGGGCGTCAAGGTTGTGCAGGTGCTTGAATCGGCGGATCGTTCGCTACACAACGGCGGCGGCAAAGAAAAGGTCGCGTCATGAATGACACGCTCCGCATCGCGCCCGATGTGAAACTAGGTCGCGATGTGAAATTGTACGCGTTCGTCAATCTCTACGGTTGCGAAATCGGTGACGAAAGTAAAATCGGGACGTTCGTCGAAATTCAAAAAGGCGTCCGGATCGGCAAGCGCGTCAAAGTGTCGAGCCACACATTTATTTGCGAAGGGGTAACGATTGAGGACGACGTGTTCATCGGGCACGGCGTGATGTTTACGAACGACAAGTACCCGCGCGCGACGACGCGCGAAGGCGCACTGCAAACCGAAGCGGATTGGGAAATCATTCCGACCTTTGTCCGGCGCGGCGCGTCGATCGGCACTAACGCGACGATTTTGTGCGGCGTGACGATCGGCGCGCGCGCAATGATCGGCGCGGGCGCGGTCGTTACGCGCGATGTTCCGCCGGATACGATTGTCGCCGGTGTGCCCGCGCGAGTCTTGCAAAAACCCGAAGGGTTTTGAAAACCCTTCGGGTTTACAAGGTTTGGTCATTCACGCGTTATGATATATAATCGCTCCAATCGTCAATCTACATGATCCTAGTCAGAAGGATACGCCAGTGGAATTAAAACATTATCTTTTGCTCGTCCGAAAATGGTTGTGGTTGATCGTGCTGGGCGCGGGCATCGGCGCGGTGTCGGCGTTTGGGTTTAGCATTCTCAGCACGCCGATCTATCAATCCACGATGACGTTGATGATCTCGCAAGGCGCGGATCCCTATCGCGATCAATCGAGCGCGGTCTTTGCGACGCAACGGCTTGCCTCAACCTACGTTGAGCAAATTCGCTCGCGCGTTGTGATGGAGCAGGTCGCGCGCGATCTCAATTTATCGCTCCCGCCCAACGCGTTGATCGGAATGACGAGCGTGCAAGCGGTGCGCGATACGCAATTGATTCGCGTGTCGGTCGAGGACGAAAACCCCGCGCGCGCCCAAGCCATCGCGAATCAAATTGGTAATGTGTTCAACCAACAACTGAACGAGTATCAGCAATCGCGTTTCAAGACGGCGCAAGAAGAATTGGATCGCCAAGTCGTCGAAATCAAGAAAAAAATTGACGAGACTCAAAAAGCGCTCGCGCCGCTCGGCGACGCGAATGATCCCAAGAATTTATCCGCGCCCGAATTTGTCCGCACGGAACGGTTGCGTTTGCAAATGGAGTTGACGAATTTGCAAAACCAGTACGCCGTGTTAGTGCGGAGCACGAACGATTTCAAACTCGCCGCGGCGCGGTACGTGGATACGGTTACGGTTTCGGCGTCGGCGGAAATGCCGAACGCGCCAGTGCGCCCGCGCACTTCGACGAATACTCTGCTTGGTCTCGCCGTTGGTTTGATGCTTGCCGCCGGCATCGCGTTTCTCGTCGAATATCTGGATGATTCGCTTAAATCTTCCGACGATGTAACGCGCGTCCTCGAGTTGAGTGTGTTGGGCAACGTCGTCCGCTTTCCGAAAGGGACAACGAATCCGCTGGTCGCGCTCACCGCGCCGCGCGCGCCGTATGTGGAAGCCGAATTTGCAATTCTCGATGCTTGTTGACTCTGCCGCCGCGTTGGTCGTTACGAGCGCGGAACCGGGCGAAGGCAAAAGCACGACGGTCGCGAATCTCGCGACGGTGATGGCGCAAATGGACAAGCGCGTGATTCTCGTGGACACCGATTTGCGCCGCCCGACGCAACATCATATTTTTAACGTGCCGGCGGAACCGGGTTTGACCGACGTCTTTTTGAACGAACTGACCGTGGAGCAAGCGATCACCAAAACCGCCGTGCCGAATCTTGATTTGCTTACCTGCGGCAAATTGCCGCCGAACCCGGCGGAATTGATCGCGTCGCCGTGGATGGAAAAATTGATCTCGCTTCTCAAAGCGCGGTACGAGATTGTGCTGTTCGATTCGCCGCCGGTGTTGCCGGTAACCGATGCCGCATTGTTGGCATCGAAAACCAAACATTTATTGTGGGTCGTCTCCGCCGGCAAAACGCGCACCGATTCGCTTCGGCGCGCGCGCGAAGCGCTCAAGCAAGTGGACGCAAAAATTTTGGGCGTCGTCTTGAATCGCGTGACATCGGGAAGCGCGTACGGGCACTATTATTATTACTATTATTCGAAAGACAGCGACAAGAAAAAACACAAGCCGAGTGCCGCGCCGATGCAAATGCCGTCCATCCCGGCTTCGGGGTCTGGAAATGGAAATGGGAATGGCAGAGGCAAGCGCGAACGCTTGGAAATTCCGCCCGAGACGATGCCCGAGTAACCCGGTTGTGAATCGTGAGAGGTAGACGTGCCATTTACGGTTAATGATGTTCAAGATTTGACGCGCGTGCTAACGCTCCATCCCGAGTGGTTGGCGGAAGTGCGTCGGCTCGTGCTGACCGCCGAGTTGCTCGCGTTGCCCGACCTGATACGCGAACTGGTCGAAGCGCAAACGCGATCCGAAGCGCGGCTCGACCGCTTGGAAGCGGCAGTTGTGGAATTGGTCGAAGCGCAAACGCGATCCGAAGCGCGACTCGACCGATTTGAAAAGCGGCTGGATCAAATAGATGGTCGGCTGGGCAATTTGGTCGGACGCGATTTGGAGCATAAATATCGCGACAATGTTGCCGCGTATTTTGGAACCTGGTTATGGCCCGCGCGGGCAGTTGATTCGAGCGAGTTGCGCGATGATCTGGAACAACGGTTGGATCGCACCCAGACGAACGACGTTTTGTTGCTTGATCTCATCGTGCGCGGCACGGCGCGGCGATTGCCCGACAAGCCGGAAATCTGGTTAGCCATCGAGGTTTCCGCGGTGATTGATCGCGCGGATGTCGCGCGGGTGCTGAAGCGCGCCGCGCTGTTGCGCCAAGCCGGTTATCGCGCCGTGCCGGTTGTCGCAGGCGATGCGCTCACGCTCGGCGCAGAAGAGGAGCTGGGCTCTGCGCCAATCATTGTTTTGCGCGACGGGCAGAGCCAGGGTTGGGAAGCCGCGCTGGCGAGCGCATAAATTTATCGGGTTACGAATCGGATAATTCAGATGCATAGAATCACTTTCGTTCTCGGATTGAGCGCGCTGATGGTCGCGCTGGTGGCGTGCGATCTCGCGCCGACGCCGCGCGCAGTGCCCACGTTCGCGCCGCGCGCCACTTCGACGCCGGTCAGCGCGGGCGGCAAGGGCGGGATCGTGCGCGTGACGCGCGGCTCGCTCCATCAAACGATCACCGCGCGCGGGCGCGTCAATTCCGTGCGCGAATCGTATTTGTTTTTCAACATTGCCGGCACGATCAGCAAAATTTCGGTTGCCGCCGGCGATCAAATCAAACAGGGCGCGCCGATCGCGCAGTTGGACGCGTTTGCAATCGAGCAAGATATCAATCTCGCCAAGTACGAAGCGGAGCGCGCCGATCTGTTGGCAAAGCAACAGCAAGCGCGCGTGGCATCGTACGATTATCGAATTGAAAGTGCGGCGAGTCAATATACGCGGTACATCGAAATCAAGGACGCCGCGTTTCAAGCGTATCGGCAAAAAGCGCCGACGCCGGCGGATCACGGTCGCGCCACCGTCGAGTACGAACGCTTTCTCCGCGCCGAAGCCGATGCGCTCCGCACGGCGGCAGAACTCAACACATACAAATCCGACCGCCAGATTTACCAACTCGACGCGGATCTGTACGTGAAACTGTTCCAATATCACAAGGGGCGCGCGGAAACTTTGCAGGCGCGCTTGAAGGACGCGAAACTCGTCGCGCCGCTCAACGGCTTGGTCGTTTCGATTGACAAGAACGAAGGCGATCCGGTGCGCGCCTTCGAACCGATTGGCGCAATCGCCGATCCCGCGCAATTGCAAATTGAAGTGAGCGTGCCGGAAGAAAACATTCTCGCGATTGCGCTTGGACAAGCCACGCGCATCATTCTCGACGGCTTTCCCGATCGCGAATTTTCCGGCAAGGTCAAAGAGATCGCGACCAAAGCCGCGATCTTTCAAGGCAAGAATGTGTATCGCGTGTTGATCGCGTTCGAAAACATGTCCCAGGTTCCCGCGACTCTGCGAATGGGCGCGGACATTGCGTTCGTTCTCCAAGCCAAGGACGATGTTCTGCTGGTGCCGACGAACGCGCTGGTCCCAGACGGTCTGCAACGTTATGTGACCGTGCTTCGCAACGGCAAACCGGAACGGGTGCTGGTGCAAGTCGGCGCGAACGGCGGCAATCAAACGGAAATTCTTGCCGGTGTTGTCGAAGATGAACAGATCGTCATTCCGTAAGCGCGTTTCTAAACTTGAAACATTTTTTGCGCGGCGTCGCCAATGCGACGCCGTTTTTCCTTGATGGCAAAATGAACCTGGTTTTGTGGTTGTTGTTTTCTCTGCTCGCGATTTCATTCAGCGGCGCGCACATTCAGCTTGCGTTCGGCGCGGCGATTGGTTTGGGCGCGTGGCTCGGCTGGAAAACGCATCACGATTTCGTCAGCGCGCAGACTCCCGAACGATTGAGCCACGCGCGCAAATCGGCGCGCGGGCTCAAACGCGTGATCGCAAAATACGGTTGGGGGCTCGACGCGCTCGCAACGTTGCTGTTGATCGTTTCGAGTCGTACCGTCGTGATCGGTTTCGCGCTCGTCGCCGTGTCATTCGCATTGCGTTGGTGGACGCGCGGCGCGCCGTTCGCGCGGACGCCGTTGAATTTGCCGATTGCGCTTTTGTCGCTGATGATCGCGGTCGGCGTCCTGGTTTCTGCCGACATCTTGACGAGCTTGCGAATGTTCGGGACTTTGCTCGCGGGCATCAACGCGTATTACGCGATCACCGCGCGTGTTCATTCGGAACGCGATCTACATTGGCTCGTCGGCGGATTGCTCGCGGCGGCAAGCGCGCTCGCGCTCGTCGCGCCCTGGGGCGTCGAGTGGCCCCAAAATAAATTGTTCGCGCTCGGACGCGTCTATCGCATGTTTACGCTGTTGTTGCCCGATTCGATTCACGCGAATGTGCTTGCCGGATTGCTCGCGCCGGCGATTTGTGTCGGCGTCGCGATTTTGCTCATTCACCCGTTGGAGGATTTGCCGGACGATCAACGGCGTCTCGCGCGCGTCGTGCTCGCGGGCGCGCTCGCGTTGCTGGCGACGATGTTGTTCCTCACGCAATCGCGCGGCGCGCTCGCGATTGTGTTTCTCGGCTTGCTGATCCTGATTGCGACGCGCCAGCGTTGGGCGGGCGCGCTCGTCGCGCTCGGCGCGGTAATCGCGTTGATCGTCATCGCATCGCTATTGGATTTTTCCTCGCTCCTCGATTTGATTTTGACCTCCGATAAAATTTCCGGTTTATCCGGGCGCGAAGAAATCTGGTCGCGCGGTTTTTTCGCTCTGCAAGATTTTCCATTCACCGGCGTCGGACTCGGTTTGTTCCCGCGCGTCGTGGACGTTTTTTACCCGCTCTTTATGCTGGGCGCGGGCGAAGAGATGCCGCACGCGCACAATCTCTATCTGCAAGTTGGTGTGGATGTTGGAATTCCCGGTCTCGTCGCGTTCGCCGCGTTGATCACTGCCGCGCTACTGCTCGCGTGGCGCAATGCGCGCATCGCGCGCGCGACCAAACAACGCGCGCTATTCGCGCTCAATCTTGGCGCGCTGATCGCGTTGTTTGTGATCGCCGGGCACGGTGTGGTGGACGCGGTCGTGTGGACGAGCAAGCCCGCGTTTTTTGTGTGGGCGTGGCTCGGCGTTGTCGCGGCGAGCGCGGAAATTGTGTAGGGCAAACGCTTCGCGCAATTTGCCCAACCGGAGCAAATCAATGGCTATTCAAAAATCCTGGCAAACGATTCGTCCGCCCGCGCGCTGGGTCGAAGTTCTGATCACGATCCTGGGCTTGCTCGGCTTGATCGCCGCGTTGAGTTTGTATCAAGAAGCGTTTCCCGAAGCCGCGCTCGAGCTTAAACTTTCGCGCGAGCAAATCGAACAACGCGCGCGCGCGTATATGCAAGCGCGCGGTTATCAACTCGACGGGTACGAGTTTGTGTTGACGTTCAACGAGGATAGCGAGGGTTCGTACTTTATGCAACGTACGCTCGGCGTCCCGGAAACGAATCGCCGCGTGCGCGTGGACAAACTGCCGTTGTGGTATTGGCGCGCGCGCTGGTTCAAGCCCCTGCAAAAAGAAGAATTCATCACGCGCCTCGCGCCCGATGGAACGATCATCGGGATGGCGCACGAAATTTTAGAGAGCGCGCCCGGCGCGAAATTATCCCAGGACGACGCGCGCGCGCGCGCCGAAAAATTTCTGACGGAAGATCGTCAATGGAATCTCGCGGATTGGGAACGCGTGACCGCGTCCTCCGAAGATCGCCCGGGCGGACGCACCGATCATCACCTGGAATGGAAACGCCGCGATTTTGTCGCGGGCGAAGGTGAACTGCGTGTGCTGGTGGACGTGCAAGGCGACGAGATCGGCTGGTACAAATACTGGGTCAAAGCGCCGGAATCGTTCACGCGCAAAATGCAAGAAGAGCGCAGTCGCGCTGGGTTCATCGGCAGTTTGAGTTATCTCATCGGTTTTCTCGGCATCGGGGCGGTAACGTTCGGCGCGTTTCTGACCGCGATGCAACGCGGCATTCAATTTGATCGCGTCGGCAAAGCGTTGATGATCGCGGTCGGCGCGCTCGGCTTGTTGACCTCATTGAATTTCGCGCCGCTCGCGCGCGCGGGTTACACGACGACGGAAGATTATTTTATTTTCTGGGCGTGGCTCGCTATCGGCGCAGTGATGCTGATGATCTATAGCGCATCTATCGTCGGCGTGTTGTGGATCGGCGGACGCCAAATCGCGCGGCGCGTGTGGCGATACCAGGACAAGGTTTTGCCGCGCGGCGCGGATCGGTGGATTATTCTCGCGCGTTCGAGTTGGCGCGGGATTATGCTCGGCGGAATGTCGGGCGGCTACGTTGTGCTGTTCTACTTGATCGCGACGCGCGTCTTCGGCGCGTGGCTTCCGCTCGATTCGCCCTCGACCGATTATTACGCGTCGCCCGCGCCGTTTCTCGCGCCGTTGTACGTCGGCTTGATTCCGGCGACGACGGAAGAAATGACGTTTCGGCTTGCCGGGATTCCGCTCGTTCTGCTCGCGACGCGCAGTCGCATTTTGGCGTTGCTAATTCCCGGCGCGCTGTGGGCGAATTTCAAAATCGAATCGCTCGAGTGGGGCGCGGTGATCGCGGATGAGGCGAATGTTACGGTGTGCCTGCGCGCGGACGATCAAGTGATCGGCGTCGCGCGCGCGACGATTGACGCGGACAACATCGCGCGCGTCGAAACGTTATTCGTCGCGCCGGAATGGCGACGCCGGTATTGGGCGACGGCGTTGTTGGACGAACTCGCGGAAGATCTGAAAGCGCGCGGCATGAAAGAAGCGCAAGGCGTCGCGCGCGTCGGCGATAAAATCGCGGGCGGTTTTTGGGCGAGCGCGGATTGGGTCATCGGCGCGCTGACGTTCGCTGTTAATTTGCAACCCGCGCCGCCGAAAACCTGGCGCGAAAAAATCGCGGCGCGTTTCGCGACCTTGCAACGAATGTTTCGGATGCCGTGATGAATTGACAACGAATTTGGGAATTGAGCGAATGGATTTGTGCTGATCACATTCGCTCATTGCGCTGGAGTCGAGCGTTTACGCGGTTGTTCGTACGGACAAGCAACCCGCTGAAGCGTCGAATCCAGGGCTCGCGCAAAACCTCAGTTTGTGACCGTGCGCGGTATATCTCCAGCACGATGATCGCGCCGCGCGTCAAGTGATCTATGTTCAAGTCGGACGACTCGCGCCAATCAAATCGCGTTTACGCAATCCGCGTCTGTTGACGCGCGTTCCCGAATACGCGGGATTGTGATCGAGCATTCTGATTTGCCAAAACATAATGCGCCCCACTTGCGGGCGCATTATTATTTTTACTCCGCGACCTTGCTCGTCGTCTGCTTGTCAAACATCTTGACGATCTCCTTCACCGTCGTCGCGTCTTCCGGCTTTTTGTCCGCGCGAATAAATCCTTTCACACGCGGAAAGCGCAGAGCATACCCAGGTTCATCGCCAACTTTGCCGGCGGTGTGAATCGGCGAGCGCGTGATTTCGTCCGCTTGCATCTCGATCACGTACCTGCGACTTGTTCTCGCGTTTGATCTTGTCGAGCCGCTAGCGCATCTGCACCCACTCTTCATCCGAAAATCCCGTGCCGATTTTTGCAATCGTGCCAAACTTATCTTGCTTTTGATCGTACACCGCGACGAGCAACGCGCCGATGCCGAATTTCGCGCGCTGACCGCGCCCGCGCAAAAAACCGACGACGACGCCATCAATCGTATCGGACAAGTGTCCCTGATAGGAACGTTTCAACTTGATCCAATTGAAATTGCGCGCGCCGGCTTGATATTTCGAATCGAGCCGTTTAGCCATTATGCCTTCGAGTCCGCCGGTGATCGCCTCCATAAAAAATTTTTCGATCTCTTTCGCGTCCTGGGTGACCAGATGTTGCGAAATTTGCACGCGCTCGCCCGGCGCGATGATCGACGCGAGTTTGTCGTGCCGTTTCGAATATCCTTCGCCGGTAAAATCTTTGCCGTCCACGTAAAGCAAATCGAACGCGACTAGCCGCAATGGAAATTTCACCGTCATATTTTCGAGATCGTATTTGCGTTTGCGTTGCATCGTAACCTGGAACGGATGAAACTCGCCGGTTTCGGGATCGTACGATAACGCCTCGCCTTCGAGGATCGCGGTCTTGGCTTGGATTTGTTTGCGAATACCTTCGACAATATCGGTGAACATTGTCGTCGTCTCTTCGAGGTTGCGCGAGAAAATGCGAACGGTGTCGCCTTGCTTGTGAATCTGGCACCGGAAGCCGTCAAATTTGTGCTCGATGGCGCACTTGCCAAGCCGCGTGACAATGTCCTCCGAACTTTTCGCGCGTTCCGCGAGCGCCATTCGCACCGGGTTGCCGACCTTGACCTGGATTTTCGCGAGCGCATCCACGCCCTCCGCTTTGAAGATGCGCGCGACCTGACCCAGGTCGGAGCAAACGTTGTACGCGCGTTCGATTTGCGGGCGCAAACTTTTGTCGCCGGCTTTCGACCAGGACAATCCTTCCATCACGGTTGGATCGCCGATACCGAGCCGCAAGCGTCCGAGCGGAATTCGCAGAACGTAGCGCGCTTCTGCGCCGGATAATTTTTTGAGCAAGTCCGCGAGCAAATCGGTTTTCGTCGCGACCGTGCCTTCGCCGCTCGTCGTCGCGATTTGCATCAAGCGTTCAAACACTTGCGCGACCGTGAGTTTCTTGGCTTCTGCCGGCAACAATTCTTTCGCGACATCGCCGTAATCGCCGCGCAATTTGTACAGTTTCTTGATTTCGTCCTTGCCTTTGCCGGTCGCTTTCATCAACGCTTCGGCGGCGAGCGCTTCGCCGATTCCAAAATCAATCGGCTCGTACGCGGGACCCAGTCGCTCTTGCGTGATGTACACAATCGGCGCGATGTCGTCTTCGTTCGCGTCCTTGAAAAGCTCCGCGACAATCGCGGTCATTTCCAAACGCTTCGTCGTCGCTTCGAGTCGCGCGAGATAGTCTACGAATTTTGCAAAACGCATCGTTGCCTCCTGAATTACCAATTACCATTTGCCAGTCGTCGGCATTATAGCACTTGACGCGCCGCGCATCAACCGTTTGACAAAACCACTCCGTTTCTCTATTATGCGACGCGTGTTTATTCTTGCTTCAACTTCACCGCGCCGCCGCGAATTGATTCAACTCTTCGGTTTGCCATTTCATTTTGTTTCTGCCGATGTGGACGAGACGCCGCGCGATGGCGAATCGCCGGAAATTCTTGTGCGGCGATTGAGTCGCGCGAAAGCCGAACGCGCGGTGTCTGTCATTGCGAGCGGTGTTTGCGAAGCAATCCCCAACCTGGCGCGCGGAGATTGCTTCGTCGCAAAGACCGCTCCTCGCAATGACATCATCATCGCCGCCGATACGCTCGGCGTACTTGACGACGAAATTCTCGGCAAGCCGCGCGACGCGGAGGACGCGACGCGAATGTTGAAAGCATTACGCGCGCGTCCGCACATAGTTTACAGCGGCATCACGGTTACACAAGGCGAAGAAAGTATGACGCGCGTCGCGACGACGACCGTGCGGATGCGCGAGTATTCCGATGCCGAAATCGCCGCGTATGTCGCGACCGGCGATCCGTTCGACAAAGCCGCGGCGTACGCGATTCAACACAACGGCTTTCGCCCGGTCGCGCGCATTGACGGATGTCAGGCGAATGTGATGGGCTTGCCGTTGTGCGATTTGTATGTCGTCCTGCGCGAGTTTGGAATCGCGCTCGCCGAACCGGATCGCGCGTGCCAGCATTATCTCGACATCGTTTGCCCGGTCGCGCGCGAAATTTTATCCGCGAATTACGC
>JACRPR010000224.1 GCA_016223105.1 Chloroflexota bacterium | reverse complement strand
CGTTCCGCGCGGAACGAAAAATGCTTCGCCCCTACATCGCACGTTTTTATTTTAATTGACAAAAACATTCGTGCGTGATACATTCGCCAATGAGCCAAGCCATTGGCTCATTGGCACATTGGCTCATTGATCCTGGGGGTGGTTGAGTCCCGGTGGGCTCCACGGTCTTCAAAACCGCTGGAAGGCGTTGAAACGGCTTCGGTGGGTTCGACTCCCATCCACTCCCGCCTACACGATTTTTTTTCGGCGATGCAATCCCCAGCGTTTGTTTACCTCTTAGCGTGCGCGGATGGAACGCTCTACACCGGTTGGACGTTCGATGTCGCGCGGCGCGTCGCGACGCATCAACGCGGACGCGGCGCGCGCTATACGCGCACGCGCTTGCCGGTCGAATTGATTTATCACGAACGCTTGCGCTCGCGCCGCGCGGCAATGCGCCGCGAAATCGCGATTAAAAAAATGTCGCGCGCGCGCAAACTTACGCTGGTCATTGCGAGCAAAGCGAAGCAATCCCCAACGCGCAAACGGAAACCAAAATGATTCGACAGATTGGCGTCCTCACCGGCGGCGGCGATTGTCCCGGCTTGAACGCGGTGATTCGCGCCGTCGTCAAAACCACGCTCACGCAGTATGGCTGGCGCGTCAGCGGCATCGAGGATGGTTTCGAAGGACTCGTGTTCAATCACACGCGTCCGCTCAAATTGGAAGACGTGCGCGGCTTGCTACCGCGCGGCGGCACGATTCTCGGCACGACGAATCGCGGCAATCCATTTTCGATGCGCGTCCCGCGCGGCGATCATTTTGAAACGCGCGACGTGTCCGACCAGGTCGTCGCAAATTTTCGCGCGCTCGAACTCGATGCGCTGATCGTGATCGGCGGCGACGGCTCGCTCAAAATCGCGCATGAGTTGATCGCGAAAGGTTTGCCGATTGTCGGCGTACCGAAAACGATTGACAACGATCTGATGGGCACCGACATTACATTCGGCTTTGACACCGCGCTCGCGACCGCGACCGATGCGATTGATAAATTGCACACGACGGCGGAAAGTCATCACCGCATTATGATCGTCGAGGTGATGGGACGCAACGCCGGGTGGATCGCGCTCGAAGCCGGGATCGCCGGAAGCGCGGACGCGATCCTGATTCCGGAAATTCCGTTTCGCTACGAACCGCTCGAAGCGATGATCGCGCTCCGCGATCGCACCGGGCGCAAGTTCAGCATCATCGTCGTCGCCGAAGGCGCACTGCCGGTCGGCGGCGCGGAGGTGTACCAAGCGCCCGCGCGCGCGGGACAACTCGCACGCCTCGGCGGCATCGGCGCGGAGGTCGCACTCGAATTGGAACGGCGCACGGATCGCGAAGCGCGCACGCTTGTGCTGGGACATTTGCAACGCGGCGGCAGTCCCAGCGCGTTTGATCGTTTGCTCGCGACGCGCTTTGGCGCGGCGGCAGTCCATCTCATCGCGAATCGCGATTTCGGAAAAATGGTCGCGTTGCACGGTTGGCGCGTCGCGTCGTTTCCGATTGCGGACGCGATTTCAAAATTAAAACGCGTGCCGCCCGACGGCGAACTCGTTCGCACCGCGCGCGATATGGGCATCGTGTTCGGCGATGAAACAATTGAACGCGGATGAACGCGGGTAAACGCGGATCAAAAATAAACTCCGCGTTCGTCTGCGTTTGTCCGCGTCCCATGCAAGGATTCTAAATGATTGTGCGTTGGCTCGATGAAATTCGGTTGAACGATCACGCGTGGGCGGGCGACAAAGCCACGCGACTTGGCGAATTGATCGGCGCGGGATTGAACGTGCCGCGCGGATTTTGCATCGGCGCGGACGCGTATCGCGCGGTGATCGCGGAACCGCTCAACAAAAAAATTATCGCGCGCCTCGCGGCAACCGAAATTGACGACCCGGTGGAGCTCGAAAGCGCGACCGAGGAAATTCGCGCGTGGATCGAAACCGCGCCGATGCCAGACACGCTCGCGCGTGAGATTGAAAATGCAGTGGGGCAAATTTCCAATTTGTCGGTCGCGATTCGCGCGTCGCGCATCGTCGAAGATGTGCCGAATCCGGCGGCGTCGGGATTGGAGCAAGCATTCCTCGGCATCGTCGGCGCGGACGCGGCGCTCGCGCACGTTCGCAAAATTTGGGCGACGCCGTGGAACTCGCGCGCGATTTATTTTCGGCATCGCAAAAAAATCGAGCCCGCGCGCGTAACGATGGCAGTCGTCGCGCAAGCGATGGTGAACGCGGACGCAGGCGGCGTAATGTTCACCGGCGCGGCGGATGAACTGCACATTCACGCGGGCTGGGGTTTGGGCGCGGCGATCAGCGCGGGACGGTGGAAGCCGGATCATTTCGTCATCGCGAAAAATAATCGCGCGCTTGTGCAACGCGACCTCGCGACCAAAGCGGTGATGGAATTTGTCGCGCCCGAAGGCGGCGTGCAATCGCGCGCGGTGCCGGACGATCAACAAGACGCGCCAGCAATGAACGCCGATCATCTCAGCGCGCTCGCCGCGCTCGGCGCGAAAATCGAAACGCATTTTGGCGCGCCGCAAGATATCGAATGGGCGCGCGTCGGCGACGAATTATTTATCTTACAATCGCGTCCAATGAGCAAATAATCAACCGCAGATTGCACAGAAAAAATCTGTGCAATCTGTGAAATCTGTGGTTTCAGTAAATCGCAAAAAGGACAATGCTGTGAATCTCGCGCAAATCAATGACCTGGTTTTAGTAATCAGTCCCGAAGAAAAACGGTATATGACGCGCTTGACGCCGCGCCAACAATTGCACACGCATCTCGGTTTTCTCGCGCACGACGCGCTGATCGGTCAAACGTACGGCAGTGTCGTGCTGACGCATTTGAAGCATCCGTTTATTTTGTTGCAACCCTCAACGTTCGATTTGGTGATGCACGTCAAACGTATTTCGCAAATCGTGTACCCGAAAGAGATCGGTTATATTTTACTGCGAATGAACATCGTGCCGGGCACGCGCGTCGTCGAAGCCGGAACGGGGAGCGGCGGGCTCACGCTCGCGATGGCGCGCGCAGTGCGCCCGACCGGACGCATTTACACGTACGAAGAACGCGATGATATGCGCGCGATCGCGCAAAAAAATTTGGAACGCGCCGGCGGGTTAGATGGAATCGAAATGAAAGCGCGCGACATTCGCGAGGGGTTTGACGAACGCGACGCGGACGCGCTCTTTCTCGATGTGCGCGAGCCGTGGTTGTTTCTCGCGCAAGCGCGCGCCGCGCTCAAGGGCGGCGGCTTTTTCGGCTCGCTCGTGCCGACGACAAATCAGTTGAGCGATTTATTGCAAGAGTTGGAAACGCAACGCGGCTGGACTGACATCGAGGTTGTCGAAATTTTAATGCGGCATTACAAGCCGGTCGCGGAACGTTTGCGCCCGGAAGATCGAATGATCGCGCATACCGGGTTTTTGTTGTTCGCGCGCAAGGTGGCGATGCAAGTGGACAAGCCGGTTGTTGAATCGGGAAATGAAGGAAATGAGGGAAATGAACAGACGAGTGAAGGCGGATGATCCGTTTGTCGTTGTGTATGTCGCGCAAGGAATGTTGATCGCGGAAATGATCAAGAGCAAGTTGGAGAGCGCGGGCATCCCGGCGATGCTCAAGTACGAAAGCGTGGGGCGCGTGCTCGGCTTGACGATTGACGGACTGGGCGAGGTGCGCGTGCTGGTCGCGCGTGAAAACGAAAATGACGCGCGCGCGCTGTTGGAAAAAAATGTAGAGACGTAGCATGCTACGTCTCTACTCTTTTCGCGCGTATTTTATTTTCCAAACACCGTCTCGACCCGCGCATGAAATTGTTTGAGCCGATCCGTCGCATCGGTTAAAGTTTTTTCGGTTACCGTCAGGCGTTCCGTTTCGGCGCGCACAAAGCGCAAGTACGGCGCAATCCCTTCGCGCAAACGGTTGGTTGTGCGATCCGCTTCAGATTGAAATTGCGTCGTCAACACGCGATTCAAATTCTGACGCACGGTTTCGATCTTGTCGCGAAAACGCGTCTTGGCTTGCTGGCGTTTGTACGGAATGATAAAAAATCCGACAATCGCGATCACACCCGCGAACACCACGCCGGTGACGTCTACTGCACTCGAACTCACAAGCAACGTGACCGCCGCGCCGAGACCAACCGCGCCGGCTTCGACGAGCGCCATTTGCGTAACCGAATTTTCGACCGCGCGCCCCAATTCGCGCGATTCGGCTTCCGCATCATAATTGCTCACCACTGTTTGCGCGGATTGACTCGCACTATCGAGCAACGCTTGCCGCCGCAGATCAAAATCGGTCGCGACCGCGCCGACGATATTTTCCTCCATCGTCGCGCGGCGTTTGACCAGAAACGTGGCGACCTGTTGCCAATGCCGCAAATCTTTTTCGACAAGCCAATTCACCGTCGTGTGAACGTGATGATCAATCTCGTCCGATACACCGGTCAACACCTGGGTTTCGAACAAGGCGCGAAAACGATCGCCGCGCACCAGGTCGGGCAAATTCATCAACCGAAATTTCTGATCGAAAAAATCCATCCCGCGCGCTTGCAAACGCAATATCACATTGTCCACTTCCGCGACACGCGCGCGCAAGCCATCCTTGACTTCGGCTTCGTACGTCGCGACCGCGCGCGCGACCGTGTCCGCCATTGACGTATCGGTTTGCAATTGCGCGTGTTCGTGCGCGAGCCGCGCGTCCTCACGCTTGAGAATTTCCGCCGCGACGCCAAGTGGATTCGCAAATTTGACGCGCAAGCGCGCGGTTTCATCGAGCCACGCGTGCGTGTAATCTTGCAACGCGCGCATCCCGGTTCCCTGCTTTGCCGACACCGCAAAAATTTCCGGCGGCGCGCCCAGCACGCGCGCGGCATTTTCCGCGACAAAGGTCGTAACCTCATTCAACTCATTTTCATTCGCCAGCAGATCGCGCTTGTTGATCACCAGGACGATTTTTTTACCCCACGCGCGAATGTGTTCGAGAAACGCGCGTTCGCTTTCGGTGAACGGACGATCCGCCGACGTGATGAACATGACGAGATCACTGCGCGGCACAAACTCGCGCGTCAAGGTCTCGTGCGCGCGAATGACCGCGTTCGTGCCGGGCGTGTCCACAAAATTTAGTTCGCGCAACAGTTCGAGCGGAAACGTCAACACCGCCGTGCCGCCCGCGCCGACGGACTCACTCACCGCATCGCCGTACTTGACAAGCGTGATGCGCCAAGTCGTCGGCGTCACACCTTCCGCCAGCACGCGTTGTCCCAGCAACGCGTTGACGAGCGCGGACTTGCCGGAGTTGAACTCGCCCGCGACGACGATCAAAAATAATTCGTCCAATTGGATCAACGCCTGGCGTAAATCGGCGAGTTCCGCGGGCGGATTCTTGAATGTGGTCAATGTCGCGAACAAATCGGCGAGAAAAATTTTTTCGTCGCGCAATAATTCGGCTTGCGCGGGCTTGAGAAGTGTGGGCATAATTTCTCCTGGTTTCCTTGCCGAGCATTTTACATCAATTATGTTTTTTTCTCCAGCACCACCGCGTACCCATCCTCGAAATTTTTCTCCGCGATCACCGCCGCGATCTCCCACCCCGCGCGCGCGGCGATTTGCATTAGATCTGTCGGCGCGAGCAAGAGCAAATCGAACCACGCGCCGCGTTTGCCATTGTGCGCGAGACGGATGCGGATTTGTCCGAGAGCGCGCCCGCGTTCCAAATTTTTGCTCAGGTAACTCTTATGGATCGGATTTGTCGTGCTGGGCATTCGCGTCGTCGCGATAATTCGCCCGCGCGGCGAGGTGATGCGATGCAGTTCGCGCAACATTTTTTGAAACCGGGAAAGCGTGCCACAAATGCCGAGATTGTTGCCAAAGAGAATGACGGTATCGAATTGCGAATCGGCGAACGGCAATTTGCCGCAGAGATTCGCGACGCGCGCATCGCGCACACCGCGCGCGCGCGCCAACGCGGCGATGCGCGGCGAAATGTCCACCGCGATCACCTCCAGCCCGCGTTTCTGCAAAACCAAACTATGTCGCCCCGCGCCACACCCCGCGTCCAAAATTTTCCCACGCGCGAATTTCAGCGCGCGCTTTTCAATCGGCATAAACTCGCGCGCGGTTGTAAAATACCACGCGACATTTTCGATGCCGCGATAACCGTCGTCGCGTTCGACGCGCAAATCCGCGCGCCCGGTTTCGTAAAATTCCCACAACGCATCGGCGAACAATTCTGACTGTTTCATCACTCCTCACTTTTTTACCTTCTCTGCCCTCTCCGCCTTCTCAACCCTCTTTACCCTCTCTGCCTTCTCCCGAAATTTCCCACAGAATAATTTCCGGCGGACACAAGAATCGTACGCGCGGCGCGCCTTCGCCTTCCAAACCGATCCCGCGCGTAACGTACAACGTCAGCGCGCCAATTTGATGTCGTCCCATTTCGAACAATTTTCCGTACAACGACGCGGCATAGAGCGCGCCAAAAAATGGCACGCGCACTTGCCCGCCGTGCGTATGCCCGGACAATTGCAAATCAACTTGTTGCAGTGCGGCTTCGGGCGCGAGGTCGGGTGTGTGATACAACAAAATCGTGAACGGATCGGGATCGCCATGCAAAATCGCATCGAGCGTCACGCGATCAACGTGTGGCTTGTGCGTGCAAGTGATTCCGACCAGGTCAACCGGCTGACCGTCGAAATCGAGCGAAACTTTTTCATCGCGCAACCAACGAATGTGTGAACCGTCGAGCAAACGCGCGACAACTTCCGGCTGATCCACCGGGGGACTGCCGGTTACCGCGAACACGCCGAGGGGCGCGCGCAGATCGCGCAGAATCGCGCGCGCGTGTTCCCACGCGGTTGGATCGTGAATGTTCGACAGATTCAGAAAATCGCCGGAAAAGAGAATCACATCCGGTTGCAAATCGCGCGCGTGCGCGACGAGCGCGCGTTCGCGCGCGGTGATCCGCTCGACGTGCAAATCGCCGAGATGCAGAACGCGCAGGGGTCGCGCGAGCGATTTGAGTTTCGCGGTCTGCAAAGTTTCGCGCGTAACGTGAACGCGATGCGGCTCGATCCAAAACGCGTACACGACGAGCGCGGTGCCGACAATTTGCGCGAGCGCGCTGAACGGCAAGGGCAACACAGCGAAGAGCGCGCGCATCGCCGCGAGTTCAAACGTCGGCGGCTTGGCGGGTCCGAATGATTTTTCTGCGCGCGGCAACAGCGCGAGCAAAATCCAATCGCCGAGAAAAAATAACCACAAGCCCAACGCAAGCGAAAGCTCCGCGCGCGTCGGCGCGAGTGCGAGCGCGAACAAGAGCGCCGCAAAAATCGGCGCGGGAATTTTTTCGATCGCGGCAATCACGCGCACCAAACCGTCAAAGCGGCTCGTCGTCGTGCCCGGAAAATGTTGAACGCGCGAAAAATCTTTGGGTTTCACAAATGCCGATTATAACCGGGAATCGCGCGAAGGAAAAATCGCGCTTGTAGCGCGGGCGGCTCGCCCGCCGGTTTTATGCGGGCGAGCCGCCCGCGCCACAGGTTACAAAAATCGCGTTGACGCCGCGCCGGGCGCGTGATATAATCGCCCACGATGAAAACGCTAAATGAATGTTACATCTCCGTTGACGTTGAAACCGCGGGACCGAATCCCAGCGAGTACTCATTGCTCTCGATTGGCGCGTGCTTCGTCGCGGATTCGACACGCGCGTTTTACATCGAACTGCAACCGCTCACCGCGCACGCGACGACCGAAGCGCTCGCGGTAAATCATCTTTCGATGCGCGAGCTTGCGGCGCGCGGCGCGCCACCCGCGGAGGCGATGCGCCAATTCGACGCGTGGCTCGCGGCAAATGTCCCGGCACATCAGCAACCGATTTTTGTCGCGTTCAACGCGCCGTTCGATTGGATGTTTATCAACGATTATTTTATGCGCTACCTGGGACGCAATCCGTTCGGACACACCGCGCTCGATATCAAAGCGTACTATATGGGCGCGCAACGCGTTACCTGGGCGGAAACGCGCATGCGCGAAATCGTCAAGCGTTTTCAAATTGATCAACCGCCGCTCACGCACAACGCGCTCGATGACGCGCGTGATCAGGCGCGGTTGTTCCGGCACATTTTGGAAGAGACGCATAAAACGTGATGCGTGATGCGTGATGCGTAACTGTTTATCCGCCAATTACGCGAATTTTCGCGAATAAAAAATTAGTGAAGATTCGCGTGATTCGCGAATAAAAAATTGGGAGGGGAAAGATGAGCGACAATGCACAACCGACGGCTGAGCTCGCGCGCATTATCACGTCGGCAAAAAATTTGGGCGTCGAGATGGATGAGACGGACGCGCTTCAATGGTTGAGCGCAATGGCGGCGAGTCAGACCGGCGGCGATATTACGCTGGACACGCGCGCGGGCGTGTTCGGACACAAGGTTACGATGCTCGATTTCAGTTCGACCGATCTCGCGCGCTTTCGCGAAATCGGTCGCCTGGTCGAGTTCGCAGATCAACCTGGGATCGTCGAAACCGCGCTCGCATTGTCCGGCTCGGCGGCGCAATCGAAAATCCAAACGTATCCCGGCGATTGCGACTATTTTGAACGCATCAACATTCTCGCGCCGACGCGCGCCGACGCGTGTAAAATTCTCGGAACGATTATGCACGACAAGATTCTCGGCACGGCAAAAGGCGCGACGCATCAATTCATCGAAGCGAAACTGGGATCGTATCCGCGCGATGTCGTGCGCGAGGGCAAAACGAAAAAAGCCGGGACGCCCATCGCGTGGGAACTCGAAGATGTGCGCGCCGGCAAAATTGACGCGTTCACGCCGGACGGCGCGCCGATCACGATCACCTGGGATGAGATGGCGCAAAATCCGGGCTGGTGCAAACTCGATTGGGTGATCGCGGATCCGACGCGCGGGCAACTCGCGAACGCGAGCAATATGCTCGACGTCACCTGGCAAGCGCCCGACGGCACGATCACGCCGCTCGACGGGTATCTCGATCCGTACTTTCAAGAAGTGTATCTCGACGCGACTTCGATTCCGATTTTTTCAAAACTCGCGCAGAATGTTTCCGCGAACGCGCTCGATGATTACGTCGCGCAACTTGAGAACGAAGTCAAAAAGTACGTGACGAAAGATGTGAACTATGGCAAAGCCGCCAAGCGAATGTACAACATTTTTCGCTTGACCGGGCGGTACGACGAAGCCGCGTACATTCGCGAATTGTTCGACGAACCGGCGACGTTGCTCTACCAGGTCTGGTCGCTGATTCGCACAATTGAAGATGTCGCGCAACCGGACTCGAGCATTTCGAAAACGCAATTGCTCGCGCAGGCGGATCAGCTGATCATCTCGGTCATCACGGCGTTGGAGGGCGAGCAAGAAGCGGAGATCGTCAAGCATTTGCTCAAGCTGAAAAACGCGTTGGCGCAAAACGCGGAGCACGGCATCAGCGCGGATGTTGAAGCCGCGCGCGCGCGCGTGATCAACATCGTCAACAATTTTTTCCACGAACGCCTCGTCGCTCTGCCGACAATCAGAACATATATTGAGAATTTCCAACATTAGCGAGTGGGTGAGTGGGCGAATGGGCGAGGGGGAGAAACAATCTCCCCCTCGCCCATTCGCCCACTCTATTTTTTGAATCGCTCATCCTCCGCGAGCATCCTCTGCAAACCTTCGTCGAGCGCGACGCG
>JACRPR010000223.1 GCA_016223105.1 Chloroflexota bacterium | reverse complement strand
GGTTGATTTGGGGTACGACGTAGAGAACCTGGTTTTGTGGTACACCTGGGTTGATGTGTATCTGCTCGCGCCGGTGCCACCCGCCGATCAAATTCGGTGGGTCTTGCTCGACACGCCGCGCGAACGCACGAGCAATCGGTGATGAGCGCAAAAACCGATCTCGCCGCGCACGATTTGCAACCGCGCAAAAAGTGGGGGCAACATTTTCTCACCGATACAAACATTCTCGCGAGCATCGCGGACGCGGCGGACATTACGCGCAATGACACGATTCTCGAAATCGGACCCGGCTTGGGGCATTTGACGCGCGTGCTCGCGCAACGCGCCGGGCGCGTCGTCGCCGTCGAAGTGGATGCCGAACTCGCGGCGCGTTTACAAAACGAATTTGCCGCCGCGTCCAATGTTACTATTGTGTGCGGCGACATTTTGCGGTATGCTCCATTCGATTTAGTTGGAGCGCATTTTAAAATTGTCGCGAATTTACCGTACTATATCACGAGCGCGATTTTGCGCCACGTTCTCGAAACCGCACACAAGCCGCGCGTCGTCGTCGTGATGGTGCAACGCGAGGTCGCACAACGCATTGTCGCGCGCCCGCCCGCGATGAATTTGCTCGCGGTGAGCATCCAGGTTTTTGCGCGACCGCGCGTGATGCGCGTGGTGCCTGCCGGTTCGTTTTACTCGCGCCCCAAAGTGGACTCGGCGGTCGTGCGGCTCGATGTCGAGGACGCGCCGCGCGTCGCCGACTCGGCGCGCTTTTTTGAAATCGCGCGCGCGGGGTTTGGCGAAAAACGCAAACAGTTACGCAACGCGCTCGCGCACGGCTTGAATTTGGAACGCGAATTTGTCGAGACCGCGCTCGCGCGCGCGCGGATTAATCCAAGTCGTCGCGCGGAAACATTAACACTCGCCGAATGGTCAGCGGTGTGTCACGCTTTAAACTAGGGTAACCGTTCAGGTGTCATTGCGAGGAGCGTTTTTTGCGACGAAGCAATCTCCGCGCTACAATTCTGGAACGACAATGTTGGGGATTGCTTCGCAAAAACCGCTCGCAATGACAGGTTGGGCTGAACGGTTACAAACTAGGTTACAAACCGTCATTCTGCGCGAAGCGAACGCAAAGCGTCTCGTTTGAAACCAGCGCCCCTTTGCTTTGCTCAGGGTGATCCATCTGTGAATGAAACGGCATTGATGTAAAATGCCCGAACCCAAAAAACACAAAATTCTGGTGATTGATGACGACCGTCTCATTCGGCACGTCGTGTGTCATTCGCTTGAGACGGATTACGAAGTAACCGAAGCCGCATCCGGCGTCGAAGGACTCGCCGTCGCGCAAACGCATCCACCCGACCTGGTTTTGCTCGATGTGATGATGCCCGGCGTGGATGGCTACGAAGTGTGCCAACGTTTGCGCGCGCAATCCGCGACGACGAACGTGCCGGTCGTGATGCTCACCGCGCTCGATCAAGTGGACGCCAAAGTGCGCGGCTTGGCAGTCGGCGCGGACGATTATCTCACCAAGCCGTTCAATCTCGACGAATTGAGATCGCGCGTGCAAGCGCATTTGCGCCGAAGCACACGCGATCTCAGCGCAAGCCCGCTCACCTTTTTGCCCGGCAATCCGGTGATCGAACAAATTATGCGGACGCGCCTAGCCAGCCGCGCGCCGCTCGCGGTGCTGTACACCGATCTCAATCTCTTCAAAGCGTACAACGACGAGTACGGTTGGCTCAAGGGCGATGCGGTGATCAAATTGTTGGCGCGCGCGATTCAAAACGCGATCGCGCTCCACGGCGGCACGGACGATTTTGTCGGGCATGTCGGCGGCGATGATTTCATTGTGCTGACCTTGCCCACGCGCGCGCGCAAACTCGCGCAAACGACGATTGATTTATTCGACGCCGCGATCCCGGAGTATTACGATGCGGCGGCGCGCGAACGCGGGTACATCGAAGCGCTGGATCGCTTGGGGCGACCGATGCGCTTTCCGCTCACGAGCGTCGCGATCGCGATCATCACGAACGAACATCGCAAATTGCAACATCCCGCGCAAGTTGCCGCGCTCGCCGCCGAACTCAAAAAAATCGTCAAGGCGCAACCCGGCAGTCATTTCGCGTTTGACCGCCGTCAAAAGTAGCGGTATAATCCGCGCCGCTCAAAGAGCGATTTGAAATTTGTAGCGCGGACTTTCGAGTCCGCTTGTGCGGCTTGAAAAGCCGCGCCACTTTTCAATGTGTGCGGAGGAATTTTTTCAATGCCTATCTACGAATACGAATGTGAAAATTGCGGAACGCATTTTGATAAATTGCAATCGATCCAATCCGATCCGATTCTCCAGTGCCCGGAATGTTCCGGCTCGGTGCATAAAGTGTTCACGCCCACGGGCATCATCTTCAAAGGGTCCGGTTGGTACATTACGGACAGTCGCAAAGCCGCGTCCAGCGCGGTAACCGGCGACGCGAGCAAAAAAGATTCGGCGGAATCGAAACCGGAAAAGAAACCCGAAACCAAAACCGAACCGAGTGCGAGCACTGCCGCAAGCAAAACCTAACGCGCGTATGTCATTTCGAAATCGCCCCCACCCCAACCCTCCCCCGCGTGCGGGGGAGGGTTGGGGTGGGGCGGAGATTTCTCGCTTCGCTCGAAATGCCAAGATTCTGAAATAAAAAACGGGGACACCGCGAATCGCGATGTCCCCGCTTGTTTGTTGAATTTACAATTGAAAGTTGCCGGTCGCCGGCACGATTTTGTGATTATAGTTCAACACGTAACCGAGCAAGCGTTCATGCAGTGATTTCCATTCGTCGCCCGCGAGCAACTCATCCAGCGTTGAACGTTCTTCCGCGACAAATCCGGCGAGAATCTGCGGCGCTTTGCCATACACGGTGTACCACGCTTCGGTCGGTTGAATGCCCATTTTGATCAGGCGCGGCGCAAATTCCTGGGTTACATATTCAAAGTATTCCGATTCTTTGCCCTGGCGAATATCCCAGGTCAT
>JACRPR010000014.1 GCA_016223105.1 Chloroflexota bacterium | reverse complement strand
GGCGGGCGAGCCGCCCGCGCTACATTTGCATCATACCCGCGCGCGTCGCGTTGCAACAGTGCACCGCGTCATTCGCGGTGGGTGACTATCGTCACACTTGTAAAACTATAACGCGCCGCCGCGCCAAAAGCAATAGGATTCCGTGTAACCCCACTGTAACCCAAATGGGCTATACTCGAAACAAGGAGGCAACGTTGTCGAACGATAGCCCGCAAGTCGAATCTTTCGTCGTGCGATTTATTCACGACGCGCCGGAGCAACGCGCGTGGCGCGGCGTGATCGTGCATGTGCAATCGAACGCCGAAGAAAATTTTTCCGATTTCGCCGACGCGGTCGCGTTCATCGCGCGCTTTGTGCCGGTCGAAAAAATTTCTGCAATTCAAACTGGAGATACTGCGAATGGCAAATGAGATCAATGTTGGCATCGTCAGCGCGGGAATGTACCTGCCCGAGCGCGTGATCACCGCGGCGGAGATCGCCGCCGAAAGTGGCATGCCGGAATGGGTCGTGCGCGAAAAACTTGGCATCACGCAAAAGCGAATGGCGGGACCAAACGATCATCCGAATCAAATGGGGATTTGGGCGGCGCAAGATTGTTTACGCAAATGCAACGTCAAGCCGGAAGAAATTGACGTTTTGCTTTGCACGACCGAAGAGTGGAAAGAATATCTGCTGTGGACTGCCGGGATTGATCTCGCGCATCAAATCGGCGCGACGAATGCGTGGGCGATTGATCTGCATATGCGTTGCGCGACGACGGTCGCCGCGCTCAAAATGGCGAAGGATATGATGATCGCCGATCCCGCGATTCGCACGGTAATGATCGCGGGCGGTTATCGCGTCGGCGATGTGATCAGTTTCAAGCACACGCGCAATTCGTTCATGTTCAACATCGGCGCGGGCGCGGGCGCGCTGTTACTGCAACGCGATCATCCGCGCAATCACGTTCTCGGCGCGCACTTGATGACAGACGGCTCGATGAGCAAACACGTCGTCGTCCCCGCGAGCGGCACGGTCGAATTTCCAACCGATCAAGCCGTGCGCGATGGAAAATTTTATTTCGATCTCGTCGAACCGGACGCGATGAAAAATCGCTTGAATGAAGTTTCGATGACGAACTGGATGCACTGCATTGACGAAGCGTTACGCAAAAGTAATTTCACGCGCCAGGATGTTCGTTTCTTGAATCTGATTCACATCAAACCGTCCGGCTATCGCGATATGCTCGAACGTTTGGGCCTGACCGAAGCGCAAGGCGTGTACAACGATTCGATTGGTCACATCGGCGAGCAGGACAGCATCATCAACATCATCGAAGGCGAAAAACAAGGTCGGCTCAAAGACGGTGACGTGATGATGATCGTCGGCGCGGGCATCGGCTATGTCTGGGGCGCGGCGTGTGTGCGTTGGGGAGGTGGCTAGGTTGATAGTTGGATAGTCGCTATGTCATTTCGAGTGAAGCGAGAAAGCTCGCGCGAACGGAGATTTCTCGCTTCGCTCGAAATGACGCGACCAATCAAAATGTGGACTCGACATCATTCATTCGCCGTAGCATTGTGCTTGATCGCGTTCGCGAGTGCGAGCGCGATTTCTGATTTTGTTTTCGAACGCGTGCCGCATGTCGAAGACGAACTCGCGTATTATTTTCAAGCGCAAGTGTTCGCACACGGTCGCGCATACGTGAACACGCCGCCCGAACCGGTGTGTTTCTTCGCGCCGTTCGTGTTGGATTACCAGGGACATCGCTTTGGAAAATATCCACCGGGCTGGTCGGCATTGCTCGCGCTTGGATTATCGCTCAGGCAAACCTGGTGGATTCCGGCAATGTGTTTCGCGCTCACCCTCGCGTTGATCTTTCGACTCGGCGCGGATGTGGGCGGACGCGGGATCGGCGCGCTCGCGTCTGCACTCGCGATCACATCACCGTACGCGTTGCTTCTTTCCGGGACATTGATGTCGCACGCCGGGTCGCTTTTATTCGCGACCGCATTTTTCGTATTGTGGCGCAGGCGGCTCGCCTGCATCGGTTCATTCGCGACCGGCGCATTGCTGGGATGCGCGTTCGCGATTCGCCCATTCTCCGCGATCGCGATCGCGATTCCTGCCGGATTTGTTACCGCGATTCAATTATGGCGACAACGCGATTGGCAACGCGTCGTCCTGATGTTCGCGGGATTTACGATTCCCGCGTCATCTGTGTTTTTCTTCAACGCAATTTGGACGGGCGATCCGTTCGCGTCCACGTACGAATTGTATTGGCGATTCGATAAACTGGGATTCGGTCCTGGGTTTGGAATGAGGGAAGGCGGGCACACACTTTGGTTCGGGCTGGGAATGGCAGGGACGTTGTTGGGCGAATTGGCAACGCGCTTGCACGGCGTCCCGGCATTGAGTTTGACGTTCGTGATCGTCGGATTCTTGTTCAAGCCGCGTCGCGCGTCCGATTTATTTTTGGGCGCGACCGCGCTCGCGTTGATTCTCGCGCACGTTGTGTATTGGACGGACGGCAGTCTCTTCAAGCCACGCTATTTTTACGAAGCCACGTTCGCGTTTTTCATTCTCTCCGCGTTGGGCATCGCGCGCGTGGATCGCTGGATGCAACATCGCGGCGCGTATCGCGGCGCGCTCGCGCTCGCGTTGTGTTTCGATCTCTTCGTGTTTTTGCCGTTTGAATTTCGCGAGTATAATGCGCTCTACGAGATTACCGCGCGACCGCGCGCGATTTTGCAGGACGCGCAATTGCACAACGCGCTTGTGATCGTGCACGGCGATCTGGGTTGGAAAGATTACGCCGTGCCGTTCACGCTGAACGCGCCGACGCTCGATGGCGATGTCGTGTACGCGAACGATTGCGGCGCGTTGAATCAAAAATTGATCGCGCATTTTCTAGGACGCCGCGTGTACTTTTTCGACGCGCGAACAATGATGGTGAATCGTGAACCGTGAACAAAAATAGTTTGGATTCGACGCTTTAGCGGGTTCTTGATTTTGAACAACCGCGTAAACGCTCGACTCCCAAATGAAACTCAATGAACAAACGCTTGAACATTTCATCCGGCGCGAAATGGGAAGACATTGTGGGCTATTCGCGCGCGGTGCGAATCGGCAATGTGATCGAGGTCGCCGGGACGACGGCAATTGATGAAAACAATCAGGTCGTCGGCAGTGGCGATCCGTACACGCAAACCAAATTCATTCTGGCAAAAATCGAACGCGCGCTCGTCGCCGCGGGCGCGACACTGCGCGATGTGATTCGCACGCGTATGTTCGTCACCGACATCGCGCGCTGGGAAGAAATCGGCAGAGCGCACGGCGAATTTTTTCGCGACATCAAACCGGCAACGACGATGGTACAAGTGAAATCGCTGATCAGCCCGGAATTGTTGGTCGAGATCGAAGCGACTGCGGTGATCGCACAATGAACAAACCCACGCGTCGCATCAACCTTTATCTGCTCAACTTTGCGCTACTCTTTACGCACGAAATTGATTCGGCATTTTGGAAAGAGTGGGAATTGTTTGGAATTCCTGGCGAGATTCAAGTTTTTCTCGTCTTGAATTTTTTGTTGTTGCTCGTCGCGTTGTACGGATTCAAACAAGTGATTCTCGGCGCGCCGCGCGCGTTCGCGTTTTCGATTTTGCTCGCGGCGAGCGGCGTGTTCGCGTTTTGCATCCACGCGTATTTTATCGCAACCGGACATCCACAATTCACTTTGCCGGTTTCGATGGCGATTCTTGTGCTGACACTCATCGTTTCAATCGCGCAGGGAATCTTTGCGTTTATAGAATTGTGGAGATAAATACCATGTCCACTTTTGAACCGCACAGGACACACGCGTATATCACTTTATTCTTACCGACCGCGTTAATTGTTCTGCTTTCTTTGCTTGGGTGTACCATTCCCCAACCTTCTCCAACACCACAACCGACTCGATCCTACGCGTGGGACAACGAGGAATATTGGGTGTATTCTGTATGGCTCGCGGAGCAATATGGCGGATATAAAGGTACTTTGGTAATCCAGGAAGACACCCACGCCTGGTCGTTTGGAATGGGACCAAATTTGAGGGAATGGATCAAAGAAAGAATTCCAAGCATCACAACAGAATTTATAGATGATTTTGAAACACGGAATAAGATCTCGCATCGAATTGACAATCGGTCAGTTCTATCAAATGCGACAATCGTAAATTCCAGCGATCTAAAAGCGGCTTATCGGGACGAGAATGTTTGTAAACAATTTGATGCCAAGTATCCCCTAGCGCAAATCGTGTTCTTTTCCAGAGTTGGACTCGATTCCAAACGAGAACAAGCGATTTTTCACGTCCGTGACGCATTCGTGTACACATTTTCCGGGAGAGGGTGTCGCGTCGAGGCGGGTTCCGGCAAGATGGTGTTCCTTATCAAGATCAGTGGCAGGTGGATAATCAAAGAAAAAATGACTACGTTTATCTCATAGAGTCGAAGATGACAAAATACGCTCAAATCATTTCGACCGGGCGATACATCCCGGCAAAAACGATCACGAACGCCGATCTCGACGCGATGCTCGGCGAAAACGTTGGCGATTGGCTTGTCGAGAATGTCGGCATTCGCGAACGCCATGTGATGGCAGAGAACGAAACGACCTCCGATCTGATCGTCGCCGCGGCGCGGCAAGCGATCGATCGCGCCGGCATCACCGCGCGCGATCTCGATCTGATCATCGTCGCGACCGACACGCCGGATTATTTTTCACCGGCGACTGCGTCGGTCGCGCAAGCGAAACTCGGCGCGATCAACGCGGGCACGTACGATGTGAATTGCGCGTGCGCCGCGTGGGTGACCGGACTCGACATCGCGGCGCGCTACATCGCGACCGATTCCGATTATCGCCATATCCTGGTCGCGGGCGGATATGGGATGACCAAATTTTTGGATTGGCACGATAAATATACCGGCACGCTTTTCGCCGACGGCGCGGGCGCGGTGATTGTGCGCGCGGGCGACGCGCCCGGCTATCTCGCCGGCAAACTGCTCGCGCGCGGCGAATTTCACGACGCGCTTGGCATTTACACCGGCGGAACGTATCGCCCCGCGACGCCGGAAAATCTCGCGACGTTTGGCGCGCCGCGCGTCCAGTTCGTTAAAAAATTTCCCAAGACATTCAATTCCGATCATTGGCCCCCCCTCGTGCGCGCGGTCGTGCAAAAAGCCGGGTTGACGCTCGACGAAATAAATTTTTTCTTGTTCACGCAATTGAATTTGCGGACGATTGAATTTGTGATGCAAAACCTGGGACAGCCGCTGAGCAAAACGCATTGGATTATGGACAAATGGGGCTACCTGGGATCGGCGTGCATCCCGGTCGCGCTCGACGATGCCATCGAACGCGGCATCGGACCCAAACCCGGCGACGCTGTGGTCTTCTGCGCGACCGGCGGCGGAATGGCGATGGCGGCGAGTGTGCTCAAATGGATTTAATGTAGCGCGGGCGGCTCGCCCGCAAGTTGTGGTATAATCGCCGCGATGAAAACAGCCGCTTTTTTTGATGTGGACGGAACGCTCTACACCGCGAATATGTGGCGCGGGTTGATGCAGTACGTCGCGCAGAATGGACGCCGCGCGCGGACGCGCGCGTATTTTTATGGATTGATGCCGTTGTACGTGATGCGAAAACTTCGGCTCATCCGCGAAGAAACTTTTCGCAAACCCTGGGTTTCAAAACTGGGGTGGTTGATTCAAGGTTGGAGCGCGGCGCAAGGCGATGCCGCGTTTCGCTGGGTCGCGAATGAGTATGTGCGCCCCAGCGCGCGCGCGGATGTAATCGCGCGCTTGCGCGAACATACCGCGCAAGGGCACGCGGTCTTTCTCGTGTCCGCGATGCTCAAGCCAACTCTGCGCGCGATTGGCGAACCGCTCGGCATTACCGATGTGATCGGCACCGAAATCGAAATTAAAAATGATCGCTACACCGGCGCGATCACCTCGCGCGTGTGTATGGGCGCGGCGAAGGGCGCAATGACGCGCGAGTTTTTGGACGCGCGCGGCATCGCGATTGATTTCGCGGCGTGTTATGCGTACGCGGATTCGTTCAGCGATTTGTCCTTGTTCGAAATGGTCGGGCATCCCATCGCGGTTTATCCCGACGCGGAACTTGCCGCGCACGCGCGCGCGAAAAACTGGGAAATAATGAATGGGACGCGGACAAACGCGGATGAACGCGGATAAGAATAAATTCGCGGAGATTCGCGTGATTCGCGGATAAAAATTACGGGGAGGTAAATGAAGATGACCGGCACGATCACGAATCTACAAATCTGCGCGGCGCGCGGCGAACCGATGCAACGCAAAATGAATGTGCGCGCGTTCGCGGATTTCGGTTTGGAGGGCGACGCGCACGCCAAGCAAGGCAGTGCGCGCCAGGTGCTGTTCATTGACGAAGAAACGCTCACCGAGTTCGGTCTATCCGCCGGACGCGTGCGCGAAAATATCACGACGCGCGGCGTCGCTCTGCACGATATCGTGCCGGGCACGCGCGTGCGCGCGGGCGGCGCGACATTCGAAATCACCAAGCATTGTGCGCCATGCGAATTTATCGAAGACATTCAGCCGGGCTTGCGCGAAAAAATGGAAGGGCACCGCGGGATGCTCGCGCGCGTCATTGAAGGCGGCGAACTGCGCGTCGGCGACGCGGTTGAAGTGATAAAATCAAACTAACCGTTCAGCATGTCATGCTGAGCGAAGCGAAGCATCGCGCGCGGTTGCGCGCGACCCTTGCGGAGTTTACCCTGAGGCACGAAGGGCTCCGGGTGACGCGCGGAGAGCCAATAAAAAAACTTGCGAAGGTTTTGCAACCTCCGCAAGTTTTTTATTGCGCGCGCCGTTTGAGCAGAACCCAATCGCGCTTGCCAAAGCCGCGATCCAAATACAATTCGAAAATTTGATCGTCGGTCGTTCGGATGACGAAACAGTTGCGATGCCGCCGATGCAACCAGCCGCGCGCGTGTTTCGCAAACGCGGGCACACTCCAATCCTGCCACGCTTGCATCACCTCCGCGACCTGGTATGACGCGCCGCGCCACGTAAACGTTTTTGGATTCGACATGCGCGGCTCGCTCTCGACCTGGATCGGCTCATCAATAAATTCATCCATTGGTTGATCCACAAAAGACACAAAGGGCACGAAGAAATAATCCTGCAATCTTCGCGCCCTTCGTTAATTCACTTTACGTTTCGCGCAACACGCATCACGCATCACGTTTCACGCATCACGCCTTCGCTTGTTGCTTTTCCTCATCGAGCAGTTGACGGCGCAAAATTTTTCCAATCGCCGTCTTGGGTAACGAGTCGCGAAACTCGATCGACTTGGGTCGTTTGTACCCGGTGAGATTCTCTTTGCAATACTCATTCAATTCTTCGACCGTCGCGGTAACACCCGGTTTCAACACGACGTATGCCTTGACGACTTCGCCGCTCTTGGCATCCGGCACGCCGACGACAACCGACTCCAAGACTTTGGGATGTTGATACAAAACTTCTTCGACATCGCGCGGATAGACGTTGAACCCGCCAACAATGATCATATCTTTTTTGCGATCCACGATGCGGAAAAATCCGTCCGTGTCCATCACGCCGATATCGCCGGTGTAGAGCCAACCATCGCGCAGAGTTTTCGCGGTTTCATCCGGGCGATTCCAATAGCCCTTCATCACTTGCGGACCCTTGATGCACAATTCGCCCGGTTCACCGAGCGCGACTTCTTTTAGTCCTGATTCGACATCCACGAGTTTGCAATCCGTGTCGGGGAACGGCAAGCCAATCGTGCCGATACGATTGAGTTCGCGCGTCAGCGGATTCGCGTGCGTTACCGGCGATGCTTCGCTCAAGCCGTACCCTTCGACGAGCGTCGCGCCGCTAATGTCCTGGAATTTCTTTTGCACTTCGACCGGCAAACCTGCCGCGCCGCTCAAGCACACGCGAATAGATTTGAAATCGTACTCGCCGACCTTGGGATGATTCGCGAGCGCGACGTACAACGTCGGCACGCCGGGGAACGCGGTCGGCTTGTGCTTGTTGATCGCTTTCATCACCGATTCCAGTTCGCGCGGATTCGGAATCAAAATCATCGCGCCGCCGAGATAGACGCATTGATTCATACTCACGGTCATCGCGTACGAATGATACAACGGCAGAGCAGTGAGATACACCTCTTTGCCCAGCACCGATGCGGGCGACCACTCGCGCGTTTGTAGAGCATTCGCGACAATGTTCTTGTGCGTCAGTTCCGCGGCTTTGGAAATGCCGGTCGTGCCGCCGGTGTACATCAAAACCGCAGTGTCATCCGGCGCAACGGCAACATTCGGGCGCGTCGCCGCGCCGGACGCCAGCACATCTTGAAACCATTTGTCGCCCGCGTCCAACGTAACGCGATGCCCGTCCTTTTTTTCTTTCGCGAGCGTGAACAGAAATTTCAACACCGGTTTGAAATACTCTTTGATGTTGGTTACGATGACGTTTTTGAGTTTGGTGTTGGCGCGCACCTGGCGCACGTTGTTGTAAAAACGCGAGAGGACGATGATCGTTTCCGCGCCGGCATCTTTGACCTGGTGTTCCAATTCGCGCGGCGTGTAAAGCGGATTGACCGGCGCGACAATCGCGCCCAGTTTGAGCGTGGCATAGTACGCGATGACGTACTGCGGACAGTTCGGCAAATAAATCGCGACGCGATCGCCTTTCTTCACGCCCAACCCGGTGAGCGCATTGGCGAAGCGATTGACGAGATTGTTCAGCGCGGCGTAGGTCAGCACCGCATCCATCGAACCGTTGCCGTAAATCGTCGCGGGGTTGTTGGGGTACTTGGCAACGGTGTCTTCAAACAATTGTTGCATCGGGACGGGGGGATAGTCCAGATGCGCGCGGACACCTTTTTGGTAATTCTTGATCCAGGGTTTGTCCATTTTTTCTCCTCCTTGAGAATCTCGCGCAGGGGTTTAGCTTGCGCGCGTAAGATACCACGAACGCGCGCCATTTGTCAACCGGGTTTGCGCGCGGGCGCATAAATTCGCGAATAAATTCGCGGCAACGTATGGCAATGCCGACCTGCGTCGGCAGAAATTGAGGCGTCAACGGTCGCCTTTGCTATGTGTTGCCGCGACACTAGCACCTGCGGTTACGCTAGTGCAGGTGTTTCAATCGCCCTGATTGGTTTGACATTTGCCCGCGTGCGCGCTAAAATCTTTTGCAACCGATTTGGAAAGGAGTCCGATGTCTCTTCACGGCAAACGCGGAAAACCCGCGCCCAAACGCGATCAAATCGCGGAACAACAAAAATGGTGGTTGATCGTCGGCGGTGTTGCCGGCGGAATTTTTGCGCTCCTGGTCGCGATGTGGATGCGCGGCTGGTTGGGTAATTGGTAAATTGGGAATTGCGAATTACGAATTACCAACTACCCACCGGTCGTCATTGCGCGCAAGCCCAAACCAAAAATAAAAAACGAGACGAGCGTGTAAATGCCCATCTCCGCGCGTCCGTTACGCGCGTGCGTGTAAATGTACACCGAGGGCCACGCCAGCGCGACGAGCGTGCCGTACAACAAATGAATCAGATCGCTTGGGACTTTGACCGTAAAAATCAATAGCACGCCGACTAACGCTTGAATGATCGCGACAATCTCGCCGATGATCAGCGCGCCCCAGTAACTCGAACCGACGCCTTGCCCGCGCAGATAATTCACCGTGCCCCACGCGCCGAGCGCGAACGCAAACAGGATCACCGTGATCGCGAGTCGGCTGTGAAAAAAAATAATTGGATTCATAATTCGCGTTGCTCCATTTTGCAAACCCGAAGGGTCTTGAAGACCCTTCGGGTTTTG
>JACRPR010000013.1 GCA_016223105.1 Chloroflexota bacterium | reverse complement strand
GATTGTGTTGATGGCGGATCATCAAACGACCGGCGGTTATCCGATCATCGCAACCGTGATCGGCGCGGATGTTTCGCTCGTCGCGCAACGCGCGCCGGGCGACCGCATCGCATTTCAAATTGTGGAAATTGAAACGGCGCAACGCGTGTGGCGCGATTGTAACCAATTGTTGGAATGAGCGTAGATAGACAAGGAAAGTTGTCATTGCGAGGAGCGGTTTTCGCGACGAAGCAATCTCCGCGCGCGGTCGGGGATTGCTTCGCAAATATCGCGCGCAATGACAAATTCACAAGGAGGTAACAATGGCGCGCAAATTGTATCGGAGCAAAACTGAAAAAATGTTGGGCGGCGTGTGCGGCGGCATCGCGGAATTGTTCGACATTGATCCGACGCTCGTGCGACTCGCGTTCGTGTTGGCGACGCTGTGGGGTGGATTCGGATTGGTCGTCTATGTGATCCTGTGGTGGATCGCGCCGTACAAAGATGAGTTGAAAACGCCGAACACATGATTTCCTTCATTTCCCTTATTTCCATTTTGGAATAAAGGGAAATGAAGGAAATGAGGGAAATCACATTTGAAAATGGAGCGACGATGGAAATTTTGCTTTTGCCATTCAAAGCAATCTGGCGACTCGTTACGCTGGTGTTCGAATTAACCGGACGCATGATCGCGATCATTCTCGGCGTTGTGTTGATGATCCTGGGTGTCTTGATCTCGTTCACGATTGTCGGCGCGATCCTGGGAATTCCGCTCGCGATTTTTGGATTGCTGTTGACGATGCGCGGATTGTTTTGAAATAAAAGACCCGCAGGGTTTTCGCGAAGCGAACCCTGCGGGTCTTCAAAGTAACACACCCCCGCCGTGCCGGGCCCGGTGTGCACGCCGAGCGCGGGCGAGAGTTCCGCGATCAGTGATTCGACGCACGTTACTTTTGGTTCGACCAACGCTTTGATCTTTTCCGCTTCTTGTTCTGCCGCCGCGTGCATATACGCGATTTTGATCCGCGCGTTTGCCCCGACCGTTTCCACAATCAATTCCGCGATGCGTTCGTACGCTTGCGCGCGACTGCGCGCTTGACCGAGCGGTACGATGATGCCGTCTTTCATTCCGATCAACGGTTTGATGTTGAGCAGTGAGCCGACGAGATGTTTCGCGCGTCCGATGCGCCCACCCAGATACAGATATTTGAGCGTGTCCGCGGTCTGAATCATTCGTGTCACCGGCATCATTTCTTTGACACGCGCGACAATCTCATCGAGCGATTTGCCGGCGCGCGCCGCGCGCGCGGCTTCGATCACCATCCAACCCTGACACATCGAAACATTCAGCGTGTCAATCACCTCGACGCGCAATTTCGACGCCGTGTCTTGTAACATACTTTTCGCGACGCACGCGGCTTGATACGCGCCGCTTCCTTTCGATGTCATGTGAATGCTGGCGATTTCGCGAATGCCTTGCGCCGCGAGCGCTTGATACATTTCGAAATAATCGCCCGGACCCGGTGATGCGGTCTTGGGCAATTCGACCGCGGTCGGCAACCATTTGTAAAACGCGTCGCGCGGAGCGGTGACCAGGTCGCGTAACACCTCGGAGCCGCGATGAATATAGTACGGCACCCAATGAATGTTCAAATCTTCGATGATTCGTTCGGGAATACTCGCCGCGCTGTCGGTTACGATGGCGATAGAGTTCATTTGGACCCTCGGGGTGAGTTGATCGTTATTCGTTATTCGGCGCATGCAGGTCGCCGATCATTCACGATGAACGAATAACCCATCAGCACTCATAATTCGGTTTCATCCACGAACAAACGGAACGTGCGCCGAATGTGCCACGCGCCGCGCCGCGCATCGTACCGTCCAATGACGCGCGAACCCAGCATCAGCAAACGCGCCGCAAATTTATCGCGCAACCACGCGCGGTCGCATCGTTGCAATGCGTGGACGTGGTACTGCGCGCGATTCAAATGCGTCTGGTCCCGGCGCAAGCTTTCGACCGGCACGCCGATGAACTGGGCGAGGTCGTCCACGTTGTGGCGATGAATCGTCAACCGCACAGCGACACGCACATGATTGCGTTGCAATGTGCGAATGCCGCGCGCCGCGTCGTGCGTTTCCGCGCGCGAACCGTCGAGCGAAATTTGCACGTAATCACAGCGCTTGCTCTGCGCGAGAAACGCGGCAATCGAATCGTCAATCAATCCGCCGTTCGAGAGCAAAGCAAAGCGCATGCGATTGCGAATGATGCCGTCGAGCAATTCGCGCAAATCCGCGCGATGGAACGGCTCGCCGCCCGCGAGCGTCACATCCATCACGCCGAGCGAACCCAGTTCATCGAAAAATTTTAACCACGCGTCCGTACTCACATCGCGATACGCGACCGCGGGGTTGTTGAAAAAATAACAGTAGCGGCAACGCAGATTACATTGCGCGGTCAATTCCAAATCGAGTTTACGCGGGACGCGCATCACGGTTGCACTCATCGCGCGCGACTCGCTTCATAACCGGCGAATCCTTTTTGCGCGAGATTGTCCACGAACGCGCTCACCTCGTCGTTCACCGTGTCGGGCACTTCGGCGAAGGTCACGCGCACTTGAGCGACCAGTGCATCCAGTGTGCGCGTGCCATCCATTTTTTTCCAAACGACGACGCCGATCGGATTGATGCCGACCGCATCCGCCGTGATGGGTTTCATTTGCCGCGCAGAAACAACAGAAAGGCGATTAAGCGAATGCTCGCGCTCACGAGCAACGCGCCGCCCAGTCCGATGTGATCCGCGAGCAGTGTGCCCACGAGCGGCGAAAGCATGGTCGAGAGATGTTGCAAACTTTGCGCGAACGAAACGAACGTCGCGCTGTACTTGGCGGGAAAAGTTTTCAACAACTCGTCGAAGAAAACCAGGTCGAGTCCGGCTTGAAAAATCCCGGCGAGCGCGGCAAACACGGTAATGAGCTGAACATCATGCGTGAACGCGACGAGCGCGGGATACAACGCGAGTCCGAACGTTGTCCACAATAAAACGAACCGCGAGCCGCGCGTTTTGGAAAAGCGCAACCAGATAAAATAACCGAACAACAAAATCCCGGCTTGCGCGGTATTGATGATGCCGATCCACGCATCGTTGGCTTGCACCGCGCGCACATAGTAGAGTGGAAAGATCGGCACCGCGAGCGCGGAACCGGTAAAAAAAACAAAACGCTTGGTCATAAACGAAACGAACGCGCGCTCGCCGCGAATCAAACCGACAAAACTGGACGCGCGCGCGCGCAACGACGCGCCCGGCACACGCGGCGGCGGTTCTTGATCGGGCAGTTCGATGCGGCTTGAATAATAATAACTGATCAAGCCGCCGACCGAGAACAGCAGAAAGACGACCTGGTAATTGAACGGCGGCGCGACGCGATCCAAAATTTGCCCGGCGAGCGCGACTGCAATCGCGGTCGTCAAGCCGAGAATGGACCAGCGGCGACTCATCAACTCGTAGCGACCTTTCGGTCCGGCGACGCCATTCATCACGACCGAAAAGCAAACGTTGACGATCACTTGCGGCACGGTAACGAGCGCCCAAATGATCAGCGTCGCGATCACAATTTGATCGTTCGGCAAAACGAAAGGCAACACGCCGGTGAGCGCGTACGCGGAAATCACCAGCAAGCGCGCGCCGGAAAACCAGGGCACCACTTGTTTGCGCGTTTGCAAAAACGCGCCGATCAAAATTGCAAAGAGGAATCCCGCGCCCGCCGGCATCGCGGTCAGCAAGCCGACTTGAAAATTCGTCGCGCCGAGCCGCGCGAGAAAGACCGGCAAGAACGGCGCCGCCGCGCTCGCGATCCCGATCCCGATGCCGTCAATAATAACTTTGCGAAAATTTTCGCGTTGCGTCGGCGTCGAACCTTCCGGCGCGACCGACCAGTTTAGAAAACTCACCAGGGGCTATCCTAAAAATCGAATTGGATTAAAGTGGATTAATCACATCACGCTTGACGCAATCGCCGCGCCCACGCCATCAACTGCGCGCGATGCGTGTGCGCGAGGCGCGTCTCCGCGCGCGTGAGCGCTTCGTCGAATGTCGCGCGTTCGCCGCGCGCGCGGTACACTTCCGCGAGCCACAAATCAATTTGCGTTTGCAGATGCGGCGCGGGAAATTTTGCGGCGGCTTGACGCGCCGCTTCGAGCAACACGCGTGCGCTGTCCAAGTCGCCTTTGCCGCGCGCGACCAAGCCCAGGTTTGCGCGCAGGTTCGCACTGTGCGTTGTGTTGCTACTGCGCTCCGCTTCCGCGAGTCCGCGCTCAAACCATTGCGCGGCTTCGTCCCACTGATTTTCCGCCAGCGCGATTTCGCCGCGTGTGCTGTACAAAAATTGCAACGGCATCCGCAAGCCGCACGCCGCCGCGACTTGCAATCCGCTTTCGACAAACTGACGCGCGGACGGCACATCGTTCGCGAGCAAGGAATGATAAGCGACGTTGTTCAAGCCCAATGTTTGGCGCAGAGTGTCGCCAAATTTTTCCGCGAGCGCAATCGTGTCGCGGAACGCGGCGATTGCGCCGGGCAAATCGCCGCGCTCGGCGAGCAAGTTGCCCAACTCCAAATGATACGCGCTCGCCATATCGTCGAAATGGTTTTCGTCAATCAAGCGCACGGCTTCGCTCAAATGTTTTTCCGCTTCATCGAGTGATTGCGTGGATTGCCGCCGACTCGCGCCGAGCAAAAAATGCGCTTGCGCGTGCAGACGCGGTTCGTTCTCCATATTCACAAAACGCAACGCGCGTTCGACCCAGGACGTTACATCGTCCTGGCGCGCTTGACCCAAAAACGTTTGCGCGAGCGCGAGACATGCGCGCGCCGCGCCGCGTTCGTCCGCGCGTTCTTCAAACCCGGCGATTGCCGCGTGAATGACCTGGCGCGCGGATTCCAATTCGCCTTGCCCGCTTAAAATTTCACCGAGGCGCATTTGCCGCGCGGGCGTGGATTCGAGCGCGAGCGCGCGTTGATAGAATTGAATCGCCTCGACCGGCGCGGCGACCGCGCGCGCGTGTTCTGCCGCGAGTTCGGCGTACTGCGCGGCGCGTGATGTGTCGCCCGCGTTTTCGTAATGTGCGGAGAGTCGCGCGGCAAGCGGCGACAAATCGCGCGCGTGAATCGCTTCGAGCGCGTCCGCGACGCGGCGATGCAAAAACGCGCGGCGCGCGCCGCTCAGCCCATCGCGCACAATCGCGCCGACGAGCGGATGCGCGAAATCGTAACGCGACTCGCGTTCGATTAAAATGTTCGCGCGCCCCAGCGCGTCGAGCGCGTCGAGCGTTTCTTCTTCGCCGCGACCGCTCGCGCGTTTGAGCGCGTGAAAATCGAAATCGGATTCCAACACCGCCGCGGCTTGCGCGACCTGGCGCGCGGTTTCATCTAATTGCGCGATGCGCGCGCGAATCAATTCGGTGAGCGCGGGCGGCACCGCGCCCGGCGCGGCGCGCGCGAGTTCGATCAAAAAGTACGGATTGCCCGCGCTCTGTTTCTGCGCGCGTTCCGCGATCCCAGGATCGACGCCGAGCGCGACGACGAGTTCTTGCGATTCCGCCGGCGTCAAGCGCGACAGCGCGATGCGGCGCACGATCCCTTCGCGCCCCCAATTCGCAACGCGGTGCGTCAACGGCGCGGGCGCATCTTCGGGACGGTACGCGCCGACGATTAAGATCGCGTGATCGCGCAAACGATGCGTGAGGAAACCGAGCCAGTCGAGGGTGGAGCGATCCGCCCAATGCAAATCGTCAACGAACAGCACAAGCGGACGCGCGCGCAGAGCGAGCAAACATTGCGCGAGCGCTTCAAAAATGCGTTGGCGTTCTTCGTCGGGGGAAAGCGATGCGGGCGCGGACAAATCGGGAAAGGTCGCGCGCAAGTTGGGCAACAGCCGCGCGATCTCGCTCAGCCAGACCGACGCGACCGGCGATGGTTTCACAAAAATTTCGCGCGCGCTGTTGGGGTGATTGAACATCTGCGCGATCGGCGCGAACGGAAGCGTGCGCGTCGCGTCGAGGCAACGCGCGGACAGGATGAGCGCATCCTTCGATTTCACTCCGCTTCGCTCCGTTCCACTCAGGATGCGCTGCGACCACTCTTGCCACAAGCGCGATTTACCGATGCCGACTTCGCCGCTGATGAGCGCGACGCGCGCGGTGTTGAGCGACGCCGCGCGCAATTCATCGTCGAGCGTGGACAGTTCGGCGCGGCGACCGATGTACGGCAAGCGTGTTTTCGTTTCCGCGTGTGGGCGTTTGGTTGCGCGGGCTGGGGCAGGGGGCGTGATTTCACCGCGCAGAATCGCGGCGCGCAATTGCTCTGATTCCGGCAAGGGCGCGACGCCGAGTTCGCGTTCGAGTGTCGCGCGTAAATTCGTGTACTCGCGCAATGCTTCCGCGCGTTCGCCGACTTGCGCGTGCGCGTGCATCAACGCGCGATAGATCGGCTCTTGCAAATTATCGTGTGCGAGCGCGCGGCGCGCAGTTTCGATCACCGCGCGCCAATTCGCCTGCGCGCGATGCGCGTCCACGAGTTGCGCGAGCGCGTGCGAATAAATTTGTGCGAGCCGTTCGCGCTCGGTCGTCAACCAAATTTCATATTCGGGCGCGTCGGTGAGTGTGAGCCCATCGAGAAAAGCGCCGCGATAAAAATCAATTTTCGATTTCAGATTTTCGATTTCAGATTTGCCCGGCGAATCTGAAATCTGAAATTTGAAATCTGAAATCGTTTCAAACTCGCGCACATCTGCCCACACGTTTTCGCCCAACGCAAGTGTGTCGTCAACCGACATTACGGCGGCTTCGCCGAGCGCTTTGCGGATCGCCCACAATGCGTTGCGAAGATTTTTGCGCGCGGCATCGTCGGACGATTCTGCCCACAGCAAACCCAGGACGCGTTCGCGCGTTTGCGGTTCGCGCTGGATCGCGAGAATCGCGAGCAAGGCGATGGATTTCGCGGACGCGAGCTCGATCGTTTTTTTGCCGAGTTCGAATTTCGGCGCGCCGAGAAAAAATAATTTGGGCGAGACCATAGCCGAATTATATCGGAATGGCGCGCCCGTGTCTAGCATTGGGAATTGGATGTTGGAAGCGCGATCAACTGCTTCGACAAGTTTTTACATTAGACATTATCGGAAATAACGTGGCGCGGCTTTTCCAAGCCGCCGAATGCGGGCTACGCTTTGCGAGCCCGCGCCACATCAATTCATTTATTTCCGATAAAGTCTATTACCTTGTCCGCGCGGATCTCGACCGCATCGCGCGGGCACGCGCTCACACACGCGAAACATTTGGTGCAAGTGGACAAATCGGGTGATTTCGCGAGTGCGAGTGTTTCAGGACAATTGTTCACGCACGCATTACAGGGATGACATTTTGCCGGATTTGCTTTCGGCTTGATGAACGGATTCAACGCGCTGATCCGACTGTACAGCGCGCCGACCGGACACAGATCGCGGCACCAAGATCGACCGCTCAACCATTCCGTGCCAACAAGTGCGCTGAGCCAACCGATGCTCGGCAAGATGCTTTCGCCGGTGCCAACCGCGAGCGCGCCGCGACAGATCGAACCGACCGGGCAGATGATGCAAAAGAGCGGGTTGTGAAAAATGTACGCCACGCCAATCACGCCCGCGAGAATGCCGGTTTGAATCCAACCGCGCGCGCCCCAGGGTTGTTTCGACGCGCGCGGTCCGCGATTGAAAATCCAACGTCCCGGGCAAAACCAGCCACAAAATACGCGGCCGAAAATCATCGTCAAGACGACGGTTGCGAGCGCGGCAATCGCGAGATAGGGAATGAACGTTTGCGTTGCCGCGATGACTTGCGCGACGCCGAGCGGACACGCGATCCGCAAGGGTCCCCAACCGAACGCCGAAAAAGTGCCCAAGCCAAGATTCCAATGCGCGCTGAGCGTGATGACGATCAACGCCAAGAGCGTCATTCCCGCGCGCCATAATTTCCAACGCGGCTGTGTCTCAATTTTTTGATCTGCTTCAGTCCGCGCGAACGATTCGGTCGAATCAAATTCAATCGGCGACGAGTGCAACGGCTTTTCCAAATTCCTTGCTCCTGCCCTCCAGATTCGATTGCGGACAAACGGTTACGCACGCGCCGCATCCATTGCAACGCTTTAAATCGACAAGGGGACGTTTCTGCGCGTCGAGTGTGATCGCTTGTTTCAGTTTAACGCATTGATCATAGCACGCGTGACATTCGAGATGTGTCCATGCGAGACAGCGCGCGCGATCAATGATCGCCGTGCCAAGTTTCGTCGAATGTGGATCAACCGGGCGCAATGCGCCGGTTGGACACGCGATCCCGCAATCCATACAAAAAAAACACCATCCATTGATGCCGTCAATGTACGGAAGTCGTTCGTTGTTTTGGCGAATCGTTTGATGGGGACACGCGGAAACACATTTGCCGCATCGCAAACACGCCGCGCGAAAAAGTTCATTGGGCGCGAGCGCGCCGGGTGGTCGGACCTCTGCCGAAATAGACTGAGGGTGTAGGACGAGACCGGTGACGCTCAGTGCCGTTACGCCGCCGACCAGCGCGAGAAATTCGCGCCGAGTAAATTTCGAGGGATTCATTCGCTTGCTTGTCCGCCGACAAAATTAAAGAGATGCGGGCGGATTAGCCCGCACCTCTTTCTGTGCGGAATTATATAACGCAAACGATGCTGTTGTAACCACTCTACCGGGTGATTTTTGAGGTGAGTCGAAATCTGGAGGTGGAGGTTGGAGGTTGGATGCGGGATGTTGGATTGTGTTTTCAACATCCAACTTCCAACGTCTAACTTCCAACATCAATCCCTACGCTTTCACGTACTTGTCAAACCACGCGAGCATTTTTGCCCACGCGTCTTTGGCGGCGTTCGCGTTGAACGACCCAGGATTCGTGTCGTTGTTGAACGCGTGATTCGCGCCCTCGTAAATGATTTTGTCGAACGTCTTGTTCGCTTTTTTCAGTGCATCTTCGACCGCCGGAATCCCGGCATTGATGCGCGCATCGTTGCCGCCGTACATCGCGAGAATCGCGGCTTGTACGTTCGGAATATCTTCGAGCGGCGGATTCGGTCCGTAATACGGCACCGCGGCTTTCAACTCCGGCATTTGCGTCGCGCAACGCCAAGTGATGCCGCCGCCGAAACAATAGCCGACCATTCCAACCTTGTCTTTCGCGACAAACGTTTGCGCTTGCATATATTTCAACCCGGCTTGGAAATCTTCCACGAATTGCGCGGGCGGTGCGTTACCCAAGACGCCGGGAATGTTCGCGCCAACTTTTTCGGTGCCGCCATCGCGCGAAAGCAAATCTACTGCGAGCGCGGCGTAACCGACTTTGGCGAAGCGGCGCGCGACATCTTTGATGTGTTCGAGCAAACCGCGATTTTCGTGACACACCAGGACGATGGGGAACGGTCCATTGCCTTTTGGTTTCGCGAGATACGCGGCAATCTTGAACGTCTTGCTGTCGTACTCGACCATTTTGGCTTCAATGTCCGGATCGTTCGGATTGATCGTTACCGGGTTGCCGGTGGGGGCGGGTGTTGCGGTAATCGTTCCGGCTGGACGCGTTGCCGTCGCAGTTGGCGGGACAGCAGTCGCGGTTGGCGGAACGCTCGTCGCGGTTGGCGGCACCGCAGTGTTTGTTGGCGGCACGCGCGTTGCAGTTGCTGGTAGGGCAGTCGGCACGGCGGTCGGTGGCGCCGGCGTTGGTGTGGGCGCGGCGCACGCGGCGAGAAAAGTGGTCGCGACGGACATACTGCCAAAAATCGCGGCGAGTTTCTTTAACGCGTCGCGGCGCGACAATTGTCCGTCCTGGTAATCTTCGACAAATTCGGTAACGAGATAGTTACGCAAACTGTCGTCACCGCCGGTCGTTGCACTCGGCGGAATGGGGGGCGTCTGACTCATCGGTCTCCTCCTCGAAAAAATTGGACAGGGCGCGCTGTCCTTGCCAGAAATTACGCACGGAACGCGTCAATGGTTTGCGCGCGTTCACGCGCAATATCCTGGGTGTCTTTACCCAGGATTATATTTCGTTTGGATTCGTTTATGATAAAAAAATTGTTAGAATTACGCTTCGCGTAAAAAATGCTAGACTGTCGGGCGCGTCATTTCGAAAATCGCGGCGAGCGTCGCGTACTCGTCTCCCCCGAGTCGCGCGATCGGATGCAAACGGGTCGCGTCAATCAATCCGTTCGGGCGCAGTAAATCGTCGCGAATGTGCCACCGCACAACGTGTCCCAGGATGAGTGTGTTCGGCGTTCCCAGCACTGGAACAATTTGCGATACGCGCGCTTCCAGTGCAATCGGCGCGCGCGCGACGCGCGGTGGTTGCACGTCTAGCGAAGGCGCGGTTTCGAGTTGCGCGATTTCAAATTCGTTTGTGCCGTATGCCCAATCGCCGGACGTTTGATTCATTTTTGCGGCGAGCGATTCATCTACCAGGTTGACGACAAACTCGCCGGTTGCTTGCGCGTTGCGAAGCGTGTCCTTGGGTTTGCCCGCGCGCTGAGAAATCGAAAACATCACGGTCGGCGGATTGCCGCTGACCGCGTTGAAAAAAGAAAAGGGCGCGAGGTTAATCGAACCATCCGCGCCAATGGTCGAAACCCACGCGATTGGACGTGGCACGACCGTGCTGTTGAGCAAACGATACGCGTCGCGTGGGGAGAGTTGGTTCGGAGTGATTGAAATCATTTGAGTTGATCCATCATCGCGCGCACAAAATCAATTTCGTCCGCGTTGACGCTGTGTCCCATTTGCGGATACAGGCGCGTCGTAACAGCGCCGCCAAGTTGGTTGAGCACGCGTTCCGTTTCCAGTACGCGCGCTTTCGGAATGTGAAAATCAACATCACTGCATCCCAGGAAAATCGGTGTGCCATCGAGCGACCCGGGATACGCGCGCGGCGTTTCGTCAGATCCGATCAATCCGCCGGTCAAACCGGCAACGCCGCCGTACCGTCGCGCGTGGCGCGCGACGTATTCAAGTGTAAGACACGCGCCTTGCGAGAACCCCAGCAGGATGATGCGCGTGTGCGGAATTTTTGCCGCGACCACGCGCGCCAGCGCATCGTCAATCACTTTGAGCGCGGATGAAAACCAGGGTTCATTTCGCGCGATGGGTTCGAGAAAGCGATACGGATACCAGGTCTGGTTGGCGGCTTGCGGCGCGAGATAGGCGAAATCGTCGCGGGCGAGTTCGCGCGCGAGCGAAAGAATATCTTCTGCCAATGCGCCGCGTCCGTGCAACATCAGCATCGCCGCGCGCGCGCGGTCGAGCGGCGCGCCGAATGTAACAATCGGTTGCGCTTGATGGAGCGCGTTCATACCGATACCGGCGCGCGTCGCGTAATCGTTTTCAAGTCCGCAGTAATTTTCGCGCGATCTTTTTCGAGCCAGGGAGGTAGGCGCAGATGTGTGCCGAGTTCCGCGATCTCTTCATCAATCGCAAACCCAGGTCCCGCGGTGGCGAGTTCGACGATGTGCCCGTCTGGGTCACTGGTGTAAATACTTTTGAAATAAATGCGGTCCATCACCGG
>JACRPR010000227.1 GCA_016223105.1 Chloroflexota bacterium | reverse complement strand
TCGCACCAAAGGAATTACGCAAATGTTTGGTTTACAACCCACCCATATCATTATCATTCTGTTTGTCGCGCTGATCATTTTCGGACCACGTTTACTGCCCGAGCTCGCGCGCGCGGTCGGCAAATCTATCGCCGAATTTAGAAACGTGGCGCGCGAACTGCAGAAACCGGTTCAAGACATCGCTGACGACGTGCGTGAAATTGGCGCGCCGTCGAAATAGTTTTTATCTATCATTTCTCGCTTCGCTCGAAATGACCGATAACGAAATGACCGATAACACTCTCCCAGAGAGGAGGCAGGTGGAAAGGGAAAAAATGATAAACGATGTCTTGACCAATGCAGGCAGAGCAAATTCCCTTTGCTCTGTTGTGATTTCACAACAGGAGGAAATCCTATGGCTGACGAAATGACTCCAGAACAAGAACATCCCGAACACGATAACGAACAACCGGAATCTGGCGGGGGTCAAGTAACCCGCCGCCAATTCCTGGTTGGCGCAGGTGTAGGCGCGGTGGTTGGCGCGGCAGGCGTTGCCGGCGTGCTTTCGTTTGTCAAACCGACGCCGGAAACAAAGCCGGCAGTGGCACAACCGAGCGCGCCCTCCACGGCTTCCCCCGTTACCCAAATCGCGTCGAATGTGCCGCCGACCATGCGGCAAGTTACGCTCAACATTGACGGCAAGAGTTACGACCTAACCGTGGACGTGCGAATGAGTTTGTGGGAAGTGATGGTCTATCAACTCGGCTTGTCTTCATCCAACCTGGGATGTGATCGCGCGCAATGCGGCGCGTGCGCGGTCGTCGTTGACGGACGCGCGGTGAATGGGTGCACGCTCCTTGCCGCGCGCCTTGGACGCGGGCAAAAAATTATCACCGTGGACGGCTTGAACAAAGGCACGCGCTTGGAAGAGTTGCATCCCATCGCGCGCGCGTTTCATCAACAAGGGGGTTATCAGTGTGGCTTGTGCACGCGCGGTTTGATCATGTCCACTTACGCCTTGCTCCAAAAAAATCCATCGCCGAACGAAGCCGAAGTGCAAGACGCGCTGGCGGGCAACATCTGCCGATGCGGCGAGTACGCCAAAGTCTATGACTCCGTTTTCCGCGCGGCGGAAGATATGCGGAAAAAGGCATAGAGGGAGATGCAATATGGCAAAGCAAGTTGACGTGATGCGCGCGATCCAGGACGCGAAATACGCCGATGGGTTGACCAAAGATCAATGGTTTGATCTTGCCCAGAGCCAGGAATGGCATCTGATGGTCACCGAAATGGCGGACATGGTCGCGCCTTTCATGAAAAAATATGAACGAATGTTACCCGGCGTTGGCGGGAGTGGCAACGGCAATGAGCCAGCCAATCCGTCGCTCGCCGCGACCGATTTTTCCGTTCTCGGCAAACGCATTCCGCGCGTGCAAGGCATCGGCATCGTTACCGGCTTGGGCAAGTACGCGCAACACATCGCGCCGAAGAACGCGCTGTTCCTCAAAACGCTCCGCAGTCCGCATCCGCACGCCAAAGTGGTAAAGGTGGACACGAGCAAAGCGGAGAAACTTGCCGGCGTCGTCGGTGTTCTGCATCGCGGTAATCTACCGAAAGAATACCAGGACGTTCGCTTGGGCGGTGGTCCGCCGCTTCGCGATGTGTTCAACGAAGAAGTGTACGAAGTCGGCGCGCCAATCGTGTGCATTGCCGCCGAATCGGATCACATCGCGGATGAAGCGGTGCATCTGATCGAAGTGCAATACCAGGTCTTGACGCCCGCGTTGAATACGTTAGACGCGATGAAACCCGCCACGGCAAAACAGTGGGACAATAAATTCGACGGCACGATCATTGATATTCCGACGCCGTTCAAACGCGGCGACATCGCCAAGGGAATGACCGAAGCGGAAGTCGTCGTCGAGAATTCGTCCGCGCGCGCGACCGAACAACATATGCCGTTGGAAATGACGACGACGATTGGTTGGTGGGACAATGACAAGTACACCGCGATCTACACTTGTCAGCACGCGCACGGCTCGCGCAATGGTTTAGCGCAAGCGTTGAAACTGCCGCAACACAAAGTGCGCGTCATTCAAACCGGCTATATGGGATCCGGCTACGGCTATCGCTCCGGCGTTGATCTGACCGAAGTGCACGCGGCGATTATGGCGCGCCTGACCGGTCGCCCCGTCCGCGCGATGTACACGCGCGCAGAAGATTTCATCATTCGCACGCATCGCCCGGAAAATTTCAACGAAATGAAACTCGGCGTCAAGCGCGATGGCACGATTGTCGCCGGTCAATTCAAAGTGATCGCGAACGTCGGACCGCAACGCGCCGCCGCCGCTTCGGGGTCGTGGTACAATATGCAATATATGTACAACATCCCGAACCTCCAGGTCGAGGGCGTGGATGTGTTCACGAATCGTTTCAAATCGGGACCGTACCGGTGCGTGGGTCATCCCAACGGCACGCTCGCTTTGGAAACGATTATGGACATTGCCGCGTACAAAATCGGAATGGACCCAGTCGCGTTCCGCCTCAAGAACGTAAATATGTACGGCAACGTGGATGCGAAATTACCGTACAGCAATCCTGGCGCGATCACTGTGATCAATGAAGCCGCAAAAACGATCGGCTGGGCGCAAAAGTTCCACGCGCCGAAAGCGAAAGAAGTGCGCCCGGGGGTGTTTCACGGTATCGGCTTTGCTTCGACGAATTGCAATCACGGCGCGGGGAGCGCGCCTTCGACCGGGATGCTGATCATCAACACCGATGGAACGGTCAACGCAATCTCCGGCGCGACCGACATCGGACCAGGTCAAAAAACTCAAATGGCGATGATCGCCGCCGAAACGCTCGGCGTGCCATTGGAAAATGTCCGGATCGCGTACGAAACCGACACCGACTTTTCACCGGACACCGGCGTTACTGCCGGCAGTCGTCAAACGAATAGCGGCGGCTGGGGAATGTACCAAGCCGCGGCAGACGCGCGACGCCAAGCATTGGATTTCGCCGCGCGCAAATTCGTGGATGACGCGCGCCGCGCGACGCCGCCGCAAACGATCACGGTTTCGGCGGATGAATTGGATCTGCAAAACGGCGAAATCTTTTTCAAGACCAACCCAAGTCGCAAAATGCTTTTGCGCGATGCCGTACAATTCAGCGGGCAACCGATCCTGGGTCGCGGCGCGCATCAACAAAGTACCGCGTGGTTCCGCGTGGCGCATTACGCGCACGCGGCAGAGGTCGAAGTGGATACGACGACCGGCTCGATCAAGGTCATCAAATATGTCGCGGCGCACGATGTCGGCAAAGCGATGAATCCCTTCGCGCTCGAACAACAAATCGAAGGCGGCGTGGTGATGGGACTCGGCGCGGCGTTGTCGGAAGAGTTGTTGATTGACCAAGCCACCGGCTTGCCGCTCAATGACAACATTCTCGATTACAAAGCGTTGAGCATCAAAGACGTGCCGCGCACGATTGACGTGGTGTTGGTCGAGCATGAAAAAGCGTACGGTGTGTATGGCGCGCACGGCATTGGCGAGCCACCCATCAATCCGCCGGCGGCAGTGATCGCGAACGCGGTTTACAATGCAATCGGCGTGCGCGTTGACAAGACGCCGATTACACGCGAAAAAGTTCTCGCGGCGCTCAAGGCGGCATAGGGGGAAAGCAGATATGAAATCCTTTGAACTCCACGATGCAGGCACCGTGCAAGAAGCGGTCGCCCTGCTCAATAAATTCGGACCATCTGCCAAAATCGTGGCAGGCGGCAGTGACCTGGTCACCGGCGTGATGAAAGACTGGGTGCACGGCAAAGGCATGCCCATTCCAGAAAAACTGATTGACGTCACCGCCATTCCCGAAATGATCGGCATCACTATCGCGGCGAACGGCGGCGCAACGATTGGCGCGGCAACCACGCTCACTTCGATCACCGAATCGAAAGATTTGGATCAAAAGTGGGCTGTGCTCACCCAATCGGCGGCGAGTGTCGCATCGCCACTCATTCGCAACTTTGGCACGCTCGGTGGCAACATCAACCAACGTCCGCGATGCTGGTTCTTGCGCGGCGAACATTTCGACTGCTACAAAAAGGGCGGCGATTTTTGCTTCGCCGTTACCGGCGACAATCGCTATCACGCGATCATCGGCGGTGAGTTGTGCTACATCGTGCATCCGTCGGATGTCGCGACCTCGTTGCTCGCGCTGAACGCGAGCGCGAACATCGCGGGACCGAGCGGCACGCGCGCGGTTGCATTCGACAGTTACTTTACCGGTCCGCGCGAAGATGTGTTGCGCGAGAACGTGTTGAAGCACGATGAGTTGATGGTGAACGTAACGATTCCAGCGCTCGCGCCGAACACGAAAACGGCGTGGTCGAAACTGAAAGATCGCCAGGTGTATGATTTCGCGTTGGTGAGTGTGGCGGTTGTGGTCACGCAAGAGAATGGTGCGTGGAGAGACGGACGCATTGTTCTCGGCGGGGTTGCGCCGGTGCCGTATCGCGCGAAAGTGATCGAGCAAGCGCTCGTCGGGAAAAACATCAAAGACACGATCAAAGCGGCGGCGTCCACGCTCAAGACCGTGGCGCGACCAATGTCGCTCAATGCGTACAAAGTTGATCTCGCGATCAACTTGATCGAACGCACCGTGTTGAACGCGCTGTAAAAAAAATTGTAGGGGCGAAGCATGCTTCGCCCCTACGATTTACTCTTGCCGATCTTTCCAAAATACCGTCTGCGCGTTCCGCATCATCCAACCGTGAATGACACCGTTGCTCGCGATGTAACCGCCAGTCGTGTGCAACCAGGAGCCGCCGCGAATGTCGGTGAGAATTCCGCCGCTCTCGACCAAGATCACCGATGCCGCCGCGACATCCCAGAGTTCCAAGCCGAGCGCGAAATACGCGTGCAGTCGTCCCGCGGCAACGTAACACAAACCGAGCGCGGGCGAGCCCATAATTGTCAAGCCGGTGCATTGCGACGCCATCAACGTTGCGATGTTCAATGTTTGCAAACGCGTCGCAAGTTCGCCGGGCAAATCCGCGCCGACAATCGCTTGCGCGTACGCGTCCTCGCCTTCGGACACTTGTTGCACGACAATCGGCTGATCGTTCAAGCGCGCGGAACGTCCGCGCATCGCGTCGAACATTTCATCGCGAAACGGATCGTACACGACGCCGACTTGATCGATGCCGCCCGCGCGATACGCGATAGAAATCGCGGCGTGCGGAATGCCTTGATGAAAATTGAGACTGCCATCCACCGGATCAACAATCCACAGTGGATCGCTCTCCAACGCCGGTTGCGTTTCGCGCTCTTCCGCGAGGATCGCATCGTTCGGAAAATCGGCGCGGATGATCTCGATAATTTTTTCTTGAATCGGAAACACACTGCCGACCACAATTTCGTGCGCGTTTTTCCATTGCTGATAAACCGGCTTGCCGGAGGATGCGCGCATCAGTGCGCCCGCTTCGCGCGCGGCGCGCCGCGCCGTATCTAACATCGGGGTATAGTCCATCCCAGGTCTCCTCAATTTGAAATTTTGGATTCGACGCCTTAGCGGGTCGTTTGATCGACCACGTCGCCGCGTAAACGCTCGACTCCAGCATCAGCATCTTGATTTCGATTGTAACATCGCGCGAGTAAATCCGCAATAGCCAGCGCGCGTTTTAGTTCGGGCGAATTAATTCGCGGCAACGCAAGGCAAAGCCGACCGTCGTCGGCTATATTCAAGCGATGAATGTCGTCGGCTAAATTCAGGCAATGAATCAATACCTTTGCCAAAATCTTCCCACTGATTCAAAGGAACATGGATAAATGAAAAAAGGATTAGAAATATCCGTGGGGAAAAATTTCGTTCGCGCAAGAATTGGCGAAGGTATTGATGAATATTGTCAGTTTAATTCAAATGTTGTCTGTTTGATTCAAGCGACGCAGGTCGCTTTCGCGATGGGTTGACGCGATTTCAATCGCCCAATCAAAAAAATTTCTCTCCGTGGAGTCAACAATGTTCCGCAACATTTTATTGTTCGTCGTTTCTGTGATCTGTCTCGTCGCGTTGATCGGATGCGCGAGCGCGCCATCGAGCAGTGGCACCGCACCCACGAGCGCCGCGCCCGCCGCCGCGACTGACGCGCCCGCGCGCAACGCGCGCACACCATTGCCCGTGCCGCCACAACCCACTTCTGCGCCGGCAACCGCGCGCGCCGCGACGCCTTTTGTTTCGCCAACTTTTTCATCGGTGATCCAGGGCGCGACCTCGACGTTTACGCCGGTCCCCGCGCCGCGCACTGCGACACCCGCCGGTTCCGCGCCAACGACTGCCGCGACCACTGCCGCGACAACCGCGCCAACAACCGCGCCAACCGCGACGCGTCCGCCCGCGACCGCGACGCAAGCCGCGTCGGCACCGCCCGCCGCGAAACCCGGTGGGCGCGCGGAATTCAAAGGCGATTTCGCGACGCCGTTAGCAACGGCTGAACTGATTGACGAGGTCGCGGAAAAAATGAAACTCGTGCCCGGTATTATCGCGGTCTCTGGGAACGAGAACGCGGTTACGATTGCGTATGATCCCGGTGTCATTACACCGGAACAAATTCGCCAACGTTTGGCAAGCATCGGACACGCGGTCAAATAATTGATCGTGGAACGTCATTTCGAGCGGAGCGGGATTTCTCGCTTCGCTCGAAATGACAAACCAGGATAAAAATGGCAGACGATTCCAACGCGCCGCGTAGCATCAAACGGATCGTCTTTGGATATACCCACGATTTTTTTCCGGGCGCGCTGATCCTGGGACACAATCAATTGAAACGAATGATCGCGCGCGCGGGCTTTGATATCGCGGTGAGTTTCGCGCCGCTCAGCGATCTGCCCGCGCCGGTGGACATTCTCTTCGTCCCGGCAGAATTGGCGCAAGTTGCGCGCACTGCCGCGCCGTCAAGTCAAATCCAAGCCATCGAAAATTTTGTGAACGCACCCGCGTACGATCAATTGATTCAACAACTCAACGCCGGGATCGCGATGCGCGCATCGCGCTTGTCCGAACGCGTTGAATCGGACGCCGAAAAAAATATCGTGCGCTATCGCGGCTATGAAAGAATTGAATAAACTCATCGCGTTGATCGCGCTTGGATTGATCACTCTGATCGCGGGTTGCGGTGAAATCGCTTCATCGCCGAGCGCAACGCCAACCAAAGTCATCCCGATTTTCAAGCCGATCCCAACCTCCACACCGTACCAACGTCCGACTCTTGTTCCCCGCACAGACCTGGCTGACAATCAAGTGGAAGTTGACGATCCATTCTTCTTTCCCGCGATCATAACCGTAACGGTAGGAACAACCGTACACTGGTTGCAGGTGGGCGATGTGGCGCACAATATCGAATCGGTAGACCGCGCTTGGGGCACGCCGTCGCTTTCGTCTGGCGGAACGTTTGCGTACACCTTTAACTCGATCGGCGTCTATAATTATGTGTGCACCTTCCATGCCCCAGGAATGCGCGGCACGGTTTACGTGATTCATAAATAATGTCGTTTCTCGCTTCGCTACCCAGAAACTTGATTCCGGATTCGACGCTTTAGCGGGTGATTCGTACGCGGAACAACCGCGTAAACGCTCGAATCCAGCTGTTCACGTTTCTGTGCTTACGCACACCGGACGCGGCGTGGGATTCTCGAAATGACAAACCGGAGAATTGATGTGCTGTCCGATATCCAAACCCTCGCGCGGCGACTCGAACAACAGTTGATCGCACATGAACGAATGTACGCGGACGATCTAAAACGTTTGCAAGAACAATTCAGCGCGCTCGAACACATTCAACGCGATGAATTGCAAATGTTCCGCGATGAATTGAACCAGTTGAATCAAGAGATCGCCGCGCTGAAAGAACAACCCGTCGCCGCGCCGCAAACCGCCGAACCAACGCTCACGCGCCGCGATCTGCTCACTGGAAATTTGAGACCAACCAAATAAACGCGCAGGGGTCGAACAATGAATCGTTTGCGAATCCTTCTATTGTTAATCTGCATTGGCATTGGGTTATTGATCTGGCGGTGGGCGCCCGCCGCGTACGCGATCGCCCCCGGTGATGCGCTCGTGCAATTGACCGATGAGCGCGGGATTGATGCGCGCCCGGCGTGGAGCCCGGACAATCGCACCATTGCGTACCAATCCAATCGCGAGGGCAATTACCATATCTATTTGATGAATCCCGATGGAACGAACAAGCGCGCGCTAACCCAAGGCGCGACTGACAATCGGCATCCCATTTGGATGGCGGATGGCAAAACCATCTTGTTCGATTCTTTCAACGGCACGCACCGCGAAATTTTTTCGGTCAACGTTGCAGATGGCAATATCAAACAACTCACCCGACTTGGCGCATCCGCGAATTTTCCCGCGCCCAGCCCGGATGGAAAATGGATGACGTTCTACCTCTTCAAAAACGAGGTGCTCGATCTTTGGAAAGCGCGCATTGATGGCAGTGACGCCAAACCGCTGACGCGCGAAATGGCAAGCTCGGCGGCGAACCAGTGTACTTTTGCCTGTCATCACGCTGGCTGGAGCGAAGACGGACGCAACATCGTTTATTCCGCCGGTGAACTTGACACGATTTGGATGGTGGCGAGCGAGAACGGCACGCCGCAGAAAATTATTGACGACGGCGAGGACAATCACTTTCCGTGGTTCTTGCCGGATGGGCGCGTGGGCTATATCACGGAGCATATCGAACCGTCAAACGCGTGGACCGATTTCTGGGCATACGACCTCAAGACGGGTAAGCGCGATTTACTCCAAACGCGCATGGCGATGCAGGGACCGCTCGCGTGGAGCAATGACTATCGGCGCGTCTTGTTTCCTTCGCCGCGCGGCGGCAACTTTGATATTTATCTGATCGATCTGGATGCCGACGGCGGCACAGACGCGTTGCAAGGCAAGAACGCCAAGAGCGTTCGCATCATCACTCCCGCCCCGGCTGGCGCGCCCGCGCGCGCGCCCACCGTCGCGCCCCAAGAAGATAACACAAGTTTGATCGTCGGCGGCGCGCTGGGATTTGGCGCGGTGCTCGCGCTGGTGTTGTTTTTCGCGTTGCGGAAACGCAAATAATTTTTACAATTATTTGTCATTTCGAGCAAAGCGAGAAATCTTCGTTCGCGAAAATGAGATTTCTCGCTTCGCTCGAAATGACGAGTAGAGATTTCGAAATGACGAGTAGAGATTTCGAAATGACGAATAGGGATTTCATTCTCATCGAGGAGCTGTATGCCGGAATCGAATTCATCTAAAGAAATTTCGCGACGCGAATTTCTGGCGACCGCCGCGAGCGGTTTCGTCGCGCTCAGCGCGATTGGCATCGCGGGTGTTGGCTTTCTCAAAACGCCGGTGTCGCCGCTTGATCGCGAATCGTCGGGCGTAATTTTTCCCGACCCGACGCTGTGCATCGGTTGTCTGACGTGCGAAGTGCAATGCACGGACGTGCATCGCAAAGCCGGCATGTCCGGCGTTTCGCGCATTCGCATTTTCAACGAACCAACCGTCAAACTCGATCCGGAAATTATCAAAAATTATCCAGGGCGCGGCACGTTCATTCAACAACCCTGTTTGCAATGTCCCGATTCGCCGTGCTTGCCGGTTTGCCCGGTCAACGCGCTCCAGGTCGAACCTAAAACCGGCGCGCGCATCATTGACGAAAAAACGTGTATCGCGTGCGGACGGTGCGCGGAAGGGTGCCCGTTCCCGGTACTCTCCGAATCGGACGCGACGAATGAATTGATGAGCGGACAAAAAACGCGCATCACGTACGATCCACAAAAAAATGTGTACACCAAATGCGATCTCTGTTATTTTCGCGAGCAAGGTCCCGCGTGCGTCGAAAAATGTCCGGTCAATATTCGGATCAAGCAAGGCATCGTCAAAAGCGATCACTTGTGTTTGGAAATGCCGAAAGCCGACCGCGCGCGTTTTATGCAGATGAAAGATCAGCAAGCGGTGAAAAAAGGTTGAGGGAGGACGCATCGTGAAGCGCATACTTGTCGCAATCAGTTCGGCATTGTTTGGTGTGATCGCGATTACCGTTGGCGCCGCGTTCGCACAAGGCGGTACGCCCGGCGGATTTCCGGCGCAAACGGATTTGTACGAGGACGCGGTATTGCTCGCGCGCGCACTGCCTGTGTTGCTCGCGCTCGGCATCGGGTTCGGAATTTGGCAAGCGAAAGCAAGTTTGCGCGAACCGAAATCCACGCCCGGTTCAGCGACCGTAATTCGTCACGATTGGGGCGCGGTGATCGCGCACTGGACGAATGGCGTCGGGTTTATGATTGGAATAGCGACCGGGATGATCGTGCTTCGTCAATTGCCGCGGCCCGATGAGATGCGAATGATTTTCGCGATTCATTACATCGGGTCAGGATTAGCCATGTTCGGCGTGGCGAGTCATCTTACCCAAAACGCCGTTACTGGTGGGATGGGATTATTGCCGCGTTCGTTCAAAGATATAACGAATGGCATTAGCGATCTGTTGTAGCAAGCCGGAATTTTCGGACCGAGCGGCGCGGTTTTGGGAATGAATATCCCGAAAGCGATCCGCACAACATTGGCGGAAACGTTCAAAGCATTCGGATTCAAGCAACCCAAGAATCTCGGCAAGTATTTGCCCGCCGAGAAAGTTTTTTCGTACACGCCCTGGGCGATTATCGTTACCGTGATTATCGTTACCGGGTTGATTAAATCGTTCCGCTATCTCTATCCGATTCCGCCAACATTCATCGCGCAAGTTACAACTTTGCATGGCGTGGGAAAAAGATTTGATCGCGCGCGAGCAAGCGACACTGCCCACGCCACGACCAACAACCCAGGTTAATCCGAACGTAGTTGGAGAAGCCAAATCATGATTTCAGCAATCGTGTTGGGCGCGGGCTTGTCGACGCGGATGGGCGCGCTAAAACAATTACTGCCCTTTGGCGCGCGCACCGTGATCGAACAAGTCGTTTCGACATTGCACGATTGTTCGGTGGATGAGATCGTCGTCGTGCTGGGGCATAGGCACGCGGAGGTCGCGCGCGTGCTTGCCCAGTGGGATGTGCGTACCACGTTCAATCCGAATTACGCCGAAGGAATGTTGGCGTCGTTACAACACGGTTGGAAAAATGTGAATCCGAATACGGACGCGGTAATGCACGTTCTCGGCGATCAACCACAGATCGAATCGCGCGTTGTGCAACAACTGATCGCGGCGTATCAGCGCGGCGATGCTGGGATCGTCGCGCCGCTCTTTAACGGTCGGCGCGGTCATCCGATTTTGTTGAACGCGCGGTACCGCGACGAAATCCTGGGTCTGCGCGATGGCGCGACGATGCGCGATGTGATGCGCGCGCACGCCAATCAAATTCGAGAAGTGCGCGTCGAAAGCGATAACATCCTGCGCGATATGGATACCTGGCAAGAGTACGAACGCGAGCTCGCATTGCGCGAAAAGGTTTTTGCGTGAAAATTTTATCCGCAAATTACGCGAATGATGTCGCCGGATTCGACGCTTTAGCGGGTTGTTTGTCCGAGCGAGTCACCGCGTAAACGCTCGAATCCATCATTTACCATTTTCGATCCATTCGCGTTATTCGCGTAATTCGCGGATCACTTTTGAGATTGTAAAAAGCAAAGGGCATCAACTCGTGATGCCCTTTATCGTTTGGCGCATAATCGCACTACCCTTGAATTGCGCGAGTGGCAAGCCGCTCGCGTGGCGATGCACCATCAACATTTCCGCCATAATCGCGAGCGCGATTTCGCTCGGTGTTTCGCCGCCGAGGTCTAACCCGGTTGGCACGCGCACGCGCGCGAGAATTTCCGGCGCAATGCCCTCTTTGATTAGATCGCGAAAAATGATAATGCTCTTGCGCGCGCTCGCGACCAAACCGATGTACGCCGCGCTCGAATGAACGATCTGTCGCAATGCCGGTTGATCCCAACCCCAGGTCGCGACGAGAATAAATGTGGACGGGGAGATCGTGATCGGCATCGGCGCGAGCGTTTCACTGCTGGGTTCGTACGCGATCAAAATGCGTTCGTCCACATCCGGCAAACGTTCCGGCGCAATAAACTCCGGGCGATCATCCACGACGACGACGCGCCACGCGAGCAGTTTGGCAAGTTTGACAATCGCGTTGCCGATGTGTCCCGCACCGATCAACAACAACGTCGGGTTCGCGTGCAAAATTTCGATGAACACATCCACATCGCTCTGCTCGCCCGGTTGCGTTTCGATCAACTCGCCATTATTTTCGATCAGCGCGACGCGGCGCGATTGTCCGGTCGCGATTGCCGCGCGTGCGAGTTCGTGAATCAGATCGGTCAAGTCCGCGTCGCGCAGATCACCGACGCGCGAACCATTTGCGCGCACCAACATTTTCGCGCCGATGCGCCAGCGCGCGTCCGCACGAATGATCGTCATCAGCGCGGCGGATTGTCCTTGCTCCAAACTCGCGCGCGCCGCATCAAAAATTTCGCGCATTGCATCATCCTCGGTCCGGCGCAAGCACGTCAATAAAAACTTGTTCTGTGCCGCCGCACATTCCGAGCGTGCCGGGTGTTTTGCCGACCAGGTTATACTCAAACAAACGCGCTTGCCGCGTGGTGATCGCGTCGCGCGCGTCCTGGATCGCTTGCCATTCCATCGTGCCGCCGCCGATGCTTCCGACGAATGTTCCGTCCGCGCGCACGAGCATATTTGAAGACAAGTGGCGCGGCGTCGAGCCGGACGCTTGCACGACCGTCAACACCGCAATCGTTTCGCCCTTGTCCAACGCGTCGGTAATCGCTTGAAAAATTTGTTTCATCCCATCCTCCTCAATCTGTCATTTCGAGCGAAACGACGCAAAGCGTCGCGCGCGCGAATGTGGAGATTTCTCGCTCCGCTCGAAATAACAACTACGCGACAAAAGTATAGCGCGATTGACAACTCTCGGCAAGGTGGGTATCCTGCATCATCACGTTCGGGCGAACCCTTGCACCGCCCGCAAGGGCAGGTGTAAATTCGCGGCAACGCAAGGCAAAGCCAACCTGCGTTGGCGCAACACAGATCGCTTTTAGAAAGGAAAATAAAAATGGGCGCACTTCAACCACTGCACATTATTTTGATCGTCGCGATTGGGCTATTGGTTTTTGGATTCAAACCGTTGACGAACCTGGGACGCGGCGTCGGTAAAATGTTTTCCGAATTTCGCGCCGCGACCAAAACGCCGGACGGCGCATCAAAAAAATCCCAGCCGCCGGAAAAATAATTCCTCCGCACAAACCCCAACACTCGGGTTTTCCCTGGCACTTGCGTTCCCGCCAGGGCAAGTGTGCGAAGCAATCCCCGACCTGGTCGATCCGGATTCACAACGCGGGGATTGCTTCGTCGGCAAAAACCGCCTCCTCGCAATGACACCTGAGTAGTTACGATTTGCTTTTAGAAAACCGCATCCTTCGACTGCGCTTCGCTCCGCTCAGGATGCTGGCACGCTTTCTAAAGCATTATCTGAACATCTATAGTTGCTTTATCGCGCAATTTACGCTAAAGTAATTTTAGCGAGGTTGAGCGATGCAAGCACACAATTTTTTAAACCGCTGGAGCGAGCTTCCCGAATCGGCTGACCTGGACGAAACGCGGCGCGATGTGATCGTCGAAATCGCGGTCGTGGTGTTTGGCGTGGGCTGGTTGATCGCGATCGCGGCGTATGATGGTCGGCTCGCGTATTTGTGGAGCGCGTTCCTGTTGATGAGCGGCGCGTACTTGAGTTTCGCGATGCGGCAACACCATTTGCGCGTCGCGCTCGCGCTGTTGATTGGCGCGTTGATCAGCGCGGTCGCCTGGCTCAAATGGATCGCGCCCGAATCGCTCGCGCAATTTTATTTTCCACTCGTCGTCGTCGTGTCGAGTTTGCTCGTTTCAAATTTCCTCGTCTTTGGCGTGGCGACCGTCGCGGCAAGCGTGAGTTGGCTGATCGCGTTGGCGCAAGGCGCGGACGCGCTCGATCAACATCAAGTCATTCTGCCGATTCTCCTCATTTATCTCACCGCGTTCGGCGCGTGGCTCGGCTCGCGCCAGGTGCATCTCAGTTTATTGTGGTTGCAAAGTTCGTACACGCGCGCGCGCAGTTTACTCGATCAACTGCGCGATGAACGCGCCTCGCTCGCGCACACGCTCAAGATGTTGGAAGAGGCGTACGTGCGAATCGAAAAAATGAATTACGCGTTGATCGAAGCGCAGAGCGCGGCGGAACACGCGCGGCGCATCAAAGCCGAATTCGCGGCGAACGTGAGCCACGAACTTCGCACGCCGATCAACATCATCATCGGTTTTAGCGAGACGATGGCGAACGCGCCCGAAACGTACGCGGGCGTCGCGTGGTCGCCGGCTTTGCGAAGCGACATCGAGCAAATTTATCAAAGCAGTCGGCATCTCGCCGCGCTGATTGACGACATTCTCGATCTCTCCGCGCTCGACGCGCAAAAACTGGGAATGAATCTCGCGAGCGCGGATTTGCGCGCGGTGATTGACGACGCGCTGAACGTCGTCGGCAATCTTTACCGCGCCAAGAATTTGTACTTGCGCGTGGAGAGTGAATCCGATCTGCCCGCGCTTCGAATGGACGCGGTGCGAATTCGCCAAGTGCTGATCAACTTGTTGACGAACGCGAGTCGCTTTACGCGCGCGGGCGGCGTAACGATCACCACGCAACCGCAAAATAATTTCATTCGCATCGCGGTCGCGGACACCGGGATCGGAATCGCGCCGGACAATGTGCGCCGCGTGTTTGAAGATTTCGGGCAGGTGGATGGTTCGACCGCGCGCGAACACGATGGCACCGGGTTGGGCGTGCCATTGAGCAAACGTCTCGTCGAATTGCACGGCGGGCAAATGTGGTTGGAAAGCCAGGTTGATCTCGGCACGACATTTTATTTCACGCTCCCGCTTGGCGCGCCAGCGGTTGCGCGCGCGGAACGCGTGGGCAATTATCCCACGCACGCGTACCGCAAAGCCGTGCTCGTCATCGAACCGGATCCGATCGTGTTGCGTTTGTTGCAACGCCACTTGAACGCGTTCGATCTGATCGCGATCAGCGCGCGCGCGAGTTTGCCCGCGTTGATCGCGGCGCATCAACCAATCGCGTTGTTGATGGACACACGCGCGGCGTTGCCCGCCGACACGCCGCGCGATTTGCCGATCATCACAATCGCCCTGCCCAGTAGTTTGCAAAGCGCGCAATCGCTCGGCATTGCAAATTTTTTGCTCAAGCCGGTCGCGCGCGAAGAATTGCTCGATGCGATTAGCGCGCTCGCGCGTCCGATTCGCGATGTGTTGGTCGTGGACAATGAGCCGCAACTCGTCGAACTGTTTAGTCGAATGTTGCAATCGGCGGGAGAAATGTATCGCCCGATCAAAGCGTTTGGGGGCGCAGAAGCGTTGGAACGTTTGCGCGGTCAAACCGTGGATTTAGTTTTGCTCGATTTACTAATGCCCGAAGTAGATGGGCTGGCGGTTTTGCGCGCGATGAAAGCAGACGCGACACTCGCGCAAATTCCGGTGATCGTGATCAGCGCGCACGCGGAGCGCCCCGAAACGATGCCGAGCGAAAGCGGACTCGACATCCGTCTCACGCGCGCGTCCGGCGGATCGATCAGCGACCGCTTGAATTTGGCGCAAACTCTGATCGCGGCATTGCCGCCGAAAATTTCAGAGGGATGAAACTTTTAGCGCGCCAATACGCGCGCGAGCGTTTCGATCAACGCGAGCCGCTCAACCGGTTTTTTGAGGTACGCGCGCGCGCCGAGCGATAACGCGAGATCGGGTTCTTGCAGTACGGAGCAAACAATCACCGGGATGCGCGCGGTCGCGGAATTTTCAGCGAGCGCGCGGAGAATTTGCCAGCCGTCCACACGCGGCATCATCACATCGAGCGTGATCGCGTCGGGTTGCATTTCGGCGGCGAGCCGCAACGCGGTTTCGCCGTCTTGCGCGTGAATGACCGCGTACTGTTGCGGCGCAAGATAGCGTTCAAATAATTGTTGAATTGCCGCGTTGTCATCCACCACCAACACGCGCGCCTGGGTCGCGCGTGGTAAAAAAATTACAATATCCCCGTCTTGATTCAGATCGAGAATTCCCCCCTGCGCGCGGCACAGCAATTCCGCGTTGCGCCAATCTTCCGCGGCGCGATCAATCGCGACATTTTCCACTTTCAGCATCACCGTCACATGTTGATCTTGCGCGCGCGCGCGTAATCCAATCGCGCCGCGCGCTTGATTCACCGCGAGCCGCACGACATTGAGCAGTGCCTGGCGCGCGAGCGTCGCATCCACAAACACGTTGGGCAAGTCCGCGCGTATCTCCGCGTCAATCGCAATCCCGCGCGCTTCGATCAGCGGCTTGAGCGTTGCCAATGTGGTCGCGATCAATTCGCGCGTGTCACAGTTTTGCCGCGCGAGCGTCCACTGATTCAATTCGTTTTCGAGTTCGCGCTCGGCGCGCGCGCGCGGCGCGCTTTGTTGTTCCCACAACAACGTCGCGAGCGCATCAAGCCCCTTATGTAACTCGCGTTGCAGTTGACGCAAACTGATCCCCAATTCGTTTTCGATTTCGACCTGGCTCATCCCTTGCACATAACGATAACGCAACGCGAGATAACTACGCCACTCGGGCGCGCCCGACGGCAAATCGTTTTGCGGACGCAGTTGCTCGATCGCGTCTTTGAGCAGAGCGCGGAGTTTTTGCGCGCGCGTTACGCGCGTCGCGGTCGGCGCGTCGGCAACGCGCGTCAACAGCGGATGCGTTTCGAGATGCGCCGCGTCGTAGAGATGATCGAGCGCGTCTTTCACTTGTTTGCGAAAATCGTCGAGTTCCATTGGCTTTCCCCAAACCCGAAGGGTCTTGGCAACCCTTCGGATTTGGCGCAATCTTGGCGCAATCTTGGCGCGCGCGCCACACGCGATTCGTTTATAATTCGAGTGCGCCGATTCTAACATTGGCGCTAGGGCTTGTCAAAATCAGACGAGGTATTTATGAGTCACTATGTTGGTTCTCCATCACTCCAAACGCGCACACTGCCCCACTCTGCCCAAACGCAACACGCGTTCGCGGAACGCGTGCTACGTTTGGGTCGCGCAATGTGGAAACATCGTTGGCTGTACTTTATGCTCATTCCCCCGATGATTTATTATCTCATCTTCCGCTACATTCCAATTTACAACGCGCAGATCGCGTTCAAAGAATTTTTCGCGCTCAAGGGTGTCGAGGGCAGTCCCTGGGTTGGGTTTCAACATTTCGAAACTTTTTTCAAATCGTTTTATTTCAACGAACTCATCATCAACACAATCGTCTTTAGCGTCGCTAAACTTTTATTGGGTCTGCCGATCGCAATCATCCTCGCGCTCGCGATTCACGAATCGCGCTTTATGTTTTTCCGCTCGCTCGTGCAAACCGTGACGTACCTGCCGCACTTTTTATCGTGTGTGATTATGCTCGGATTGTTACTCGCGTTGCTATCGCCGAGCAGTGGAATGATCAACGAAGTGATCAAGGCACTGGGCGGACAACCGATTTCATTTCTCACGTCGCCCGCGTGGTTTCGCCAGGTCGTGATTTTGTCGGATATTTGGAAAGAGACCGGCTGGAGCACGATTCTGTATCTCGCCGCGTTGCTAAGCGTCAACCCGGATTTGTATGAAGCCGCCGAAGTAGATGGCGCGTCGCGCTGGCGACGCATCTGGCACATCTCACTGCCGAGCATCATTCCGGTCGTCGTGCTCGTGACGCTCTTGCGGCTCGGCAACATTCTCGACGGCGGCTTTAGTCAAATCTGGGTTTTGTACTCGGTGCCGGTGTACAGCGTCGGCGACATTATTGATACCTGGGTCTATCGCAGTGGCGTACTCGATTTTCAATTTAGTCTCGCAACCGCGGTCGGTCTGTTCAAGGGTGTGATCGGATTGGCGTTGATTTTGTTCGCGAACAAGATCGCGCAACGCGTCGCGCAACAGAGTTTGTTCTAGGGAGGAGATCAATAATGTTTCGATCAAGTCGCGAAGACTGGGGCTTTCAATTATTGATCAACGGATTTTTGTTGATCGTGCTCATTTTGATTTTGATTCCGTTGTGGCGCGTGATCATGACCTCGTTGACGCCGCTCGATGTGTATATGCGCGGCGGCACGCCGGCATTTCAATTTCCCTGGGATTGGTCGTTCGCCGCGTACGCGCAAATGCTCACGCACCCGACATTTCCGCGTGCGACGCTAAATAGCATCATCATCACAATTTGTGGCACGACACTCAGTTTGGCGCTCACCGTGCCGCTGGCGTACGCGCTCTCGTCGCGCACACTGCCGGGACGCAAGATCATCATCGCGCTCATCCTGTTCACGTTCCTGTTTCACGTCGGTTTGATTCCAACCTATTTACTCGTCGCGAAAACACTCGGCTGGACGAACAACATTCTCGCGATCATTGTGCCGCCCGCCGTCGGCGTAACGAACGTGCTCGTGATGATGCGTTTCTTTGAAGGCATCCCGGAAGAAATCAAAGAATCCGCGCGCATTGATGGCGCGAATGATTTGCAAGTGTTGTGGCAAATCGTTCTGCCGTTGTCGAAACCGATTTTGCTCACGATTGGTCTGTTCTACGCGGTGAATTACTGGAACGAATTTTTCACGCCGATTCTGTACCTCAACGATCAAAACTTGCAACCGCTCCCGGTTTTGCTCCGCAACATTTTGATCGGACAAAATTTCAGCGAGTACGTGGATTACGATGTCTCACGCGCCGCGTCCATCGAGTCACTCAAATCATCCGCAGTTCTCCTGACAATGTTGCCGATGGTGCTCGTCTATCCGTGGATTCAGCGGTACTTTACGAAAGGCACATTGCTCGGCGGCGTCAAGGAATAAGTCTCGATTTCAGATTTCAAATTTCAGATTTCAGATTGAGCAAAGGAGGGCGCGCGAGATTTCAAAAACCAGGATTGCAAAACCCGGCAATTTGGATTCGACGCTTTAGCGGGTTGTATCTCAGACGAGTCACCGCATAAATGCTCGAATCCGTCAATTCGTCTTCAACCCTGACATCTCAAGGAGGAGAAAATGAGAAAACCAATTCAGATCGCGTTCTTGCTGATCGCATTGACGCTGATCGCGACCGCGTGCGCCGCGCCAACACCCGCGCCCGCGCCGACGCAACCACCCGCGCCCGCGCCAACCAAAGCGCAAGTCGCGGAACCGACCAAAGCCCCGGTTGCCGCGCCGACGCAACCGCCTGCGGCGAAACCGACCGAAGTCGCGAAACCGGTGGACATTGAATTGTGGGCGCAAGCCACTTCGACCCAAGCGCCCGCGCCGCCGGATGATTGGGTCGGCTACAAAACGATTCGCGAAAAACTCAACATCAACTTAAAGTACGTGATCATCCCGACCGCCGCGGATGGCGAAACCAAAATCAACACCGCCGCCGCCGCGAATGCTCTGCCCGATTTCTTTCAAGCCGTCAGCACCACAAACGCGCGCAACAAATTGATTGACTTGAACAAGCAAGGGCTGATCGCGCCGGTGGATGATTTGCTGAAACTGATGCCGAATCGTGTCAAGACGCATTACAACGATCCGAGCTCGCTCGCGTTGGCGAAACTCGACGGCAAGCAAATGGCATTCGTCGAAGTACCGAACCTGCCCAAGCGCGAAGGTCTCGTCATTCGCAAAGACTGGCTCGACAAACTCGGACTCAAAATGCCCACGACGATTGACGAATTGTTCATCGTCGCGAAAGCATTCACCGAAAAAGATCCGGATGGCAATGGCAAAAACGACACCTACGGTCTCGGCGGATTTTTCGATGACTCGTGGGGACAGGGCAATCGTTTTGCGTTTTTCTTTGGCGCGTACGGCGTGCCCGATTTGTGGGACTGGGACAATACCGCCAATTTCGGATTGAGCGTTCGCAATCCAAACTTTTACAAAGCGTTGGTCGAGTTCCGCAAATGGAACGAAGCCAAAGTGATTGATCCCGATTGGGCGACGATCAAGCGCGACGAATTTCGCATTCGTTGGCCCCAGGGTCGCTACGGGATCATGTGGGAAGATTTTTGCGCGCTCGCGTGCGTCGCGAATTATCCAAAGTTCGACAACAATTTCCCAACCGGCGAATGGGTTGCTTTGCCGGCAATGAAAAGTTCGGCGAGCAAATCGTATTTGAATGACTATGACGGCACCGGCAGTTTCTTCGCGATGTCGAAAAAAGCCGCGGATGCCGGCAAAGGTCCCGCCATCGCGAAATTGCTCGAATGGATGGCGTCGCCCGAAGGGTACTATCTGCTCGGCTTTGGGGTCGAAGGCGTGAATTACAAACTCGACAAGAGCGGCGCCGTGACGACTGATGGGCTCGCGGATCCGACCAAAGCGTGGAGCCACGAATCTATGGCGCGCTTTACGCAAATGCGAAATCAACTCATCTACGACAACAATCCGAACGAAGTGCTCGCGCGCTATCCTGATTTCGTAACCGACAAGAGCAAGAAACCCATGTCGCCGATGGTGTTCTACAAATTCTTCTCAACGCAACCCTGGCAAGATTCGGTGGCAGGCAATCTCATCATCAACCCAGCGAATCGCGCGGACTTGCAAAGATTCTACAATGAAAACTTTCAAGCGTTCGCGCTCGGCGCGAAACCGTTGACCGATGCAACGTGGGCGGATTTCCTCAAAGCGTTGGACGCGAATCTCAACGCCGCGAAATGGGAAACCGACTCGCGCAAAATTTTGCAAGATGCCGGCGTGTTGAAAAAATAGAACGCCGGAAAAATCCAGGTTTCTCCCACAACACCTTGGCAGGTTTCGACACGAACGTAAATTTTTTACACAGATACAAAAGAACACAGATAAATAAAAAACATCCGTGTTCCCTTGGATCCGTGGAAAGATTGTGGCGATAGCAATATCAAGACCTGGTTTTTGCAAAACGTTTCGAGCGTCGCGCGTTGAGAATTTTCGGCGCGCGACGTTCGCGATTTGCAAAGCACAATGACCCACCCAATCGAAATAAAAATCGCGTACATCGGCGGCGGCAGTCGCGAGTGGGCGCGCAAGTTGCTGTTTGATCTCGCGTTGTGTCCCGATGTCACCGGCACGGTCGCGCTGTACGACATTGATTTGGA
>JACRPR010000236.1 GCA_016223105.1 Chloroflexota bacterium | reverse complement strand
GGATCAATGCGCCCTGGACTGTATTGCAATTGCGGAACGCCGCTATTGTTAATCACCGAGTTCACGGTCGTTGCGGTCGCGCTCCCGCGATCCACAAACGCCATGCCGCGATCGGTGCGATACAAAAATCCTTGGCGAATGTTTCCGCCGGTCGCGCCGCCATCCGCGTTGTTCGCCGGATCAATTTGGCGATATTGATACGCCGGCCCGCCGGCAGTGGTGATCGCGGTGATGAGTGTCGTCCAGGTTGTGTTCGCGGCAACCGTTCCATCATTCGTCGTGCCGTTATTGTCCTGGATTTCTTCAACCGCGATAATGTCCGGCGATTGCATATTCGTAACGATGATCGCGGCGAGCCCGGCGAATTTGCCGGACGCGACATCGGTATCGCCATCCGCATCATTCGGATCGAGATTTTCAACGTTGAGCGTCGCGACGGAAAACTGACTGCCGGTCTGTGCGGTTGTCGTTTCTTGTGTGAGATTGTTGTTGGTGCGCGTTGGTGTGGTCGTAACGTACAATTTGAAATTGCTGAACGAATAGTCAATCACGCCGACAACGGCGCCAAGTCCATCGCCGACATTGACATCGTGCGGCAACGCGTTGAGCGCGTCCGCAAGCAAAATGCGTTCGGGGTTGTAATCGCTCGCGCGAATCACGACGCCGCCGCGCGCGGTGTTGACACTCGAGTTCGCGCCGCTATCGCCGACGACCGGCAATTCCCAGGAATTGCTACTCGCGTAATACCGACTCGGTCCGACCGCGCGCGCATTGTTGATCTGCACACGCATCCCTTCGAGCGATTCCCAAAAATCAATTCCATCATTCGCGGGATCGAACGTCGTCCCGGCATTTTCGACATTGCCGCCGGAGGCATCATCCGAAATGATCGTCGTTGGCGGAATGCGTCCACCGGTGCCGACGACAATCGCGGCAGGCACGGGTTGACCGGCGGCAACCAGGTTTACCGTCGGCGCGGTGATTTCAGTAAGTGTGAGATTGTTGGCATTTGCCGCCGCGCGATATTCGCTAACCGTGCCGCTAACCGTAACCGAATCGCCGACCGCGCGACCGGGTGCGGACGCGGTGTAAACGAAAATCGCTTCCGAGGTCGCGTCGTTCGCGTCGGGCGATGAATCTTGCATCCAAAAGCCGGTCGCGCTAACGGCGGTAACGATCCCAGGAACATTCGCGACTGCCGAGCCGTTCAACGGCGAAATGTGCGCGGAACCTTGAATGTCGCGGATGCGAATCGTGTCGTCGTTGTTGATCGTACCGAGACCTTGACCATCTGATAACGTCGCACCGACCACGTTCGTAACATTCACATAGAATGTTTCGTTTCCTTCAACGTTCGTATCGCCATTGACGGTTACGCTAAACAAATAAGTCGAATTGCCTTGCGCGATGGATTGCGCGGTCAATGATCGCGCGACGTAATCGCTGTTCGCGGTTGTCGCGGAATTGTCTTGCGTCGCGATGTCGAACGTAACGCCGCCCGCGCCAGCTGGTGCGGAGAGATTCACGGTAAATGTCGCGAGTGTTGTGCCGCTGTTGCCTTCGGTAACGGAGACATCGTTGATCGAAAGATATATTCCACCCGGATTGGGGGTCAGACTGAAATCGTCAACCGCGAGTCCGTCATCAGAACTGGTGATGTTGAAATCGCTCCAACGAATCCAAAACGTCGAACCGTTTGCGATGCTCAAGCCGGTGATTGTGTAACTGATGGCAGTTCGGTTGGTGGCAGAATTGCCATCCAATGCACCGGCGGTTGCCATTGTGTTAGGGCTTGAGAAATCGAGATTGTTAATGTCAGTCCATGTCCCGGTGGTTAGCGATGTTGCATCCGTGCTGGTTTGAAAATCAAGCCGATCCGCCGCGCCGCGATTCGTAACACCGGCGCGCCACATTTCGCCGGTGTAACTAATCGCCAGCGATGTAATTGCCACCCCGGTGTTGTTGGTAAACTGCGCGCCAATCGTCGGGACAACACTTCCACTTAATAATCCGCCAAACGCGCGTTCAGTATTACCGGTCGCGCCAAAGGAGTACGTGTCACCGGCAGTCGCACTACCGGTGCCGGCAGTGTAAATTGTGTTCGCGCCGGATCCAGTCTCGACAAAATCCCAACCGGTTGGCACAGTGCTTGACGTGCCGGTGTTGGCAAGTGTGTTAAAATCTTGAGTGTACGCCGCGCCAGGTGTGGTAAGACTGACTGTGCCTGCCGCTTGGGTCAAATGCGGGAGTGACCCTGCAAAAACAATCATCACCATCGCGAGGAAAACGAACAAAAGGGGACGCACAAAAACGCGGGGCAGTGTTCTGTGAAACATTGGATTCTCCTTGCGGGTATGTGCATCACGGATGACAAAGCGACCTGGTCTGATCGTTCTTTGATCACACCAGGATTCGAGTACGATAAACGGAAAAGTTACCCGTAAAAATGTTGTGAGATATTTGTACCACTGCGCGTTGAGTTGGATCAACGGCAATGCGCTACAACAAGGAGGTCGAACAATCGGAAATAAAAAACCGCGCCCCGCAAAAATGCAAAAGCACGGTCGGTTACGCCACTTGCTCCACTCGACCCATTGGCGTCCAATGCAAGGTCGAGTTTCATCGCATCCGTTCTTCGCGCGGCATTATAAAAACGTTTGCCAAGTTTGTCAAAAAACGCGCGCGCCGGTTGGCGAACGCGCCGCGATGTGATAAAATGCGCGCGATGAAAACTCCCGCCGGCAAAGAATGTAAATACTATTACGCCGACTATCATCGCGGGCGTAACACGCAAGAGTGTCGCTTGCTTCAAGCGAATCCCGCGTCCGCCGCGTGGAAACCCGCGCTGTGTCAATCCTGCGCGGTGCCGGGAATTTTGATCGCGAACGCGTGCCCCAATCTCGCGTTGCGCGCCCGCGTCGGCAAATCGTTTTTCGGATTGCTCCAAAAAATCGAAATCGAAGCCGCGTGCCGCGAATATCGCGTCGGAGTAAAAAAGCCGCACGTCGGTTGCGGCAAATGTCATTTGAGTAAAGTATGAAACCAAACATTCGCGATTTACTAGCGCAACGTAAACCGATTTTGTTTGACGGCGCGACGGCGACCTTATTGCGCGCGCGCGGTTTGCCGGCGAGCGATCTGCCGGAAACTTGGGTACTGAATGACGCGGTGCAAGTGTTTGCCGCCGCGCAATCCTACGTCAATGCCGGGTCGCAAATTATTTCGACCTGCACGTTTAACGCGACAGCGTTCGCGTTGCGCGCCGCCGGTTTAGACGCGCAGGCGGACGCGATCAATCGCCGCGCGGTGGAACTCGCGCGCGATGCCGCGCAAGATCGCGCGTGCGTTGCCGGGGTGATCGGACCGCTCGGCGAACTCGCGCTCGCGATGGGCATGCTCACGTACATCGAAGCCGTCAGCGCGTACACCGATCAAGCGCGTTCGCTCGTGGATGCCGGCGTGGATTTGCTCTACATCGAAACGATGAGCGATCTGCAAGAGACGCGCGCGGCAGTCGAGGGCGCGCGGCGCGTAACCGACGTGCCGATTTTTGTAACGATGTCGTTTGACACCGAAGGACGCACCGCGCTCGGCGTGCCGCCGGATATTGCCGCGCAAGTTTTGGTTGATCTCAAGGTGGATGCGCTCGGCGCGAATTGCGGGCGCGGTCCCGAAGCGCTATCCGCGATTTTGCGCGAGATGCATCGCGCCGATCCGAAAATTCCCTTGATCGCGAAACCGAACACCGGCAATCCGAGCGAGCGCGTCGGCGGTGCGCCGCTTCCGATTGATCCCGCGCGTTTTGCGGTTCACGCGCGCGAGTGGATTCGCGCCGGCGCGAAAATTCGGGGCGGCTGTTGCGGCACCGCGCCGGAACACATCGCCGCATTGCGCGCGATGGTGGGTGGGGATCGGTGATTGGTAAGTGGCAAGTGGTAATTGGTGAATCGCAATGCCGGATGCGGAGACGCGTTCGGTCTTTTATTTGCGCGGGGGTTGTGGTAAAATGCGTATGACACGTAGCATTTTCATTCTAACAAAACCGAGGGAGAAAATGTCCATTCAGATTTCGAAAATTCCACGCAAGGCGTACGAACTTCCACTTCTCAAAAGCATTCTAGAACTTGGTGGAGCTACGCCTGTTGGCGATGAATTGTACCGTTTAGTCTCAGACAAAATGGGATTTACCGGAAAAGAAATGGACTACGATCCTGTGCACGCCCGTCCTACGTGGATTTACGAATTGCAATGGGTTCGTTATCTTTTAGTACGACGTGGCGAAATGGATGGCTCACAGAAAGGTGTTTGGAAGATCACCGAAAAAGGTCGTGAACGTGTTCGATTAGAATGGAGTGGTTTTTCTCCTTTCTCATTTATTCCTGAAGAAATCCAATCTGACGAAAGCGATGTTCCACCTGAGACCGAGTTGGTGGAAGGTACGGTAACCGAAGATTTCGTATCCACGTTTAGACCAGTTTCACTTGATGCGATCAAAGGACAAATTCTGATTGATGATCTGCCAGTCAATCAAATCATAACAATTGTCAATGCTAATCGGAACCTCATTTTGACTGGGCCTCCTGGCACAGGAAAAACCACGATTGCAGTCAATACAGGCGAGCAGGCATTGAAAACCAAGTTCGTATCCGGATATGTGGTAACTACTGCAACATCAGATTGGACTACATTTGACACCATTGGTGGCTATATGCCCGAATCAGATTCTCGTTTAGTCTTTCATGCTGGTATCGTGCTTCGCACTATCGCCGAAAACAAATGGCTTATCATTGACGAAATCAACCGCGCTGACGTGGATAAAGCGTTCGGGCAACTACTTACTATTCTTTCCGGTCAAGGTGTCGATCTACCATTCTTGGACAAACTAGGACAACCAATTCGCATTCGGCATGCCAAAGGGTTGACCAGTTTTTACGATCAACAGAGCGCGACCTACTTTGTTGGCGATAATTGGCGTATCATTGGTACAATGAACACTTTTGACAAGAATTCTCTGTTCGCATTATCGTATGCATTTATGCGACGGTTTGGCTTTGTGCATATCAACAGTCCATCAACCGAGCAATTGCATAGTATCATTTATGGTCGTGTAAAAGACGGGCATTTGAATACATCACTAGCCGAAAGGTTGAAACGGCTCTTGGCAGTTACACCACGCGAATTGGGCCCGGCAATTATCATAGACATCCTCAACTACTTTCAAGAACGCCCTGATTCCGATGCATTCTTTGAGAGTATTGTCGCATACATTCTTCCTCAATTCGAAGGATTACCGATAGAGGCGATTACTGGTTTCGCAAACCAGGTCGCCAGTGATCTGGGTAGTAAACAGAACGAGATACGTTTGCAACGGTATCTTGGAGAGATGTTTGATATCAAATCTGCCGATTGGCAATCGGTATAATCAGCATCCATGAATCTTGACCTTTGGCAAGACCGCGATTACGAAGAGATATTGGCGTTTGTCGAGAAGAACCTATGGCTATTGGTTCAGGAGAATGCACATATCCACAAGCCGCAACAAGTGATTTGTAATTTTACACAACTTGGCTACGGCGAATTACGGTTGCTTCAAAACATCCATTTTCTTTTATCCTCATCCGTCCAGCAGCTGGTCCGCGAAGACACGTCATATCTACTGCGCCATCTACCACAAGCAAGTTCACGGATTACATCAGAGACGAAGAACGTTATTCGTGGTAATGTGGAATGGAGTAAAACACTCAAACTGCGATGGAACAGTGGCGGAGATCCAACTCTTTTTGTATCGCGTATCGCGACAAAAAAGACTGCTACCCCAGAGGTACAGGCACTCAAGTACCTGCTTTTTCAAGTGGCGCATTCATCTACGGAAGTACTGGATTTGTTTTCCAAGAAAGACACTCCTTCCAGTTATCAAGAAAGCGGCAAATGGAAGGATAACATTCGCTCCCTGCGTCTTTTGAGCAACCGCCACCTACAGAATATCTGCATCCGTGATGTTATTCTGCCAAACCGAATGAGTGGCATTTGGATGCAACGAGTTCGGTGTGCTCGCGCGACTCATTTCAAGAGTCTTTATGACAGTTTGAATCTCTACCACAAATTGTTTGTCCGAGAGAATCAAGAAACACTTCGCGAATGTATCGCGAATGGCGTGTTGAAGCCTCTAAATCGCGATACACTTTACGAAATCTACGTTCTGTTTCTTACAAATGCAATCCTCGAACGCGCTGGCTGGAGCCGAGACGCTATTCGACTTATCGGATACGGGAAAGGCGCGGTTTCTCGCTACAAACAAGGCAACCGATCTCTGCAGGTCTATTACCAAACACTACCCAATGCTCTCGCCGACAATAGTCTTTATACCGAGTTGCTCCGCAAATATGGGATTGACGTGAGCCTTCGCCGCCCGGATATACTTTTGGAATTCGAGAGAGAGAAGCCCAACTTTGTTTTGGTCGAAGTCAAGCGTAGTCGAGACAAGAACTACATCGTTGACTCGATATACAAAATATTTGGTTATCTCAAGGACTTTGACAAATCCTTCGTAGGTAGTTCTCATCCGCATGCCATCCTGGTAACCTGGGAATTAGAGGGCAATTACGATGCCCACACTGATGTTATCGTTCTGCTTGACCGGCAAAATTATCAACATTACATGGAACGGTTGTCAGTATCACTGGCTTCATAATCAAAGGTCAGAAATGAAACCCAAGATTTCAGAAAAAACTGTCCACCAACTGGTGCAAAAATTTTATCAAGAACGCGCCGAAAGATTGCATTTACTCAAACTTGACGCCATCACCGCGCAGATTCCTGTCGCGCTTTGGCATCCCGAATCTGAAAGCGCGGACAAAGTTGTGACGCGATTGATCGAAAAACATCTTGAGCGATTTGAGGATTGGTGGAAGAAAGCAATGCAAGACCCAGGTTTTTGTGTGGATGCTCTGCGGATCAGACGACAATGCAAAATGCGACAACAATTTGCGTACGATAGAGAATTCTCCAAAGCACAAAGCCGATTGACTCTCCAATTCATCAATTGCTATTGCACAGCAGATTATGAAATTGATTGGAAAAAGATTGTTGTCTTCAATAAGCGCGACAATAAATTCGCGTCCAAGCCTGGTTCCCAACTATCTGCCGCCCACTGACCACTGTCCACCGTTGACTCTCTCCCACTTACCACCCATGCCCATCAACCCGCACCGCCAACAACAAGCCAAACAATACGCGCGCATCCAGCATCGCTTGTTCGCGCTCGACCTGGTGTTGAGCGCGCTCGCGATTGGCGCGGTGATCGCGCTCGGCTTGAACGTGTGGCTCAAACAAATTATTTTCGCGCTCACCAGCGACGCGTGGCTCGCGACATTTTTGTATTTCGCCGTTGGCGCGATTGGCTACGGCATTTTATTTTTTCCAATGTCGTACTATTCCAGTTTTGTAATCGAGCATCACTTTGGACTCTCGACGCAATCGCTCCGTTCCTGGTTGATCGATGTCGTAAAAGGCGGCGCGCTCGCGCTTGTTCTCGGCGGTGTCGTGATCGAAATTATTTACGCGGTCTTGCGCGCAACCGAGTGGTGGTGGTTGTGGGCGACCGCGTTTATGATTTTGTTTCAAGTTGTGCTCGCGAATCTCGCGCCGGTGTTGATTTTTCCGATCTTTATCAAATTCAAACCGCTCGACGACGCGGAACTCGTGGCGCGCTTGACCGCGCTCGCGAAGCGCGCGCACGCGCGCGTGCGCGGCGTCTACACGATGATGCTCTCGGAAAAAACGACGACGGCAAATGCCGCGCTGATGGGCTTGGGCAACACGCGGCGCATCGTGCTGGGCGACACGCTGTACAACGAATACACGCACGACGAAATCGAAACGATTCTCGCGCACGAACTCGGACATCACGTTCATCGCGATATCGGCTGGTCGCTCGCGTTCGAATCGTTCACAACACTCGTGGGATTTTTTATCGCGGATCTTTTTCTGAAGACGGCAGTCGCGCGATTGGGGTACGCGGACATTGCCGATCTCGCGGCAATGCCGGTGTTTGCGCTCGCGCTCGGCGCGTTCGGTTTGATCACGATGCCGCTTGGCAACGCGTTCTCGCGTTGGCGCGAACGAATGGCGGACAATTACGCGTTGCACACGACGCGCAATCCGCAAGCGTTCATCGGCGCGATGGAGAAATTGGCGAATCAAAATCTTGCGGAGGTCGAGCCGGAACCCTGGGTCGAGTACCTGCTCTACTCGCACCCGCCGATTGGCAAGCGGATTCGCTGGGGAGAAGAGTTTGCGGAACAAGAAGAGTGAATCGTGATGCGTGATACGTGAAAATTTTCAAAGTATCACGCTATAATGATATTTGCCCACGGATACAAAAGAACACGGATGAATAAAAAATATCCGTGTTCTTTTGTATTCGTGGAAAGATTTTAGTGCGATGGCGCGGCGACTTGCGGACTCGGTTTGTGATTCACGCGCGCGCGCAAAACTAGCGCGAGCACACCGGCGGCGGAACCCAACACTGCCGCGCCGATCACCCACAGCCAGCGCAGTTCGCTCGGTTTTTCGAGCAAGACCTGGTGCCGCGCGGCGGTCAGCAAACTCTCGCGCAAGCGCGCGCGAAACGCGGGCGCAGGCGCAACCGGCGCAAGCGTTTGCGCGAGCCGCGTTTCAATATCTTGGAATGATTCGGAATACTCTTGATTCATTTTTCCTCCAATCTCTAATCTCTAATCTCCAACATCTCGCGCAACTCGACCAACGTCCGATGATACAACGATTTGATCGCGCCTTCACTGCGTCCCAGGATTTGCGCGATTTCGAGATTCGATAAATCGTCCAAATGTTTCAGCAATAAAATTTGTTGGCGTTCGTCCGGCAAACGGCGCAGTGCTTCGAGCAACCGACGCGCGTCATCGCTTTGCTCCGCGAGTTGATGCGGACTCGCGCCGTTTGCCGCGAGCGTGAGCGCGTCGTCGAGTCGCACACTGGGATGGCGACTGCGATCGCGATGCCAATTCGCGACCAGGTTGTGCGCGATGCGATAGAGCCACGCCGCGAACGGCGCGCCGCGTTGCCGATAATCGCCGATGCGCGCGAGCGCGCGAAAAAATACGCGCGCGGTCAAATCCTCCGCTTCTTTCGCGTCGCTCGTGCGATAGACAATGTAACTAAAAATTCGATCCACGTACCGTTCGTACAGAATGCCGAACGCGTTTGCATCGCGCTTGGCGCGTTCGATCAACTGCGCTTCCGTTTCGGACACCATCACTCCATCATTAAAACGATTACTACAAAACACGCGCGGTGTCCTTGTGATCAAGAACACCGCGCGCGCCGTACAGTTACGCTCTGAGACCCGAAGGGTTTTTGCGAAGCGAACCCTTCGGGTCTGATCACTCGGTGTAAAACGCCAGACCAATCGCGTTTGGTCCCGTGTGACAACCGATCGAGGGACCGATCTCCGTTGTGAAAAATTCGGCGCAGTTGTGCCGCGCGCGAATTTGTTTCGCGAGACCATCCGCATCCGCCGGGGCTTGCGCGTGTAGAATGGAGGCGTGCAGAGTTTTGCCTTGCGCGCGCTCATCCAAAATCTCAAGCAAGCGATTCAACGCTTTTGCGCGTGAGCGTGGTTTTTCCAACGGTTCGATCAACCCATTGCGAACTTCAAGCATCGGCTTGAAATTCAACAACGTGCCGAGCATCGCGCTCGCCGCGCCGATGCGCCCGCCACGCTTCAAGTACTCTAGCGTATCGAGGACAAAGATCAGATTGAGTTTTGGAATCAACGCGTTCACCACCGCGACAATTTCGTCGCGCGATTTACCGGCTTGCGCCGCTTGCGCCGCCGCGACACATAACAACCCCAACGCCATCGAGAGCCACGGCGTATCTACAATCGTGAGCGGCAAGGCGTTTTTGAATTGACTCGCCAACTGCTCCTTTGCCGAGCACGCGGACGCGTACGTGCCGCTCAATTTACTGGGGAGATGCAAAGACACGATCTCTTTGCCGGCTTCGAGCAAAGGACGATACACCTCGACAAATTCACCCGTCGAAGGTTGCGACGTTTTCGGATGCTCTTTTGCCGTCGGCAACATTTCGTAAAATTGTTTGTTCGTCAAATCCACTTCATCGCGATAATCCTTTGCGCCGAAAATCGCGTGCAAAGGCACGACCGTGATGTCGTACTTGTTCCGTTCGTCGAAAGGCAAATGCACCGACGAATCGGTTACGATTTTTACCATCGCGTTCGACAACTCCTTTCGGTTTCAAAAAATGTTCGCGTCATTTGCGCGACGCGGCGATGATGCACACAACATTGATCAACGCGAGCATTGGCAGTAGCGCGATCAACGCGCTCGTCAAAATGTTCGCGCCGAACGCGCGATTAAATCCGAGTGCGCTCAAGCTCAACGCCGCCGCGTTCCACAACGCGTGATTCAACACACTGATTGCAAACCACAGTCCGAGTCGGCTCCACCTCCTTTCGACGCGCGCGGCGTACCAGCCGCGCGCCATCAACGCGCCATTTGCGATATGAATGGTTACCGTGCCGGCGCGCATTAAAATCACCGCGCCCCACGCGTCCAACACAATCCCAGCATTGAAAACATTTTCGACCAGCGCGAATCCCGCGCCCGCGCTAACGCCCCACAAAATCGCGTCGCGCAATTGCGTGCGTTGCGCGTCCATTCGCGCGAGCGCGAGCGTTTTCAACGCTTCTTCCGCGATGGGCACAATCAACGCGAAATAAAATAGCGCGATCGCGATGACCACCGGCGATTCGATCCAGTGCAATAAATTCGTAACATCGCCCGCGCGCCGCGCGATTTCAAATTCGCGTTCGAGTTGCGCCAAAATCGTCGCGCCATCCGGCGTGAGCGATAAAATGATAAACGCAATCGCCGCGATAATTATTCCGACGATGACTTCAATCGTGATTGCGCCAATCGTCGCGCCGAACGCGCCCCAGCCAAGCGCCGCGATCACCGCGCGCAATCCCGCTGGACTGCCGCCGCGTCGTGCGGTAAACGCGAGCCAACCGGGCGCGGGCGCGCTCGCGGCGGCGAAATGCAAAAATGCAAAAAGATACGCGACGAGTTGCACGCTCAACGATTGGAGCGCGAGCGTCGCACTGCCCAACGCAAGCGCGCCGATGAACGCGAGTGCGAAAATGCCGGGCGGCGGCAATGCGCGCGTGGCGGTGATTGATTCGCGTCCGCGCATCGCGGCAACCCCTTGCGCGACGAGAATCGCGCCAAACAAAATTCCAAATCCCGCGACCGCGCCAAAAACGAGATTCGTTTCAATTAACTCGCCGCGACTCGCGGTGAACGGAAGCGCGCAATAAAAGAGCGCGGAACACGCGCCGCACAACACGAGCGGCAATGCAAGCGCGAGCATCCAAATTCCGGCACGGCGTGGGGATTGGGTAGACGATTCCAAAAGTTATAACACCTATTCCGCGATTTAGTTACGCACAATCATACTGCGGTTTTGCGCGAGACCTGGATTCTACGCTTCAGCGGGTTGTTTGTCCGGGCAAGCCACCGCGTAAACGCTCGACTCCATTTGCGATTTAGCCACAACCTTATTTCTCTTTTGCGTTCTTTTGTGGCGAATCTACGAACGCGTAACCAAAGCATACACCGCGCGCCGGTCGCGACCGCTCGCGCGCGCGATTTGTTTCACCGCGTCCGTGCGCGGCGCGCCGGACGCGATCAATTCGTTCACCGCGTCGCGCACACGCGCATCGTCCCATTCGAGACCCGAAGGGTTCGCTTCGCGGAAACCCTTCGGATCTGAACATCCCGCGATCACGAGCGTAAATTCCCCGCGCGGCGCGTGCGCGGCAAAACGATCGCGCGCCGCGTTCACCGTGCCGCGAAAAAATTCTTCGTACAGTTTCGTCAACTCGCGCGCGACGCAAATTTCGCGATCACCCAATTCCGCGGCAATGTCATCGAGCGCGGCGCAAACGCGATGCGGCGCTTCGTACGCGACGAGCGTGCGCGATTCGCGCGCGACCGATTGCAGTAACGCGCGGCGCGCATTTTTCTGGCGCGGCAAAAAACCGAGATAGACGAATTGATCGGTCGGCAAGCCGGACGCGACGAGCGCGGTCGTCAACGCGTTCGCGCCGGGAATCGGGACGACGCGCACAGCGCGCGCGAGCGCGGCGCGCACGAGTTCGTACCCGGGATCGGATAAACCCGGCATCCCGGCTTCGGAAATCACCGCGACATCGCCGCGTTCGAGCGCGTCGAGAATGTGATCGAGTTTGGTCGCGCGGCTGTGTTCAAAGTACGACGTGACCGGCGTGGCGATGTTGAAATGGCGCAGTAAATTGCGCGCCGAGCGCGTGTCTTCGGCGGCGATCAGCGCGACCTCGCGCAAGACGCGCAGTGCGCGCGCGGTAATATCTTCGAGATTGCCAATCGGCGTAGCGACGAGATAGAGAATGCCCATAATCAAAACAATGCCGCATAACATCTCGCTGAGATGTTATGCGGCAAGCAATCGTAATTTAATCTGACGCGCGAATCACGCGCCACGCGTGCGCGCGCGTCGAAATCGCGCGAGCACACGTTAGAAACTGCCGACCGCGTCGACCGAGTTATCAAAGACCTGAAACACATCGAGCAGACCGGCGAGTTCGAACGCCTTTTTCACTTTGGAGGACATTGCCGCCAAGCGCAGATCGCCGCGATTGAATCGGCGCACTTGCTTGAGCGCGGAGAGCAACGCGCGCAAACCCGCGCTACTCATAAAATCCATATCCGCCATATCCACGACAATGTGAAAACGTCCGTCTTTGATCACCTTGTTTAAGGTCTGTTCCAATTGCGGCGCGGTACTCGAATCAATGCGCCCGCTAATTTCGACGAGATCGACGCGCTTGTACTCTTTGCTGACGATTTTCGTAGCCATAGTTCCTCCTGATGTCGCAGAATCGAATGGCTGAATTATATCACACACGCGTTAGCGCGACAAGGTAGGGGCGATTGAAATTCGCGGCAACGCAAAGCCAAGCCGACCTACGTCGGCTTTCATTCAGGCGACGCAGGTCGCCTTTGCAATAGACATTATCGGAAATAACGTGGCGCGGCTTTTCCAAGCCGCTGAATGCGGGCTAGAAAGCCCGCGCCACATCAATTCATTTATTTCCGATAAAGTCTAATGCGTTGCCGCGAATTTCAATCGCCCGCTACGGGATCGCCGGAAATTGATCGAGCGGCGCGTACGCGACACCAACCAAACTCGGACCGGTGTGCGCGCCAAGCACCGGCGCGATCGGTCCCACCGGCAACCATTCGCATTTGAAAAGTTCATCCATGTGCGCGCGCAATGCCTGCGCGCCTTCGGGATTGAACGCGTGCATAATTTGCGCGCGCAACGCGATGCCGGGCGTGTACTGCGCCGCGATGTGATCCACGAGTTTGTGCAGTGCTTTTTCAAACGAACGCGCTTGCCCGTACTGCGCGTACTTGCCGTGCACTTTTTCGACGCCGATGATCGGCTTGATGTTCAACACGGACGCGAGCAAACCTTTCATATGACTGATCCGTCCGCCGTGAATCAAGTACTTTAAATCCGCGAGCGTGTAAATCGTGTCCGTTACCGCGCTGACGCGCGCGACCAGGTCGAGAATTTTTTCTTTCGCCCAGCCGACTTTCAGCGCGCGCGCGGCGGCGTACACTTGCCAACCCAGCGCGCCCGACAACGTTTTGGAATCCACGAACGTTACGCGCGCTTCGGGCACCATTTGCGCGCCGGCGTGCGCCGCGTTGAGTGTGCCGCTCAAGCCGGACGAAATGTGAATCGAAAGAATGTCCGGGTCGTGCGCGGCAAGCCGCCGATAAATTTCCGCGAAATCGCCGGGCGATGGTTGCGATGTCGTCGGAAAACTGGGCGTCGCCGCGAGCAATTGGTAAAATTCTTCCGGCTGAATGTCTACACCGCTCTTGTACGATTTGCCATCCAGCGTCAACGTTAGTGGAATGAGTTGAACCTCCAGACCTTGTTTTTGTTCGGGCGTCAAGTCCATTCCGCGATCACTTACGATTTGCATTTGAATCTCCTTTTGATTTGGAGATTGGAGGTTGGATGTTGGAAATTAGATTCATCGCGCGATCCAAATTCCCTTATCCAACTTCCAAACTCCAACTTCCAATTTCCAATCCGATTATTTTTCGATTTGAACCGGCGTCAAATCAATTTGACCCGTGTCCGCGATCCATTCGCCTGGCGCGGCGTCGAGCATTTCATTCGTGCGCGGATTGTAGAGTGCGACGCGTACCGAATAATTTCCCGGCGCGAGCGATGCCGGGACGCGCACGCGAATCGGGTGGCGTAAAATTTCGCCGGGCGTCCAGCGCGATGTGCCGAGCGCGTTGCCAATTGGCAATTCATCGCGCATCGCGATTGGTTTGTTATTCGTATCGAACACGCCGACGTACAAATGCAAATCGAGATTCACCGGCTCGCGCGCTTGCCAGTACAGCACAAGGTCGAGCGATTGTCCAGCGCGAATCGGCGCGGTCGCCGGCTCGAATCCAATCAGCGCGATCCGATTGCCGATCAAAATGTCGCGCCGCGTCGCGCGCGTTGGCAATGCGACGAGTCCATCTCTTGATGTGATATAACCCTGAACTCGCGTGTACGATTCGCCGGCAAAACCTTGATCGTCAATGATGCGCCCGCGCGTCGCGAGATAATCGCGGATGATGCCGTCGGGATCAACGACCGTGTCGTACAAGCGCACCATCCACACGCGCGGATGCGCGGCGAACACGCGATCGAGCGCGGCGCGCGTTTCGTCCGCGGTCGTCGCGTAAAAATCGGAAGCGGGATCGCCCCAGCCCAAACTCGCGCCGCCGCCGATGGAACCGGTTTGCAAAACAATCGCGCCGTCGCGCGAAGGGGTAGTTGCTAAATTGGTGAGCCGACCACGCGCGGCGATCGGTTGATCGAAATAGTACTCGAACGCGGTGTAGGTATAGCCGGCGTTAATCAATACCGCGTCGCCCGGTCGCCAACGTGCCGCGAGATACTGCATCGCGCCGCGCAGATCGTCTTTGGCATAACGCGGCTCGAACCAAAAGTTGGACGCGGAAAAAAACAATGCCGCGCCGAACACCACCGCGCCGAGCATCAACGAGCTCGCGTACCGGCGCAAATCAATTTTTAATTCGCGCATTTGCGCGATGCCGCGGGCGATCAAAATGTAAAACGCGGGCGCGTAGAGGAACGCATAGCGAACGTGATAGAGCGGTTTCCAAAATGAAAGCGCGGCGATGAGGGTGAGTGGGATGAAGGTGTACGCAAAGAGAAAGAGCGCGTTGGTAATTGGTAAGTGGTAAGTGGAAAGTGTTGCGCGATCAGTCGCGATGGTGAACACAATGAGCGCGGCAAGAACGATCAGCAACAACCAGGTTTGCGCCGGGTCGAGTGATTGTCCGAACGCGAGCGCGGAAAATGATTCGATAAAAATCGTGGGCAGAGCGATCAAGGATCGCCACGGCGGCACCGGCGGATCGGTCGCTTGGCGAAATGCAATCGGAAGCCAGGGCGCGAAGAGGAGCGCGGTGGCGAGTTGGGAGGAAATCCAAACGCGTAAATCGCGCGAAGCGTTCGTAATTCGTAATTCGCGCGAAGCGTTCGTGATTCGTGATTTTGATTTTTGAATGAACCAAACGAGCGCGACGAGATTTTCAAAGATGATCAGAAACGCGAAATAGTACAGCGTGTACAAACCGAGCGCGCTGATAATCGCGTACGCAATCACATCGCGCCGGACTGTTGACTGACGACTGACGACTGACGACTGACGACCGATCACGCGCACAAAAAAATAAACGGACGCGAGCCCCAGCGTCGCGCCGAGCGTGTACATTCGCGTTTCTTGCGCGTACCACAAATTGTACGGCGACACCGCGACGAGAAACGCGGCGATCACCCCTACCCCTTCGCCCCTCCCCCGTTCGACGGGAGAGGGGAATGTCCACGCGCGCGCGACGCGATACACGAGCGCGATCAAGATGACGCCGAAAAAAAGCGAAAGGAACGCGACTGCAAATTCCGACCAGCCCGCGAGTCGTCCCCAGAAATGCAAGAGATAATAATAGAACGGCGGGTGAATATCGCCGGCGGTGTGTTGCGTGAGCGCGAGCAAATCTTTTTGCGCGAGGATCACACTCACCGTTTCGTCGTACCACAAACTCGCCGCGCCGAGACGAAAGAGCCGGAGCGCGAACGCGGCGAGGAGGATCACACACATCAGAATACGCGGAAGAATCTTGGCACGCACTGTGACTATTCAGGGGGCTTGGCTTGGCGCATTATCTGGCGAGCCAACGCTTCAAAAAACTCGTGAAACGTTTCAATCGGCAAGGGCCGAAGCATTTGCGGAAGCGAGGAAACGCGTTGATGGTGGCGCAACATCACGGCAAAATAAAACTCGCTGAACCCGGGATCTTTTTCTTTTGCCAATGGGATGAGTTGGTCAAGGTCGTACCCTTTCTTTAATAGAAAATAGAGATCGATAAAATCTTTCATCGCCGCGCGTCCAAACAATGCGGTTACTTTGTTGACGGCGATGTTAAATTCCGAGTCTACGATCAAGTTTTCAAAACGCAGATGCTCGCCGAATTGTGGCCCCACATCGCGAACTAAATCAATCTTCAAACTCGGCTCACCGGGAACTTGAATGAATACTTGATGAAAGGTCAGAGTTGCTACGCGTTCTTCAAACTGAGCTCCCAAGCGCGCGGCGATTCCTGGAATACTCGCGCCGACCTGCATAAACGCATCCTCGTTCACTGTAAACAGATCAACATCTTGACTGTAACGATGGTGGAGATAAAACTCGGCGAGCGCGGTTCCACCGGTCAGAAAAAATTCCTGTCCGACCAATTGCTCAAAAAAAATTCGGAGGAATTTGATCTGCAATGGTGTGAGTACCTTAGGCGTTTCCATAACCCCATACCTCCCAAGCAAACATCCAGGCATCACATACTTCGCGGCGCATCCAGCGACTGATCTGGGACCAATCGCGGCGAATTTGGGCAACCGTGAGGTACCTCCAAATATCACTCCACCGCGCCGATTCCAAAATTCGCACCATCATTTGCACGCGCGCGTATTCATTGTCCCCGCGCAAAATCGCGCGCACATCGTCTTCGGTTAAATCGTAATCCCAGATAAAATCCGGGCGTTCGCGTTTTTCGTTCATAGCAACATTCTAAGTTAAGCCGGGAGAGTTGTCAAACAAACACCCAAACCCGAAGGGTGTTCAAGACTCTTCGGGTTTTAGATTGCCAATTGTGATCGCGGTCATTCCCAGTCCGACGTACAACCAAAACAACGCGACCGCGTGCACGAATTTCAAATTGAAAAAATAATGATCCACCAAGCCGCCGATCATCGCGCCGAGCAACGCCCCGGCAACGCCGAGCAAAATCGGCGCGAGCAATTCATCGCGCGCGAGCCCGGCGAACCACGCACGCGCGACGCGCCAAAAGAAAAGCCCCATCGTGAGCAAAAAAACGCTCAAGCCCACCAAGCCCATCTCTTCCGCCATCAACAAATAAACCGACGAGACGCCGATGTAGGTGTCAATGTCCGGCGAACTGCCAAAGCCGACACCGAAAAACGGATAGCGCGCAATCAAGTTGAACGCGTCCTTGTATTCGCCGAGCCGCATTTGCGTCGCGCGGTCACTCGCGGCGAACGCGTCGAGAAAATGTCCGACGTATTCCTGGGTCATTGGCAAAAATAAAAAGACGATTGCGCCTAACAGGATGAGCGCGATGATCGGACGATAGCGCACGGTCGCGATCACGCCGAGCGCCATCACCAAGCCGAGCAACGCACCGCGTGAAAAAGTGAGAATCATACAGACGAACATTGTCCCGGTGATCGCGATCGCGAGATTGCGCGGCACGATGGGCTTGCGCGCGAAAATTTGCGGCGCGGATAGCGCGGTTACGAGAATCAACAAACCGCCTAACACATTCGGATCCACCGAGGTTGAAACCGCGCGCATCGCATTCGCCGGATCATCTTCGATGTAGCGCAGAACGCGATCCCCGGTTGGATACTTGAACACGCGCAACGCGGAGAGCAAATAGATCGAAGTGTTCGGCGGCAAAAAGTACAGCACGATGCCGATTGCCGCCGCGATAAATCCCGCGAGGATCAGCGCGCGAATAATTCGCACGAGCGCGGCGCGCGTCGTGATCGTGTTGACGACGACGAAGAAAAACGCGATCGCGATCAGCACTTCGGCGAATTGGCGCAGAACTTGGGCGGTGATCGACGAGTGCCCCAGCCCGGCGACGAATGAAAAAATCGCGAGCACGAGAAACGCGCCGACCGGCACGGCGAGCGGCGTCGCGATAAAATCGCCACCCTGCCGCGTAACGCCGCGCAGAACCCACATCACAAAGACCGCGACAAGCGCGAGATCGAGAAACGTTGGATTGAATCCAACGTTGAGCGGCAACGCGCCGAACGGCAACAACACCGCGATTGCGATCACGGCGTACATTCCGAATTCAATGTTCGACAGCACGACCGCGCCGGCAACGAGTCCGATCACCACCGCGAACGCAATCGCCGGCGAGCCGAACGCGATCAGCGCGCCGGCGGACAGCGCGAGCGCGACGCCGAGCGCGAGCATCAAAACAATGCGGCGCGAATCATTTTGGGCAAAACTAGTTTCCATTTTTATTTTGAACGACGAATTTCATACGCGGTCAATATAATCCACACTCGATTTATTGGCAAGACGCGGTGTAGGGGCAAAGTATTTTTTCTGATCCTTCGATTCCGCTTCGCTCCACTCAGGATGAAAAATGCTTCGCCCCTACTCCAGATCGAGCATCACCAAGACGAATCGCGTGCTCCCGGTTTCTACCGCATACGCGAGATTCGCCAGAATCTTTTTTCCATCCGGGCTCGCCGCATGGTTCAGCACGGCAACTTGATTTGTCGGCGCGACATTTTTTTGAAACCACTCAAAATCGCGTGCGCCGGGCTGATTGAAAAAGGTGAGCCGTTCGCGATTTGATCCATCGCGCGCCATCGTCCACAATTCCGTTTTGAGACGCGACTGCCAGGCAGTCGCGCGCAGATCGGGAAATGCTCCGTTCAAACCTGCGCTCGAAATCCACACAATCTTTTTTCCATCGTTTGAATAACGCGCGTGGGCATCCCAATCGTCCGGCGCGCGCGTGAGCCGCGTCAAATCTTCGGTCGCGATCGCGTACTCGTACAGATCGCTCGCGTAGACCGGTTGCCCCGCTTGCAGATTGCCGGAAAATAAAATCGCGCGATCATCGGGTGACCAATCGTGCGTGGCGACGAACCCGTGTTGCGCGCCGAGTTGAACGCGCCGAATATTTTTTAGCGCGGGCGCGTTATTTTCGATCACGAAATCAGCCAGCGCAATTGCCCACTGTCCCCACGCCCGCGCGCGCGTGTTGCTCGCCGTGCCCAACGCTTCCGCCCACGCGAGCCGTTTGCCATCGCGCGAAAAGCGCGGCTGGGTGACGCCGCGCGCCGCGCGCACATCGGTTGGCACATCGGTGAGTTTGGACGCGAGACTGCCATCGGTTTTCAGCGCCCACAAATTTACATTCAAGCCGATGCTCGCAAGCGCGGCTAATCCTGGGTCAGGCGCGTCGTCGTTCTGCGCGACAAGGACGATCCAATCGTTTTGAGGACGGAGTGCAATGCCCCCGCGTTGTCGCCGCGCAAAATTTTTGTTACAGGTCAAACATTGTTTTTGGCTCGCGTCCGCGCGCATCGTCCACAGATCGAAATAGCCATCGCGCGTGCGTTTGGTGTACGCGATCGTTTTGCCATCACGCGACCAATCCAGATCGCCGGTGGATGAATCGAGAAGCATGAGCGTGGCAGTGGGTTCGCGCGTAGGAATCGTGGGGGGCGCGGCGCGCGTGCACGCGCCGAGCGCAAAAAAAATCGCGAGCAAAAAAACCGGGCGTGCGTTCATTTTGGAACGGGGGTTGGTTGGAGAAGATCAGCAATCATTACGTTTACTTTCGACGGCATTATATCACACGCCCGGCGGGTAATCAAAAAATCTTTTCGTCGGAAATAGGCGCGCCCGGTTTGCTTGCCATTCAGCGGGGACGTGATATAATCACGACGCTGATTTATCTGAAATTCAGCCGAGGATAGATTTTTCATGCCCCCAACTACAAACCGGACTGCACAAATCAAAGACGAATTGACGTTTACCAAAACCGCGTTAGCCAACAAAAAAAGCGTCGTCAGTGTTCTTGCCAAACACAGCGACAAATTCGTTCCAGAAGCGCGTGGCTATTATCCGGGAACTGGACTAGCGATGCTACTTTTATCTGCGATGCGGTTGAACGAAAATGATATTTGCAAAATCTATTCAAAGGGGAATGCCAAATATCATCACCTTGATCTAGAGAAGGCAAATGATTGGCTCGTGTCGCGCGTGTTGCCCAATACCGTGAGCCTGGATGCCACAGAACCAGATTTTCGAAGATTGTTAGCGTTCTCGCTTGCCAATCCCTACAAGATGCTGAGCGGTGAAACCAAAGCGACGATGTCCGAAAAATCTCAACGAACCAAGCAACGCGATTTCATGCAAATCGTGTCGGACACGTTTCTCGGCAAAATCGGCGAAATTGTGTTTCGCAAATTTGCGTTTGAGAAATTCGGTCAACGCATTAATTTGGACTGGGATTTTTCGCCCAACATCGCCGGTTACAAGACCGACCTCATTGGTTCCAACGTGATCGTGAGTATCAAATCGTTAGACACATTGGAGAGTATTTGGGCAGATGCTCCATCCGAAGCCCGTCTCGCGGTTTGGGTGCGGTTGGCAATCCCCAAAGACTATTTTCTGAAATTGCTTGCGACGATTAGCAGTTTGACCAAACTGTTGAATTTTGTAAAGACTGATCTTTCCGAGCAAGATCACGATATATCCGATATGGCAGATTACATCGGCGGTGAGGCGCGTAAAACGACATTGGCGATAACGGGTTTTGTGTGCGGCTATTATCATCCTTCAGATGTTACCCTACGGCACGAAGGCGAAGAACTCGCATATTTTGGTGAAGTCAAGGGCTCCAAGCACCTATTGCGCGCCAACGAATTATTGTATTCAGCAAATGACTGGGCGCGTTTCTTCTCTGAAGCGCTTCCTTCCCAATAACAATTTGAACCAAACACAATGATCAAAAATAAGCAAGTGGGTACAAAGTTGAAAGTGCCTGCAATCCGCAAAAACAAAACAACTGTGTATCACCCAACCGAAAAAAATAAAATTCTTCGTGAGCAGATTGCCCTTTGGCGCGAGACGCCGACTTTTATTTCCAAATCCAGTCGCGGGAATGGCAAACAACCAGAATTGATCAGTTTCCGCATCCTGGTTCCAGAAATTACCGATACCACATACCTTACTCACGCGCTTTACTATTATCCTGCCAAATTTATTCCGCAAGTAGTTCGTTATTGCCTCACCGAGTACTCGCGAGAAAATTCCTGGGTTGTGGATCCCTTCGCCGGGTCGGCGACGGTTGGTTTGGAAGCAATGCTTTGCCGACGCAACGCGATTTTATTAGACTTGAATCCGCTCCTCAATCACATCGTTCCGCTCAAGATGACGATCAAGCAAGCCGAGTTGAATAAATTTGATCTCGCGCATTTGCTCGACGCGTTGCGCCAAAGCACGCTGCGATTCTACCCGGACTGGTCGAACCTCGCGTATTGGTACCCACCAGAAATTCTTGATGTGCTGAGTCGGTACTGGGGCTGGCAAAAACAACTGCCGCCGAGTACCTACGCTTTGATTATTGAAGCGGCATTAGTCAAAGTAAGCAAACAATTCTCATACGCCGAACACAAAGCCCCCAAACTCTTCAAGTCGAAAACCAAACTCGCGGAAATGGAAACGAAATTGGGCGAGGATTGGAAAGCGCAATTGGACGAGACGCTCTATAGCACCGCGTTCGACATTTGCGCGCGTGTGCAACAACTTGCACCTTTGATCGCGCATTGTCAGAATCAAGTGGTTGCTTATGGCGGAGTTGACTCATCGGATTTTCATTTCACCGTCGAAGACGAATTAGATTGTGTGATCACTTCCCCTCCATATTTGCAAGCACAAGAGTACATTCGCACTGCCAAACTCGATTTGTACTGGTTGGGACATAGCGAGGAAGAGATCAAACGTCTAGGCAAATTGGAGATTCCGTATCGCAAAGCCGATCAGATCATTGAGACGCCTACGATCAACTCAATCAAGGCACGGCTTGCGCGCATTGATTTAAGCAACTTGCTTGACGCGTATTTTTGCTACACCTTGCGCGCGCTGGAAAATACGATGAAGAAATTACGCAAAGGTGGACGCGCATGTGTGTTTGTTGGAAATCCCAAAGTGGATGGAATCGAGGTGGAAACCTGGCGAATCGTGTCTGAGTACTTCTTAGATCGAGGATTTGCTTTTGAGCATGTGTTTGAAGATCGCATCAAGAATCGCCAACTCTTCGGCGGTCGCAAAAACAAAAATCCCGACGGAATGAAATCGGAATTCCTGGTCGTGTTGTCCAAACAGAAAAATTGATATATGGAATCATCCACGGCAAAATCACTCGCGCGCTTTTCCCGTCTCACCGCGCTCTTCGCGTACATTGACGCACACTGGCGTTACCCGCGCGCCGAAAAACGCGATCTGCGTTTGGATTTTTTGCGCGGGTTTGCCGTGTTCGTGATGGTCGTGGATCATTTCGGCGGCGCGTCGTGGCTGTACTATCTCACCGGCAATAATTCGTTTTTCACTTCCGGCGCGGAAGCGTTCGTCCTTATTTCCGGGATGGTCGTCGGCATTGTGTACGGCAACATTGCCGAACGTGAGGGCATTCGCGCCGCGATGCTCAAGGCGCTCAAACGCGCGTGGACATTGTACAAACTCACCGTCGTGATGACACTCACGCTCGCAGTGCTGTCCGATATTTTCGATCTGCCCTGGTCGAAAGGCGTTGACCTCGGCGATCCGGTAATGTTCACTCTGCGCGTCATCGTTCTGCAACAAACCTACTATCTCGCCGATGTGCCGATGCTGTACACGCTGTTGATGGCGCTCGCGCCGATTGGTTTGTGGTTATTGTGCCAGGGACGCACCGGCGTTTTGCACATTCTATCGTTCGCGGTGTGGGCGGGTTTCCAGTACGTGGATTCGCAACAAATTATCATTCTGCCGATCATCGGCAACACGACCTTTCACCCGGCGGCGTGGCAATTGATTTTCTTTTGGGCAATGGCGGTCGGCTGGCATCGCGATCAAATCTGGGCGCGCATCCGCAGTTATCCGCGCTGGCCCTACTTTTTAGTGTGGACGCTTTTGTTCGTGTGGCTCATCCATTTGTATAGCAGTGATCTGGCGGGCTTGAAACGCTTGTATCCGGGCATAGATGTCGAGTGGATTGTTGCAAATCTGTTCAGCAAAAGTCACGTCGCGCCGGGACGAATGTTGGCAACCGTCATCGTTTTTCAATTCGCGTATTTACTGCTCACGCTTTTCTGGGTCCCGTTCCAACGCGCGCTCGGTTGGCTCTTGATGCCGCTCGGACAAAATTCGCTCTATAGTTACACGATGCACGTTGCCATTATCGGCGGGTTCTATATGCTTCTGCCGTATTTGCCGGGACACATCACCGAACGCGGTTTGATCAATACCAGTTTGCAACTCGGCGTATTACTCTTGCTCTGGTGGATGATTCGCCGCCAATTCGCGTTCGACATCGTGCCACGTTGACAGCCAAACCAAATTGTGATAGCATAGCCGCAACTCAATCGAGCGGCACGATTTCATTGCTCAAAGGAGACCTTGCATGGATCAAAAATCGCGTTCCGAAAAAATGGTCAATCGCCTACGCGATCTCCGCTCTTCCAGCCCGGATGTTGAAGCATCCGCCGTCGTGAGCGCGGACGGTTTGATTGTCGCTTCCGATTTGCCCAGCGGCGTCGAAGAAGATCGCGTCTCGGCAATGTCCGCCGCGATGCTTTCACTCGGCGATCGCATCGCGACCGAACTGCGGCGCGGCATCCTCGACCAGGTGTACATTCACGGCGAGAACGGATACGTCGTTTTAATGGCGGCGGGCGAAGAAGCCGTGTTGACGGTGCTCGCGCGCAAAGAAGCAAAACTCGGTTTGATTTTGTACGATATGCGTAAAGCCGCCGCCGACATCGGCTCGCTGATTTAAAATCGAATCGGCTGATTAATCGTCTGTTGAAAACACGGAGCAAATTTTTGCCCCGTGTTTTTGTTGGAAACTCAATGCCAAAATTTATTTTTTGTACCGGCGGCGTCGTGTCGTCAGTCGGCAAAGGCGTAACCGTCGCCGCGCTCGGACGTTTGCTCAAAGCGCGCGGCATTCGCGTCTCGATCCAAAAACTCGATCCGTACATCAACGTTGATCCCGGGACGATGTCGCCGTACCAACACGGCGAAGTGTTCGTCACCGAAGACGGCGCGGAGACCGATCTCGACCTGGGACATTACGAACGCTTCGTGGACGAGAACCTCACGCGCGCGTCGAACGTAACGACCGGGCAAGTATACAGCGAAGTGATCGCGAAAGAACGCCGCGGCGATTATCTCGGCGGCACCGTCCAGGTCGTCCCGCACATTACGAACGAAATCAAACGGCGCATCGGACTCGCCGCGCGCGAATCCGACGCCCAAGTGTTGATCGTCGAAGTCGGCGGCACGGTCGGCGACATTGAAGGTCTGCCGTTCCTCGAAGCGATTCGCCAAATGCGTAAAGATATCGGACGCGAAAATGTGATGTACATTCACGTTACACTGTTGCCGCACATCGGCTCGACCGGCGAACTCAAAACGAAACCGACCCAGCACAGCGTCAAAGAATTGCGCGCCATCGGCATTCAACCCGATGTGATCGTGTGCCGTTCCGATCATCCGATTGAAGATGGCGTACGCGACAAAATCGCGCTGTTTACCGATGTTGAAAAACGCGCGGTGATTCCGCTCATCACTGCGGCGAGCATCTACGCGGTGCCGTTGATTCTCGAAGACGTGGGCTTGAGCAAATTCGTCGTCGAGCGTTTGGGGCTGAGTGATTGCGCGCCCGATCTCGCCGCGTGGCGCGACCTGGTCGAAAAAATCAACGCGCCGAAAAAATCACTTCGCGTCGCGATTGTCGGCAAGTACGTCGAATTGCCGGACGCGTATATGAGTGTGCGCGAAGCGCTCTATCACGCCGGGCTGGCGCATCAACGCGCGATTGAAATTGATTGGATTTTGTCCGAAGACCTGGAACGCAATAAAGGATTCGAACGCCTGACGCAAGCCGACGGCATCATCGTGCCGGGTGGATTCGGCGAACGCGGCATCGAAGGAATGATCCTCGCGGCGCGTTACGCGCGCGTGCATCACGTTCCGTACCTGGGATTGTGTTTGGGCATGCAAGTGATGTGCATCGAATTAGCGCGCGATGTGTTTGAAAGCGACGAACCTAATTCAACCGAGTTCAATCCAACAACGCGCTATCCGATTATTGACTTGATGGCGGATCAGCGCGGCATCAGCGATATGGGCGGCACAATGCGGCTCGGACATTATCCGTGCAAGTTGACGCCCGGCACAATTGCCGCGCGCGCGTACGCGGAGCAAGCATTGATCTCGGAACGCCATCGGCATCGCTTTGAATTTAACAACGCGTTCCGCGCAACGCTCGCGCAAGCCGGGATGGATTACAGCGGTGTGTCGCCCGAAGGCACGCTCGTCGAAATCGCGGAACTGCGCGAGCATCCGTTTATGCTCGGCTCGCAATTTCATCCCGAATTCAAATCGCGCGCCGAACGACCGCATCCGCTCTTTCGCGAATTTGTGCGCGCCGCCGTCACGACCGAACGCGCGCGGTAGGGCAAATTTCTAATTTGTCCTGTCATTGGCAAATTGGAAATTTGCTCTACGCGTTCGCAAAAATTTGCCAATCGTGATAAAATGATACCAAAGCAATTTAGAAGGAGGCGACCTATGGCAGAGCGGTTGCCGAAAATGACCAAGAAAGATAAACTCACATTTCTCGCGGACATCGAAGACGGCTATCGGCACTTTGATAAACGCGCGCTGAAAATGCTCCGCACCTTGCTCGACGATCACGACGCGCAAGTGCGCGCCGAAGCGATCGCGTGTTTGTGGAACGATCCGTCGCCGGATTGGATTGACATTTTGATTCACAAGGCGACCGATGATCCGCACGCGCAAGTGCGCGTGCACGCGATCTCCGCGCTCGGGCGTTACATTTACGAAGGCGATTTCGCGGAATTCGAGGGCTGGGACGCGCCGTTCTTTGAAATCACGCGCGACGATTTTCAACGCGTCAGCGATTTTCTGTTCCGCGTCGCGCAAGACCCGGACGAAGCGCTCGAAGCGCGGCGCCGCGCGATTGAGGCGCTCGCGTTTCTCGAAGAAGACCCGGACGTGATCGAATTGATCGAGTGGGCGTACCGCCATCACGACCGACGGTTCAAGGTCAGCGCGATTTTCGCGATGGCGCGCAACGGCGATCCGCGCTGGACCGATTACATTCTGAACGAACTGCACAGCGCGGATCCGGAAATGCAGTACGAAGCCGTGCACGCGGTCGGCGAACTCGGCATTATTGAAGCGACCGAAACGCTGATCGAACTCGCGCGTGAAAAGACGACACGCAAACCATTACGTCTCCTCGCGATTTACGCGCTCGCGGAAACCGGCGACGCGCGCGCGTATCCCGTGCTCGATCAACTCACGCGCGCGCGCGAGCGTGATGTGCGCGATGTCGCGCGCGACGCGCTCGAAGAATGGTACTCGATCCGCGAGATGGACGATATGGCAGACGAAATGCTGGATGACGATCTCGCCGCGGAAACCGAAGGCGGCTTGCCGGACATTTGGAGCAACGCAACCGGAATTTTTTCGAGGAACTGAGAGCCGCAATTTATGCTTAATGCGGGCACGTTAACTTTCCAAGAATTTGCCATGCGCGAGACCTTGCCGTTCGCGACAATTCAAGAAGCGGTGTTGGAATTTTTGCGCGGTCGCGATGATGCGGTGGTCTTTGGCGCACAAGCGGTCAATGCATACGTCCAAGAGCCGCGCATGAGCCAGGACATTGATCGGCTTTCGCCGCGCGCGGAGAGTTAGCGGACGAGTTTTAGAAATCGCCACAGGAATTAAAAAAATCGGGCAGGCGTTAATCGCTTGCCCGACTTTTATTTTGCCCACGCGTTTCAATGCGCGCCCTGAGACGCGACGCGCTCAATGCCCTCGACCAGCGCATCGGTCTCGCTTGCCAACACCGTGCGCGGATCGAACACAACACGATTCGCTTCGATGCGCGCGATGATCGGCGGCGTGATTGCGCGCAAACGTTGCGCGAATGGATCCGGCGATGCGACCGCGAGCACGAGCGCGCGCGTCGGCAACGTTTCGCCCGGCAATGAGCCGCCGCCAATCGTGGATTCCGCGTCGATCACTGTCGCGTCAAAATTTTTCGCGCGCAAACGCTCCGCCCATTTCTGCGCGCGCGCGTCGAGTTCGTCGCGCGTCGCGGAGAGCATCATCCAAATCGGAATTTTTTTCGGCGCTTCGCCTTTCAAGTAATGCAACAGCGTCGCTTGCAACCCCGCGAGCGTAACCTTGTCCACGCGCAACGCGCGCGTGAGCGGATGTTTTTTCAGCGCGTCCACAAAATCCTTTTTTCCGACAATGATCCCGGCTTGTGGACCACCGAGCAATTTATCGCCGCTGAACGAAACTAGGTCTGCGCCCGCCGCGAGCGATTCCTGCGGCATCGGCTCGTGCGCCAAATTATATGCGCGCGTGTCGAGTAACGCGCCACTACCCAGATCGTCCACGCACAAAATTTTATTCTCGCGCGCGAGTGTTGCCAATTCTTCGAGCGTCGCTTCGTGCGTGAAACCGATCACGCGAAAGTTGGACGAATGGACGCGCATCACCAACGCGGTTTGTTCGTTGAGTGCGCGCGCGTAATCCGCGAGGTACGTCCGATTCGTCGTGCCGATCTCGACCAACTGCGCGCCCGATTGCGCCATCACCTCCGGCACGCGAAACCCCCCGCCGATTTCGACCAACTGCCCGCGCGAAATAATCACCTGCTTGCCGCGCGCGAACGTCGCGAGAATCAATGTAACCGCCGCCGCGTTATTGTTCACGACGAGCGCGGCTTCCGCGCCAATCAATCGCGTGATGAGCGATTCCGCGTGCGCGTAGCGCGAACCGCGTTCACCCGCGTCGAGATCGTACTCTAAATTCGTGTACCCTTGTGCGGCGAGTTTCATCGCGGCAATCGCGTCATCCGACAGCGGCGCGCGTCCCAGGTTCGTGTGAATGATCACGCCGGTCGCGTTAATCACCGGCGTCAACGACGGTCGCGCCGCGCGTTCGACGCGCGTATAAATCTCGTCAATCAACAACGCGGGCATCGGCGCATCGCCACCCGCGAGAATCGCGCCACGCGCGGCATCGAGCGCATCGCGGCACGCCTCGACGACGAGCGTATGCCCGAAGCGTTGATCCAAATCGCGCACCGTGTGCATTTGCAACAATGCGTCCACGGAAGGAAGATTGCGTAATTGAGTTTGATTCATCAAGCCCTGCTTGGCACTGCGTAAATTTTTACTTCGCGCGTGAGTCGCGCGCGCAACATATCGGCGGCGACATCTAAATCGTAATCGGCTGTAACTACTCAGGTGTCATTGCGAGGAGGCGTTTTTTGCCGACGAAGCAATCCCCGCGTTGTGAATCCGGATCGACCAGGTCGGGGATTGCTTCGCAAAAACCGCTCGCAATGACATGGGCTGAGTAGTTACAATCGGCTTGCAAACCCAACCAGAATTTCGGCGGCGTCCCAAAATAGCGCGCGAGCCGCAACGCCGTGTTTGCCGTAATCCCGCGTTTTTCCAAAACGATTTCATTGATGCGGCGCGGATGCACGCCGATTTCCAACGCGAGTCGGTTTTGTGCAAGTTCATCGGCTTGAGAAATTCTTCGCGCAAAATTTCGCCGGGATGAATCGGATGTAATTTTTTCTCGCGCATTGTTTTGATCACACGACGCTCCAACAAAAACAAATTTCTGTCGCGCTACGGAAACGTCACCCTGAACGAAGCGAAGGGTCTCGCGAAGCGAAGGGTCTCGCGCGACGGACCGGAGATTCCTCACTTCGTTCGGAATGACAAATCGGAATGACAAATCATAAATCCAAATTGACTTTGCTCTAATTGATCAACACCACATCGCCTTCATTCAACCCGGAAATAATTTCCGTATTGTTGCCATCCGTTACACCGACTTCGACGAGCGCATCGCGCGGCGCGCCGGGTGAAACCACGCGCACGGCTTTGCGCGTGCCCACATTTTTCAGCGCGCGATTCGGCACGAGCAACGTGTTTTGTTTTTCGAGCGTCAGAACTTTGACGTTCGCGCCCATCCCGACGCGCACTTTGAATTCGCGCGGATCAAATTCGACGACCGCGTTGTACACCGTACTGCCGCGTTGCGTGGACGCCGCCGGAAAAATGCGCGTCAATTTGCCGGCAAAGCGTTCGCCGGGAAACGCATCAAAACGCACTTCGATATTTTGTCCGACCTGCGCGTTCGCGATATCAATCTCGTCAATTTCCACTGCGATTTCGAACGCGCTCAAATCCGCGATGGCGACGAGCGGATTGTACCCGCCGACGAGTTCGCCGACGCGCGCGGTAATTTCGGTGATCGTCGCGTCGAACGGCGCGAGCAATTTCGTTTGTCCGAGCGCGATTTTCGCGCTCTCCAATTCGATCTGCGCGTACGTCACCGAATTTTGCAAAGAGTCGAGTTCTTCTTTCGATGGACCATTCACGACGCGATTGAAACTCGCGCGCGCAATGTCGAGATCGGCGCGCGCGAGTTCCAGACCGATGCTCGTTTGCGTCGTCGGCGATGCGGTGTACGCGGCTTCGGCGATGGCGGCGGATAACGTTGCCTTGCGTAAACTCGCGCGCGCGATTTCAATATCCTCGTCGCGCGGCGCGCTTTTCGCGCGCGCGAGATCGAGCGTACGCGAGCTTAACGTCAGTTCGGCTTGCTTGACCCGGCGTTGCGCGTCTTCCGCGCGCAACGTCGCGATCACATCGCCCGCGCTCACTGTGTCCCCTTCCTGTTTTTCAATCGTCGCGATGAGACCGGACATTGGCAAGGCGAGCCGCGCGGATTTTTTCGCGCGCACTTTGCCGGTCGCGTTGATGGACGCACTCAAATCGCCGCGTCGCGCGATGGCGGTGCTTTGCGGCGCGGGCTTGGGCATCCACACCATCGCGCCGACCGTCGCCAAAACCAGGACGACCAAAATTGCCGCGCCGATCAAAACTTGTTTGCGCGTGATTGGAATTTTTTGAAATAGCGGAATCACCCGGGCTGTCATTGTCCCCCCTCCGTCGTCAGCGCGTTACGCGCTTCGTCCACTTGGACGGCTGTCCACGTCGCATCCATCAAAATCAAATCAACTTGGTACGCGCCCGCGCGCCCGCGCAAATCGCGACCTGGGATCGTGATCGTCGCGGTCTGCGCGCCGGGCTTTAACGTTTGCGGCGCGGTCAGCGCGAGCACAACTTCGCCTTGCGCGTTTCGCAAAATCGCGGACAGTGCAAATTCACCAGCGCGCGCGACCTCGACATCCGCTTCGATGATCAACGCATCGTCCTCTTTGCGCGCGCGCTGAGTGCCGGTGAACGCGGCAGTTTTCGGCGAGACGGAAAAAAGCATTTGGCGTTCGCGCGCAAAGCCCGCGCCGCGCGCGCTCACGCGCAGTAAATAATATCCGCCGCGTCGCGTGTAGGTAATTGTTTGCGTGTAAAATCCCGGCGTCGTTTCCGCGAATTTGATTTCGCTCGCTACGCCGCGCGGCGTCGCGGCAGCGCCGAGCCATTGCAATTGCGCGCGCACCTCCGCGCCGCTCGCGCGATTTGATAACGTCGCGGTGATCACAACCGGCGCGCCGAGATCGTACCACATGCGATCCGCGCCGATGTTCAATCGCAAGTCTGCGTCGAAATCGGCGTACAGCGTCAACGCCATCGGCTCGCTTCCCTTGTCGAGCCGGGTCGCGGTCAACAACCAGGTGCCCACTTGCGCGCGCGGAATCGAGTACGCGATCAAACTGCCGATGTCGGCTTTGAGATACGTCGCGTCGCGCGGCGCGTTCGGTTCGTAGCGCGATCCGTCCGGCGCGCGCAATTTCATTTCGACATCGCCGCGATTCCAACGCGCGAAAAATCGCGCCGCGCGATTCGCGTCAATCGCGATTGCGCGCGTGATCGTCGCGCCCGCGCGCAGAGTGTCTATGCTGAGCGGCGAGGTGTTGCGCGGCGGAAGCGGCTCGACTGGCGCGGCGGCAAAACCGAGCGGACGCGCATCAGGATCGCGCAAGCCGTTACGAATGTACCGTTCGTACGTTTGCGCGGGATACAAATACGCGGTGATGTTGAACGGCAGTGGCGACGGGTTCCAATCGTGCGCGTCCGCGTTGGCGATATGCCGCACGAGCGGACCCTGCAACGCGTGCGCGCTCCACTGCTCGATCAACCCATCGCTCGCCGGAAAAATTTTGAGCAGATCGAGACCAGGTTGATTGCGCGCGTCGCCGGCGATCAAATCGTACGGCACGGTCGCGCGCGGCGTGTGCGTGCGATTGAACAAGGTCGCGTACTCCGGCGTCAACTCGATCACGGATGGCTCGGTCGGTCGCTCTTCGATTTCGCGCGTGAGGAGCGGATACCACAATTGCACCCCCGCCATCGGCGTGCCGAGAATAATCGCGCGGCGCACATCGTCCTGGTAAAATGACGATTCGAGATACGCGCGCGTGTTCAAGCCGCCCATCGAAAACGCGAGCAGATCAACCTGGCGCGCGCCGGTTTTTGCTTTCACCTCCGCGATCACATCGCGTAGCGTCGCGGCGTTTTGAAAGAGCGTGCGATACGGCGAGATGCCTTGCGCGTAAAAAACTTGAAAGCCATCGCGTTCGAGCGATTTGCGAATGAACCGAAATTCCGTGTCGTCGAGCACATCGGAATCGGCGGTGTGCCAACCGTGAATGAACACGACCGGCAAAAGCGTCGGGCGAATTAATTTCGCGTCGCCGAACGCGCTGATGCCGTGCCCCGTGCCGACCCACGCGTTGCCGCGCGCATCGAACGCAATCGTCGTCGGCGCATCGTCCGCGAGTCCGTCCGCGCGCGTGTACTTGAGCCAGCGCGCGCCATCCAAAATCGAAATACCGCGCGATGTGCCAATCCACACGCGTCTCTGCGCGTCGAACGCAATCGCGCGCACAGAATTGTTCGCGAGTCCCTCGCGTTCTTGATAGACCCGGATCGCGCGCCCATCGTACACGACCGCGCCGCTGTCGGTACCAAACCACACGCGCCCGTCCGCGCCAAGCGCGACTGTGTTGATGCGATTGCTCGGCAAACCGTGTTGCGTGCCCAAGCGTCCCAGGGTTTTGCCATCAAAAAAAATCGCGCCATCGTTCGTCGCGATCCAGGGATTGCCGTTCGCGTCGAGCGCGAGCGCGTTCGCGTAATTGTGCGGCAGATTAATTTTCGTCCACTGGTCGGCTTCGAGTTTCGCGATGCCCGCGCCGGATGTGCCGACCCAGACGCGATTTTGTTTGTCCACCGCGACGGCGGTGAGAAAATTACTTGGGATCGCGGAATTGCCGGTGGTGTACGTTTTGCGATTCGCGCCGTCAAACACCGAGAGCCCGCCGCCGTTCGTCGCGAAATAAATTTTGCCGTCTCCGGCAATCGCGATCCCGGTGATGTGCGAATTGCCCAAGCCGTGCGCGGCGGTGTACGTTACCCAGTATTTATCTTGCGCGGAGGTCGCGCCGCGCGCGGTGCCGATCCACGCCGCGCCATCGCGCGCGAACACGATGCTCGTTACAAAATCGGACGCGAGACCGTCGCGTTGGGTGTACGTTTGAAACGCGGGCGACTCGGCGGAAGCGTGTGCAAAGAGCGCGGCAAAGAGAACGAGGAAAGCAAAACCAAGCGTAAATTTTTGAATTGAAAATTTTGCAAGCATAGTTGGCTCGCGATCAATTATGCGTTTTTATTTTTGCGGACTTCAGATTCGGCGCGCGCGACCAGTTCCTGCCACAGCGCGAGCGTTTCCGATCCCAGACGCGCGGCTTGAGTCGTTACAATTGTCTGATCAATTTGAACATTGCTCAAATTGCTCAACGAGAAAACGAGCATCTGGTGAATATCGGCTGGGTGTTTGCTAGAACGTCCTTCTGTCCATGCTTTGAGTTTACCAATAATGATGTCCGCTGGTTGCGCGCACCAGGCGTCAAACCGATTACCTTCCTCGTCTTCAAAAGTTTGGCGCACGCGTCGCGCAAACGCCGCGCGATAACCTGGTTCGCGCGTCATTGGAACCAGGTCGGCTTTGACGCCTTCGGATGTGTCAATCAGGTTGAACATAATCCCAAGCCGCATCGAGTTTCGCATCATTTCAGGATCAGCGTAATAGCGCGGCAAAGGAAATTCTGCGGCAAGCGCGGGCAGGTCTTGTGCGCGCAAATCTACCAGAATATCTACATCGAAGGTTGTGCGCCTGACTCCAAACGCCCAGCCCGCAAACGCGCCGACGATCATATACGGTGCGTTGATTTTTTCCAGTGCTTGTACGATGCGGAGATAGAATTTCATCGCGCTCATATTTCGCCCATCTGCACTGATGTAACGTAACGTAATACGCGCATATTCAATTCAGCCAGCGATAATTCCGGGAAGCGTTTACGGAATGTTCCGCGCAAAGCCGCCATTGCAAATGCTTGCGCGGACATTCCTGCCAACACGCGTTGGGCTGGGGTCAAGCGCGCGGCGAGTCGCAGATCAACCCAGTCAATCGGATCCAAGCCGCGCACAATTTCGGCAACGGTAGTCGGTTCGAATTGAAATTTTGTTTCGGTCTGTGCGTCATTCATTTCCGTTCAACCCGGTCGAAATCATAACAGAATCGGCGGCAAAGTGCAAGCGCGCATTGAACCAGGTCGTTTATTCAATCGTAATCTCTGCCAGGATGATCTGATCGCCAACTGCCGCGCCGTTTGCATCTCCAACGGTCAAGCGCGCAAGGGTCGGATGGGAATACCAACCGAGCGCGAGCCGGTATTTGCCCGGCGCGAGATCACGCGGCAACGTCAGCGTGGACTCGTCGCGGACGATTTCACCGGCATCCCAGAGTGAAGTCGGATACGCGCCCGCGACCGGTTGCGTATCGAGTTGCGCGCGCAAGTTTCCCGGCGCGTCAAGCAAATGCAAAAACAAAGTTAGATCGCGATCAATCTTCGCGATGCCCTGCCAGTACGTCGTGAGCAACAACGCATCACCGGCGCGCACGGTCGCGCGGAATGGCGCGTGCCCAAGCAACAGAAGCGTGTTGTCAAAGCGAACATTGATTAGGCGTGCCGTTGCGATTTCATTCGGCGACGGCGCGGGCGGCGGAATTTTCACCGCCAAGAAATGTTTGTCCGAGACCGGTTGCCGATCAAGCGCGAGCCGTGGAATCCGTCCGATCCCTTCAGCGTCAACGTTCAGTTCGAGCCGGTATCGCCCCGGCGCGAGGTCGGATGGCACGGCAAGGTCAATCGGCACACGCACAATTTCATCGCGTCCCTGGTTTTGGGAATCGAGTTCGCCAAACAGATCGCCGGTGGTTTGCGCGCGCGCGTGATCATTTTCATCGCGCAGGATGACGGTTAATTGGTATGGCGTGCGGCGCGTGGAGAGCGCGCGCCAATACAAAACCAGGTCGCGCGGCGTCGCACCATCGTAACCGACGAATTCGATCCATTCGGCGTACACGCCCCAGCGTTCACCGCTTTTATGCGCGGGCAGATTCGCCGCGTTTGTTTGATGCACCCGAATTTCCATTCCGTTTTCGTTAAAGCGTTTGATTTCCGGGAACGCGGCAAACAATGCTTCGTACCGCGCGACGAAATCGGGATACGCCGCGCGATTTTCGTAAAATCGCCCGAACGCGCCATAACTAAAAACCAGGTATTCGAATCCATTCGCGCGGTACCACTCCGGCGGATGTTCAGTCATTCCGGCGACCCCGCTCACGGTGTAGCGGGGGCGCGCGATGTAGGGCGCGTATGGCTCAACCGCGAAACGCGCGCCCGCGGGCAGATTTTTTTCGATCCACTGTCGCGCGGTTTCGCGTCCGTCAATCTGTAACAAGCGCGTATTATAATCCACGGTGGCGCGCAATGGCGGCAGAATTAGCGCGCAGATCAAGACGAGCACCGCGCCGCGCGCAAATCGCGAATTGAAATTCCAGCCGCGCGCGATCAATCGCGCGGCAAGGATCACGATAAACGGAATCACCGGCAAGATCGTCGTGTCAAAACGAACCCGGTATGCGCTAACAAAACTAAAATAGATCGCCGGAAAACTGATCAGCGCGATGCCCGCGAGATCACGGCGGCGAAGAATGATGACGATCTCGGCGAGCGCGAGCAAAAGCAACGCGCCCTGAGTCTGCCACAAGAATTCGATATACCACCGCAGGGTATCCCCTTCGCCCCCCGCATGTCCGCCGGCATAGATCGCGGCATCTTCCGCAATTCCCGATTGCAGAAAAGTTCGCCAATCCAACAGGGCAAAGGGAGTGCCCGCGAAAAACGCGAGCGCGCTGATCGCGCCGGCAAAATAAATTTCGCGCCGCGCGAATCCGCGAATGCCAAAACGCATCAGATGCGCGGACAGAATCAGGATCACCCCGAGCCCGGCATTGTATTTGCTCGATGCCGCCAAGCCCGCGCTGATTGCCGCCAGCGCGTAATGGCGCGGGCGCGGGTCGTCAATGATTTTGAGCGAAAAGAATACCGTCCCCAACAAGAAAAAAACGAGCAATGATTCAGGGCGGATGAATTGATTGTTGCGGACGCTAATCGTTTCGACCGCGAGAAACAACGCGCCGATCAACCCCGCGCGCGGATCACGCGCGAGGTGCCGGCAAATCAGATAAACCCACACGATGGCGAGCGCGCCGATCATGGCTTGCGCGGCGCGTCCGATCAATAATTCTTCCGGCACGCCGGCGCGCCCGACTGCGACCGTAACAATATCAGGGTACGCGAGATCGGTTATCGCGGTGAATCGTCCGGTAATCCGTCCGATCAAAAAAAAGATGCCATACACAAAAGCGTTGAAATAAAACAAGAGCGAGGGCCAATGGTAGAAACCAGGATGGAGATTGCCGTCGCGCAATATCCGCAACGCGATATTTACCGGCACGCCTTCGTCGGGATGATAAAAAAAAGGCAATCCAAAACTGACGCCCCACAACCGCAAGCCCAACGCGAGCGCGACAATCGGAAAAAGCCAGATCAGTGATTGTGAGTCCGGTAGGCGCAGAATGTTCCCTGGATCTACTTTTTGATTTGCGCTTTGAATTCTTCGATCCATCTCTGCACTTCGTCGAGCGGCATTAACGAAATTTCATCCACGTCGCTTTCCTTGCTGTAATAATCAAACGGATTATCGAGTCGCCGAATCAGCGCGAGCATATAGGTTGTGAGGAACGCGATCAGCCCGACGAAGAATAACGCTTCAAATGTCTCCGCGATGCTCGTCAACCACAACGCAACGATCACCGAAATGTTCGTCGCTTCCGCGATCGCGTAACCCGACGGTACGAAGAACGTGCCGCGAATCGTTCGCACGCGAATCAGCGTGCGCCGAATCGCGCTCTGCTCCGCTTTGATGTGCGCCGCCGATTCGCCCGCGCCGGACGATTCGAGCGCGGCGAGATGATCGTTCAACGCGGAGAGTTCCGCCATCAACGCGTCGGTGTTTTGTTTTTTGTGAAACCAATTTTTGAGCGTGAGCGTGAGCGTGTGAACCTGGTCGAGGCAGTCCAACGCCGCGGGCGCGCGATGTTCTTTGTAAATCGCCTTGACCTCATCGAACAACGCCGCGAGACTCGCGGCAATATCGCCGGGCAAACGTTCGGCTTCTTTGTAATCCACCAACACGCCGGAAATAAGAAAGCCGAGCAAGAAAACATTCGCGGCGATCAACCCGGACAAGAGCGGATTCATCTCCCAGACTTCAAGATTCCAAACAATGAAAACAGATTTGACGACAACGACGAGCAGAATGATCGGTTGAATCGAAAGCGCCAACGACCATTTTTCATAGAGTCGTTGCAAACGGTTTTGCATTATGGTTTCGCTCCTCGCGATAAAATAGTGGGGCGGGCTTTCGAGCCCGCATCAAACTTCCCGCACCCAGCGGCTTGAAAAGCCGCGCCACTTAGGGTTTGACCGAAAATAACTTGAACAGTTCTTCAAATGCGTCAATTTGTTGGCTGAGTGCGTGAGCATTCTGCTACACGATACTCTATGTTGCCCACTCTTGCGCGTCGCATTTTCTCATTCAAACAGTCATTTTTG
>JACRPR010000123.1 GCA_016223105.1 Chloroflexota bacterium | reverse complement strand
GACCGCGCGCCAACGCGCGCAGGCGATCAAGACCCAGGTTCAAGCATTGATCGGCGATTTGGATAAAACGCGCTTGTGGACGTTCCAAACCGACTATGCCCGGCTCGCCGATGCGTTTGCAGACGGCGAAGATGCCGGCTTGCTTGCCGAAGCGCTGACGACTCTGCGCGCGCAGGGCAGTGACAAATTGCTCGATGTGATTGCCGACCTCGCGCGCCGCGAAGCCGAGCGCGCGATCATCCCGCTCGATCTTGTGCAATTGATGGAGCAGGAATCCGCGCAACTGGAACTGGATCTGAATGAACTCGATCCGGTTGTGCTCGTCGGCGAGAATTTGTTGGACCAGGTGCGCCATCAAACCCCGACTTGGCGATTGACCACCAACGCGCGTCCGCGCGTGATGGTGCTCCAAATCACCCCGAACGGCGAAAACGTCTTCGATCATCCAGGGTTGGAAACGGCGCGTTATGGCGAGCGAACGGATCGCCTGGGTTTCCTGGAAGCGCAGATGGACACGGCGTTGGACGAGCTGCAAGTGATTCACGACACCGTGGATTTATTCAAGCAGGCGCGTTTGAAACGCGAATACTTTGTTCTCGAATCCGTCATCAAAGCATGGGGCGATGGAAAACCGGCGCAACCCGGCGCGGTGGGTCACGATCTGATTGCGCCGCGTGGACAAGCGCTCGAACCCGGCGTCGCCGTTCAAATCGGCGGAGATGGCGACGGACATTCCGCGCACCAGGATCATTCCATCACAGCAGAGGAATGATGAACAAACTCAGTGCGCGCTGGACGGGCGGATTGCGTTTTCAAAAACAGATTCGGTTATGGCGGATCGTCAAACTGAATTTGTCGCGGCACGGCGTGAGTTTGAGCGTTGGCGTGCGGGGCTTGCGCGTGAATATCGGCAAACACGGAATCTTGATTACGCTGGGCGTGCCGGGATCGGGCTGGTCTTATCGCGGCGGATTTGCCTGGCGGCGCAACCATTCGATGAAGGAATTGGAACAACCCCAAAACCAGGAAGGAGATGAATGATGAACGGACAAAATCAAACGCGGGACGGCAAAGACAAAAAGATCGCGACGGTGGCTTCGTTGTTGCTGTTCGGCGGTGCGCTCATCGCCGCGCCATGGTTGCGAACCAAGCGCGCGACGATTGAACAGGCGACCGCACGCGCGGTAACGCGCGGACGCGACCTGGTCAAACGCGTCGCAGAAAAATTCAATCGGTAGGACAAATTTATAAATTTGTCCGACGCGGAGTTGATCATGACAACATTCGAAGCTTACGTGAGTCTCGGCTCGGTATCGATCGCGGTGAGCGCGGTCGGCGCGCCGATCCGGGTTGAATCCAAGCACGCGGCGGTGGATGCGCCGGCGGCGATCTTGACCGTGCTGTTGCCGTTTCCATCCGAGCCGTGGGCGGAAACAGCCGCGCTCGCCCGCGAAATGAATTTCGATCCGGGCGCGCGCGACGATGAAAACCAGGTGGAGGTTTAATATGCCCTATCGAAATTTTCAGCGCGGGTGCGTGAGTTGCGTTGTGCTATTGCTATTCGCGGTGTTGGTTCTGTTGATCCTCAGTTGTCTGTTCGGTTTGACTTTCAGCCGATGGTTCACCCCGACGACGCAAGGCGCAGGTGTGGGTGAACGCCAGGTGGTCCAACTCGCGCCGGCGATCCCGTCTGCGCCGTACCGCGCCAACCCCGCCGGCATTTTTTACAGCAATCGAATTACCGTGTCCATCGCGCCGGGAATCGTTCTGCTTTCATCCACGCCCGATGGCACCGGCGCGATGATGACCGACGATCAAGCAACATTGCAAATTATTCGCGCCGACGGATCAACTAGCGCGCGAACGTACGATTTTCGATCCGGCGACCGACCTGGGATCAACCCAGTGCCGGCGCAAGATGTGTCCGCGCTATTTCAACCGGGTTTGAATATCGTCACGATCACCTTGCGCGATGTGATGCCATTTACCTATTCCTCACTGCCGTACTATCTGATCTTTTTCGCGCCACCAACACCAACCTCAACCGCGATCGCGTCGTCTTCTGCGACCGCGACCGCGCCACTCAAGACGGCAACGTCCACATCCACGCGCGTAACTCCCAATCGCGCGAGCGTTGCTAGTGTAACGCCGACGATGATCGCGTCACCCACCATGATTGCGCCAACGCCGGTGCCGCTTGTGCGCGCGACGGATTCAGGCGGCGCGCCGCATTGGGTTATGCCGATGGCGATTGCCGGTGGAATTTTGTTCGCCGGCATTGTGCCGCTGATGTTGATGATCACGCGCCGCGCGCCGGATGCCGCGACCGACCAATCGTTCCCACGTTTTGGCTGGCTCAATTTGTACGATTCTCAAACGCATGAAGCGCATCCGCCGATTGATCTCGCGCAATTTCCGCAGGGCTTGGTCATTTACTTGAATCCTCTCCGCGTCGAATCGCCCGGTGATGACGCGCAATGTATCGCCGCGGTGCGCCCATCCCCGGAGGGAATGATCCTGGTTGCAAACAATGTGCCGGTGATCAATGCAATGAGTTGGGAAAAAGATCTCGAGACTGGAATTTTCTCATCCAGTCCCGGTCATTTATTGCGCGATGGGATGCAACTGGTGATTGATGCGCGGCTCGAACTCGAGTACCGCAATCCGCGCGAAAACTTTACCGCCGCCGGAGAATTGGAAAGTTGGGAGGGCATCAACGCGACCGGGCATCGGTGTGGGTTCGCCAACGCGAGAATCATTCGGCATCATCCGACGCGGATGGGCTCGGGCGCAATGTGCTGGAACTTTTGATCCTGGCAGTCCGCGTAGTTTGGAACAAGCTATGGCAACGCGAGCGCGCTGATACGGACAGTGCACTAAATCGCGATCGCGCGTCGCCGATTGGAATGGGCTTGGCGTCACTGTTGAACGCGTTGGACTGGGATCATTTGCGCGCCGAAGTCGAACGCGAGAGCCGCGCGCGGATCGTGTTGATCGGTGCACGCGGCGCGGGCAAATCCACCTTGCTCCAATGGCTCAACGGATTGATTCCGCCGGAAACTTGCCCGACGGACACGCGCGGCGAAGCGCCACCGGTGATGAACCTGGGTTTGTTTACAGTGATTGATGTGGAAACACCCAAGCCAAGCGATCCAATGAATCCCAGCGATGCGCTTCGGTTTGAGTTGGAAAATGCTGATCTCGTCGTCTGGGTATTGGATGGCGCGGTCGGCGTGCGCGGTTGGGAACACGAATGGATCGGTCGTGTGCGGGCGTTGGGCAAACCAATCCTGATCGCGCTGAATAAATTGGACGCGCCATCCGCATCCGTGAATCTCGAAGGTTGGCGCAGAAGGTTGGGATGCAGTGTGATTGCAATTACCGCGCGCACCGGCGCGAATGTGTTGGAAGATTTGTTGCCGCGCATTGCGGACACGAGTCCGCAACTCGCGACCGCGCTCGGACGCGAAATCGCGCAATGGCGCAAGCCCGCCGCGGCGCGCGTGATGCGCCGCGCCGAAATGTTGAGCGGACTCGCCGGACTCGAACCGGTACCGCTCCTCGACATCCCGTTTCAGATTTTTCTCCAACTGCAAATGGTGTTACGCATCGCGGCGATTTACGGTCAGCCGCTCAACGATCGCTACAGCCGCGAAATGATCGCGACGATGGTGGGCAGTGTGGTCTTGCGTTATGCCGGGCAACAATTGGTCAAAGTTATTCCGCTTGCCGGGTGGCTCGCGTCCGGCGCACTCGCGGCGAGTGGAACGTGGATCATCGGTCAGCTCGCGATCGAGTATTTTGAAAACGGACGACGCGGGCTATTAGACCCAAAGGGTTTTCGAAAACCCTTTGGGTCTGCGGAGGATCACAATGAATGAACGACGTTACACGCAACTGATTCGCTTGACGGCGATCCTGGTCGCGCTCTTGCTCTGGTTTATCTCGCTCCAGTTTTCGGTGGACGGTTTCAACTTCATTGTGCCCAAGTATCAATGGATGGGCTATTTACTTGCCGTGTCCGTCACGATTCTCGAATTGGTGTTTAACGAAGCCGGGATGAAACATTCGCTCACGCTCATCGCGGTTGGGGTCGTCTCGTACCTGTACGGCATTGCGACTAACATTACCGGCGTGTGGGTCGCGCAAGGATCGCCCGAACTCACCGGCAACCCCTTTGCGATCGTTTTTCCGGCATTGCTGGGATTCTTTCTCGAAGTCGCGCCGGAACCATTGCTGGTGTGGGGCTTGGTTGGGAGCGGCGTGCGCGATCTGTTGACGCACTTGGTTGCCGGGAATGCCAACCGCTATCGCGATTTCCGGCGACCGGTGCATTGGCACGAAGATACCGTAGATGAGCCGACGCAGGAGTGGTGAACGATGGGCAAACTGATCGCAAAACTCGCGCGCGCGCTCGAAGCACAATTGGCGCAAAATACCGGCAAGCCAATCGAACCGGAGCAACGCGCGTTGGTCATTCCGCCGCGCGCCGAGACACGCGATACGCCAGCGCGCGCGGCAACCGATCCATTCACGCTGGAAAATTTACTGCGCGCGTGGCGCAAGGTGCGCGCGAACGGCGGCGGCGCGGGCGTGGATGGTCAAACGCTCTCTGATTTTGGCGCGCACGAACGTGAGAACCTGGACGCCTTGCGCGCGGAATTGGCGAGCGGAAATTATGCGCCGCCGCCGGTGCGCGTGGTCTATGTGCCGAAAAGCAAAGGCGATTGGCGTCCGCTCGGAATTTTGACGGTGCGCGATCGCATCGCGCAACGCGCGGTCTACGACGCAATCGCGCCGGTGTACGAAAAGAAATTCCTCGCGTGTAGTTTTGGTTTTCGCGAAGGGCGTTCGATTCAGGATGTTATCGCGTCGGTCGAGGACTATCGCGACGCGGGACGCCGCTGGGTCGTGGACGGCGACATCAAGGATTGTTTCGAGCGGATTGACCATCGGCTCTTGCTGAACCTGGTCGCGCGCGATCTCACCGATGCGCGCCTCTTGAAGCTGATCGAACGCTGGCTCACCGCGCGCGTCTTTAACGAAATGCGCGCGCAAAAAAAGAATATCGGCACGTATCAAGGCGGCGTGATCTCGCCGCTCTTGGCGAATGTGTACTTGCACACATTCGATCTCGAATTGACGCGGCGCGGTTTGGCGTTGGTGCGGTATGCGGATGATTGGATCATTCTGAATGCGAAAAAGTCGGATGCGGAAACCGCGTTGGATCACGCGACGCGCGCGCTGGAGAAACTCAAACTCTTGGTCAATCCGAGCAAGACGCGCATCACGCATTTTGACGAAGGGTTTTCGTTTCTTGGCGTCTTTTTCGTCGGCAACAAACATTACGCGATTTCGGCGGGAGCCGGCAGAATGCCCAAGACCTGACAGGTTTTCGAAAACCTGTCAGGTCTTGGGCAAGGAGTCAAACATGGCAACGATCTATGTGCGCGAACAAGGCACGGTGGTGCGAAAACAAGGCGAGCGTTTGTTAATTACGAAAGAACACACCATCGTCGGCGATGTGCCGATGCACAATTTGGATCAATTGGTGGTGATGGGCAACATTCAACTGACGCAACCGGCGACCGCGATGTTGTTGCGCGCGGGCAAAGGCGTTACGTTTGCGACGATGCGCGGCACGGTGCTGGGATCGCTTTTGCCGCCGACGAGTCCGCATGCGGATCTGCGCGTCAAGCAATTGCAAATGATGAGCGACGACGCCGCGAACCTTACGCTCGCGCGGCAGATCGTGATCGGCAAGTTGACGAATCAACGCGCGCTGTTGATCAATGCGCGCACAACGCACGCGCAGATCGCGCGCGGCGTCACTGGAATCGCCGAGGCGATGCGCGGCGCGCAGACGGTGGACAATGCCGAGTCTTTGCGCGGATATGAAGGACGCGCCGGCGCATTTTATTGGCCCGCGTTCAAGGTTCTGCTCAAAAACGATTACGGCTTTAGCGCGCGCGAGTATCATCCCTCGCGCGATCCGGTGAACGCGCTGTTGAGTTTTGTGTACGCGTTTTTGCAACGTGATGTGAACTCGCTGGCGCAGATTGTCGGTCTCGATCCGCACCTGGGATTTTTTCACACGATTCAGTACGGACGCCCCTCGCTCGTGTTGGATTTGATGGAAGAGTTTCGTCCGCTTGTGTGCGATCCGCTCGTCTTGAATCTGCTCAACCTGGACATCATTCAAGGACGCGATTTTCAAAGGACGAATAATCCCGAACGCCCGATCGCATTGTCCGAGCCCGCGGTCAAGCGCGTGATCGAAAAGTACGAAGAACGCGTGACCAGCCCGGTCAAGTATTCGTTGACCGGCGAAACCGCCGCGTGGCGGCGCGTGATGGAATTGCAAACGCGCTTGATGGCGCGCGTGATCCAGGGCGAAGCGTCGCGGTATCAAGCAATGACAAATGCGGAAGGATGAAAGGCGAAGGTTGAAGGATGAAGGATGAAGGATGAAAATGCGCGGAGGATCGAATGGCAAATAAATTCAACCCGCCGACAGATCGTAACAAACAACACTACGCCACGCGCACACTCGCAGTTTATGCAGATGCGTCGGTGTATCCGCACGCGACCGGTTTGGGCGCGGTGATCAAAGACGCGCGCGGCAATCTGATCGCGTGGCGCAAGCGCGCGATCGGCGCGCTGACGAGCAACGAGGCGGAATACCACGCGTTGATTTTTGCGTTGGAGCAGGCGCAAACATTTGCGCCGCGCGAATTGCAAATTTTTTCGGACAGCAAATTGGTCGTCGAGCAAATGCGCGGGATGTATCGCGTGCAGAACGAGCGATTACGCGCACTGCACCGGCGCGCGGGCGCGCTGGTTGAACGATTCGAGCGGGTAACGTTTACGCACATTTCGCGCGAGCGCAATCAGTTGGCGGATGCGATCGCGGATGATGCGGTGTCAACGAATCTCAAAACGAATCAACGAATGGGGTAGATTAATGTTCGTCGTGGTCAGTTACGATATTCCCGATGACAAACGCCGGACGCGCGTGATGAAGACGCTGAAAGATTTCGGCAACCATACGCAGTACAGCGTGTTCGAGTGCGACATCAAAGAGCCGGTGTATCGGCGGATGCGCGAGCGGTTGAAACGCTTCATCGTGGAGAAAGAAGATTCGGTGCGGTTTTATTTTTTGGACGAGGACGCAGTGAAACGGATCGAGGCGATTGGCGCGCCGGGGGTGCGGCGCGCGCGCGAATGGGAAATTATTGGATAGGGGTGTGATCGCGGTCACTCATTGCGCCGGAGTAGGGGCGAAGCATTTGTTTCGACGGAACTACCGTCGAACCAATGCTTCGCCCTTACACGTCAATTGCGAGAATCCGGCTCACGCGAAAGACACGTTCATCCTGACGCAGTCGGCAGTACGCGATGAGATAGGGAATCTGTCTGCGCCATTCCAAACGTAAGGGTTCAATCGTGCGCGTGGTCGTGGCATCGCGCGTCGCGGTATAGTACGTGATGCGGAGCGGCGTCGCATTTGCAATCGCGTGTTCCAGCGTGGCAAGATGATCGGACGCGGCATGAAAATCTGCCGGCGCTTCGACCGC
>JACRPR010000220.1 GCA_016223105.1 Chloroflexota bacterium | reverse complement strand
TCTGAGTGAGCCCATTGTACCTTTGCAAACACAATTCAAACGGTTCGAACGGCGACGGAATGTGTTCACGATGTGGTGAACCCTGCCTGACCTAAACCAATACCAAAAAGTGTTCACGATGTGGTGAACCCTGACACGTAACTCGTAAACAAATTACGTTTTACGTTTCACGTTTTACTTTCCGTACTGCTCACTGCTCCGCCACTCAACCTGGGACGCGTCGTATTTGGACGGACATTTCGCAAGCACGAGCGATGCCTGGAAAATGCCATTGCCGTCCACTTTGCCTTCCGCAATCACTTGCGTACTTTTTTCAAACGTGTCCGGCAAAACGCCTTTGTAAAATACCGGCAGAACATTGTTCGCATCATCGGTCAATGTGAATTGCGCGGTGATGTCTTTGCTGTTAACGTGCGTTGTATTTGGTTTGAGATTGCCGCCGACGCGCACCGTTTGTTTGGTCGCGAGGTCGCCTTTGCTTTTCAATTCGGACAGCGTGAGAAAGTATTGTTGATTGCCTTGCAAACTGGTGAACGCGAACAAACCAATCGCGCCCAAAATGAGAAACGCGCCCAGCAACAATTTCGTCTGGCGCGGCAAAAACCCCTTGTCCTCACGGACATCCGGAATCGTTACACTAGCCACTATTTCACCTCCGGGACGCGCGCGTGCGCGCCTCAAGTGTGTCCCAGCATCAGGACAAATTTTGGTAAAAGTATATCACCCAAGTACCGGCTTGTCAAAGCATCGCGGTACTAATTAACAATTCTCTAACGATTTGTAAAACTGCGCGCATCTGTGAATCAACGTTCATTGGACGCGGAGAAATTATCCGCGTTCATCCGCGTTTGTCCGCGTCCAATTTCCAACGATTCATTCATCATGGCAATGGCGTGTTGCCCAACAGCACAAAGCGCACCGCCGACATCACGCCGAGTTCAATCAGCGCGCACGCGACGCCGACCGCGAATGGATTGAGCGCGTCGCGCCAGGTCGCGCACGATTGCTCTTTGCGAAAAATTGAAAGCAGAAACACGACGTTGATGAGCGCGACGAGAAGTAACACGCTCGCGCTCGCGATGAACGAAAGCGGGTACAACAAAATGCCCCAGCCGGATGACGTGAGCGCGAACACGATCGCGAGCGGAATGAATCCGCTGAAAAATTGTTTCCAGTTCGCGATCATCGGGCGCGTGTCGTCATCGCGCCACAGCGAATAATTCACGACCGGCGCGAGAATCCCGGCGAACGCGTAACCGCACAACAACCCGGTGCCCAGTCGCAAATCGAGACGCGGCGCGTACAGATGCGGAATAAATTTTAGGTCGTAGAAAAACGCGTTAAAGCCATCAAAGCCCATCACCGCGACGAACATCACCAGCGCGAACAAAATGCCGGGTTGCGCCATTCCTTTCGCGCGTCCGCGTCCGAGCGCGATCAAATAAATCCACACCGCGAGAAAGCCGACATACATTCCAACCTTGCGCGCCTCGACCGACATTTTTTCCGGCGTCTCTGGATCGAACACGGCAAAACCAGGAACGTACGCGCGCAACCAATCTTCGCCGGGAAAATACGTGCCGCCGAAAAAGTGCGTGTGCCCGGGTCTCTGCGGGTCAATGCCGTACGGAATCGCGTCGAGTTTCGTCATTAGCGGAAACGGCGCGAGCAAAAAGAGCGCGCCCAGCGCGATGAAGAACGCGGGCGCGAGTACGTTACGAGATAGAGTCATCTTGCCTTTCAAGTGCTAAAATGGGACGCGGACTAACGCGGATAAAATTTTCCGCGTCTGTCAGCGTTTGTGTGCGTCCAATAAATCGCGTACCGCGGCGCGCTGATATTGCGCCTCCGCTTGCGCGCGCAAATCGCGCATCGCGGTTTCGACGTGCGGATACGCGAGCCACACCGAGCCAAGCCCGAACAGCGCGCCGGTGATCGTTCGCAAAATGTAATCGCTCTGGCGCAAACCGATCAACTGCGAACCGCCATCGAGCGCCATCGGCGCGACCGCAACGATCAACCACACGCGCCAATCGAGCGGCTTGAGTTGGCGACGCAGTAATCCGAAAATCAATCCGCCCAGAACCATCGCGCCATAGATCGCGGTGTCACGTTCGCACAATGCCATTTTGTAACCCAGGTCGGCATTGCCGCGCAGATCGCGCCAGAAAAATGACACGGCGGGTTCGTTCACCCCGGCGGGAACGCGCGCGCGTAATTCATCGAACGAGTACGCGGGTTGCTCGCCGAAGAAAAAATAACTGCGATGCGCGAGTTGATGGCAATTCAAACTAAACAGATTGTAAATCCACTCGGCTGGCGTTTGAAAACCATAGTGCATCAACACCGGCGCGAGCAGGGGAATCGCGATGTACAAAAAAAGAGAACCGGTCGCGAGCCATAACCAGGAGCGCGCGATAAAAAAAACAAGTCGGTCAACGAACCGAACGAGTCGGCGCACAGCGGGAGAGACGGGTTGTGAAGTTGAGTTCATGGAGTTAGCGTAAACCATTTCCACGCGCGCGCGGGTGCGGGAATGCCTTTGAGATAAATCAAATAGCCATCATAACCGGCGCGGCTCAACGCGTTCCACTCGGCGAGCGCTTTGAGATCATCTTCGGCGTACACTTCGCGCATCGCTTGATACCAGGTCAAACCTTGACGCCGTTCGATGTGCCAGTACTCCGCGCCGATCTTGTTCGTCTTCCAATCGAAATCAATTCCATCGAAAGATGAAATGCGTTCCCAGCCGTACTGCCGCGCAAGTTCGGTGAAATCCACAAAGAATCCGTACGGCACCGGCTTTTTCACGCCACCCTCGCCCGGCGCGATGACCCAGCGCGCGCGGTACGATAAATCCCAGGGCGCGTCTTTGAGCGGCTCGCCGAGCGTTCCATTTTGGATGCCCGCGCGCAAATACATCCGCCAATACGTTTCAGCGAGTAAATCCTCGCGCACGATTTCCATTCCATCGTAACTCACGCGCGTATCCACCGCGCGCCCGGACTTGTGCCAACTCAACGTGTCGCAAGTGATGTCGCATTTCATGTCTATCGCGCGCGTCATATCCGCGACCACGCTTAGAAAATCATAACCGACTTCGAGTTTCGTGCGCGCGACGAGCGCGTCCCAGGAATCCGCGACGCGTCCGCTCAATTTCGATAAACCACCGTCGAGGCGCGATGAACGAATGCGGCGCAACTCGTACGGATGTCCGGCATCTGCCGGCGCGAGATCGGGTTGCTCGCGATAAAGCGCGCCGTTCGCAGAGTTAGATGCAGAATCGCCCGCGATGGTTGCATCGCTCGTCCACACCACCGATGACGCGAACGCGGGACCATTTTCAACGATCTGCGGCAAACCGCCTTCGACCGGGACGATGTAAATCGGTTGACGTTTCGGACGTGGCGAAACGAACGCAATGAATTTGCCGTCCGGCGACCAGGTCGGTTGATCGTCCCAGCCGGAAAAAGTGATGCGCCGCGCGTTTTGGATCGCGTTGGCGGAAAATTCCGCGACGTAAATCGCGCGTTGCCCATCGCGATCCGAGACGAACGCGATCTGTTTGCCGTCCGGCGACCACGCCGGGTTTTGATCGTTGAATTTATTACTGCTGAGATTGATCGCTTTGCACGCGCGCGCGCAATCGCCGGCGACGACAAAAATTTGTTGCGCGCCGGTGCGCCAACTCGTAAACGCGATCCACTTGCCGTCGGCAGACCAGGTCGGCGCGTAATCGTGCGCTTTGGAATCGTCGGTGAGATCGAGCGCGTTCGATCCGTCCGCATTCATCACCCAGATATCGAGATCACCGCGCGCGTACGATTCGAACGCGATTTTTTTGCCATCGGGTGACCAGGTCGGCGCGGCGTTGTAAATCATTCCGCGCGTCAAACGTGTCAACGTTTCGCCGCGCAGAGTGTAAATGTCCCACGCGCCATCGCGCTTGGAGCGCAACGCGATCGTTTTACCGTCCGGCGCAATCGCGGGATCGCGCGCGGGCGCGAGATTCGTCGCGACGCGTTGCCAATCTTCACCATTCGGATTTGCGGTGAACAAATTCCACGCGCCGCTGATCTCGGCGGAAATGATCAAACGACCGGCAGGCGCGGACAAAGCGCGCGCAGACAAATCATCTGCGCGCGAATTATTTTCGGAAGCATCGAGCGGTCGAATCGTGAGGAGAACGAACGCGGCGACCAGCGCGGCGGCAATCCACGCGCGCGGCAAAATCGTGGTGCGAATAAAACTTGCTCCTTGAAAACAATACCTTCGCCAAAATCTTCCCACTGATTCAAAGGAACACGGATGATGGAAAATAAAGGTTCTCCGGGAATTGGTGGGGTTAGTCGCGTAGCATAGCGCCTTGTGCGCGTACTTTTCCATTTCAACGCCCACAAGGGGCTATGCTACCCCACTAATTCCTGAAGAGCCAAAATAAATTGAAAATATCCGTGTTCTCTTGTATCCGTGGGAAATTTTTTCGTTCGCGCAAGAATTGGCGAAGGTATTGTGAAAAAACTGAAACGATTATACTTGACTCGGCGCAATGCGTCAAAGCAACGCGGCGCGGCGTTGCGCTTCGTTCCACAACGCGGTTACGCCAAAGCGTTCCGCCCATTCCGCGATGTACGCGTGATCAAGTTGATCGCGCAATGCAACGAGAATGCTGGCAATGTCGCGCACATGTTTGGGCTGTTCGCTGATTTGAAAATAGCGCAGTTTGTTGAGAATCAAATCTTCCGGCGCGTGGACGTACACCTCACCGAGCGGCGCGCCAAGATCAACGCGCAAGCGCCGACTGAACGCGAGCACGCGATACGCGTCAGCGGGGCGCACAAAAAATAATTCCGCTTTGTAACCGGTCGAAAGATGGATCGCGTTGATCGGCAAATCGGCTTGCGCGTCGAGATACAGATCGAGCATCACATCCGCCGGGACGAGCATCTTGCGTTTTTCAAGTTCAATCGAAAGCCGCCGCATCTGTTCGATGGGCAAATTGATCACGACATCCACATCTTGCGTGGAACGCGCCTCTGCCCACGCCGCGACGGCTAATGCACCGGCGACCATATAATCAATCTCGGCTTGTTCCAACGTATCAATGACAAGGCGCGCAAATTCCATCAATCCAATTTGCGGTTGAGGTGAAACTAAATTTGTCATCGTTGCAAAATTCCTTGTCGTTGTTTTCTGCGTTCATTCGCCTGGTGCAACCAATCCGATAAATGCGCGGCTTGCCAAACGCGTTGCGCGGGTGTGAGCCGCCGATAAATCGCGATCTGGCGCGGGTCCACTTCGGCGACCGCGCCCGCGATCAATTTTTGCAAATGCGCGTCGAGCAGAGGACGCCCCGGCACAAAATAACCGCGCCGCGAACGCGCGAGCCGATGCTCGGTTTGCGCGAGCATCGCGCGCACGCGCAATAAATCGCGGCGTAAGGTCGCGCGCGGCGTCGCGCCGAAACAATCGCGTCCCAGTAAATCTTGCACGCGCGCGATCAAACCGGGGCGCGTCAAAAACGCTTCGCGCCAAATCAAGCGCGCGAGCGCGCTTTGCCGCGCGCCCGCGCGATCCACACGCGCGCGCGCGCGCAACTCTGCTAGCCATTCATCCCAGGATTGTGTGGTCGGTTCAAACTGCGCCTGCACCATCATTCACCTTTCGACGCGCAGTGTACAACATCGAATTTGATCTGTCAATCAAGTCGGCGCAAGTGATTTTTTCGATTTGACTTGGCGCGTTGCCAAACCTATAATGCAGACAAATTGAAAATTTGCCCGCGGGAGTAATGATGAACGAACGTTTGACGAGCGAAGAGATTACGCTCGAAGGTCATATTATTGATTCGGGAATTCTCGCCCAAGTCTGGGGCACGATTATGGATTTGGGCGGCGAGTTTGATCTGGAGGAAATTCGTGTCGGCAAGCATAAAGCCGAAACGTCGTTCGCGCGGATGAAAATTTTTGCCGACAACGACGAACAACTCCATCGCATCCTCAACGCCGTGCAAGATGAAGGCGCGGTGTTGCTCTCCCGCGACGATGTGCATACCGCATCCGTTACCCAGAACGGTGTTCTGCCGGACGAATTTTATTCGACGACGCATTTGCCGACCCAGGTTCGGCTCGGCAATCAATGGATAGATGTTACCGGCACCGAAATGGATTTGGTGATCGTGATTGATCACGCGCAGGCGCGCGCGCGGATGATCCCGATGGCGAATGCGCGCGTCGGCGACCAGGTCGTCGTGGGGCACGATGGCATTCGCGTTCTACCGCCGCAACGCGCGCGCGCGCGTGAATTGTTCGCGTTTATGGGAAGCGAAATTTCATCCGAAAAACCGAAACGGCTCGTGATCGAAGAGATTGCGAAAACGATGCGCGCGACGCGCGCGCAGGGCGGCAAAATTCTCGTCGTCGCCGGTCCCGCGATTGTACATTCCGGCGCGGGACAATACCTCGCGCAGATCATTCGCGCGGGCTACGTCCAGGTTTTGTTCGGCGGCAACGCGATCGCCGCGCACGATGTCGAAGCCGCGTTGCTCGGCACATCGCTCGGCGTCGCGCTTCACAACGGTCAGCCCATCGAAGGCGGGCATCGCCATCACATGGTCGCGATCAACGCGATTCGCAAAGCCGGGTCGCTACGCGCCGCGGTCGAGCAAGGCGTTTTGCGCGAGGGTGTGATGTACGAGTGCATCCGCCACAATGTCGAGACGGTTCTCGCCGGTTCGATTCGCGATGACGGACCTTTGCCCGATGTGATCACCGACACCCAGGAAGCGCAACGCAAAATGCGCGCGGCATTGCCCGGCGTCGAGATGGCATTGATGATCTCGACGATGCTCCACTCAATTGCGACCGGCAATATGTTGCCCGCGTCCACAAAAATTGTCGCGGTGGACATCAACCCGGCAGTCGTCACGAAACTCGCGGATCGCGGCACGTTTCAAGCCCTGGGGTTGGTGACGGACGCGGAATTGTTTATGCGTGAACTCGCGGAAGCGTTGAGCGTGTAAACAAGACACCAGGTTTCTTGGAGAAACCTGGTGTCGGCTGAAGATTGGAGACGCTATGAACATTCCAACAAATCTCCTCGCAGAATTTGGCAAAGGGCACGGCGTTGTATTCGTGGGCGCGGGTTTGTCCAAAGGCGCGGGTTTGCCGGATTGGAAAGCATTGATGCGCCCGCTCGCGGACGAATTGAAATGCTCACCCGATCTCGACCCGACGAAAATCGCGCAGTACTATCAAAACACGCACGGCTTGTCCGGGCGCAATCTCCTCGTTCAACACGTCAAGCGGATGTTGAACAAACCCGGCACCGCGCCGACGCGTAATCACGCACTCCTCGCGAAAATTTCCGCGCCCATTATTTTCACGACCAACTTTGACGATTTGCTCGAACGCGCGCTTGCGGACGCCAAGCGCGACGTTCAGCGCATCATCCGCGACAAGAATGTAGGCTATTGGGACACGGACAAGACCAACCTGGTCAAGATGCACGGCTCGCTCGATGATGAAGAAATGCTCATCATCACCGCCGACGATTACGCGGCATACTTTCGCGCGCACGCGAACATCACACGCGCGTTGAGCGCGTTGTTGATGACGCACACATTTCTGTTTGTCGGCTATAGTTTGAGCGACCCAGACCTTTGGCAGATTTACAATCAGATTCGTTTCGATCTCGCGGAACACAAACGCCCCGCCTACGCGATTTTTTTGAACGGCGATCCGCTTGAACGCGACAATCTGCAACGCGGCGGCATCATTCCGATCAACCTCACCGTCCCGCCAGGTGGCGATTACAACGCGACGCTCGGTGAATTTCTCGAAGTTTTTTTGAAACACTTGCCCGCGCCCGCGCCAAAAATCGCGGTAACGCCCGCGCCGCCCACGCCGGTTGAACACCTCGCGGCGCGCGTCGAAAAATTGCTCGGCGCGACCGGCTTTGAAACGCTGACGCGCGTTGATCATCCACTGCACCAAATTGATCTCGTTGTGTGTGCGGATCGTGGCGGCGCGCGCGAAACGCGCTGGCTCGTCGCGTGTCGCGCCGGCGAAATCGAAATCGCGGACGTGCGCGCACTCGCGCGCGAAATGATGCAGGTTCGCGCGGCGCGCGCGTACCTCGTCTCCGAAGCGCGCGTCGCGCCGGCAGTGCGCGAGGAGGCGCGCGCAACCGACGACCGCGTGCGCGCTCTGACGCTCGACGCGTTTTATCGCGAGCGGGCAGATTTCACCGTGTACGCGCAACACCTGGTTCAAGAATGGGCGCACACACCGCAATCGCAGTACTATGTGGACCTCGGCGGCAGACGCCAGCAACGCGATCTCGATGGCAAGCCGGTCGGCGACGGCGATCCGTACAAACCGATTGACGAGTACCTCGACGCGTGGCTCGACATTCCCGGTGGCAATCACATTTCGGTCCTCGGCGATTACGGCACCGGCAAAACGACGCTCGTCAAACAGTACGCCGCCAAACTCGCGCGCAAATACCTCGCGAATCCGGAAAAATCGCGCATCCCGATTTTGATTTCTCTGCGCGAGTACGCCAAGGCGATGAACCTGCGCCAACTCATTACCGATTATTTGTCAGGGTTCACCACATCGTGAACACTTTGTGGTATTGGTTTAGGTCAGGCAGGGTTCACCACCTCGTGAACACATTCCGTAGCCGTTCGAACCGTTTGAATTGTGTTTGCAAAGGTACAATGGG
>JACRPR010000231.1 GCA_016223105.1 Chloroflexota bacterium | reverse complement strand
GCATCTCACCGGCGACGCGGAGTTTGCCGCGCGCTTTCGCCGCGAGGCGCAAGCGGTCGCCGCGCTCGAACATCCCAACATTGTGCGCGTGTACGATTTCGACACCGCCGACGATCTCGCGTTCCTCGTGATGGAGTGCATTACCGGCTCGGGATTCAAAGAGCAATTGCGCGAGCTCCACAATCGCGGCGAACGCTTGCCGCTCGCGCGCGTCGCGCAGATCATGCGCGATCTCGCGGACGCGCTCGATTACGCGCATCAACACGGCATCATTCATCGCGATCTCAAACCCGCGAATGTGATCCTTGCCACGAATGATCGCGCCGTGCTGACCGATTTCGGCATCGCGCGGATGATCGACGCGACCGCGATCACCGGCAGTCACGACACGCTCGGCACGCCGGCGTATATGTCGCCGGAGCAAGGGCGTGGCGAACCCGGCGATGCGCGCTCGGATGTGTACGCGCTCGGCGTGATGTTGTATCAACTGTGCACCGGCAAACTGCCGTTCGACGCGGACACACCGTACGCGATTGTGTTGAAGCACATCACCGCGCCTCTGCCTTCGCCGCGTTCCGTGCGTCCCGATTTGCCGGACGCGGTCGAGCGCGTGATCCTCAAGTCGCTCGCGAAAAATGCCGCTGATCGTTTTCAAACCGCCGGCGATCTTGCGCGCGCGTTGCAACTCGCGCTTGAGTCGCCCGCGCCGCGCCCAATCGCGTTGCCGCGTTTGCCGCGCGCGCCGCGCCCAGCGTGGCGTCCCCTCGCGCTTGTGTTCGCGACCATTCTGCTTTGCTTTATTTTGTTTATCGCGTCGCGTCCACTGCGCGTCGAACGTTTTCTCGCGCAGGCGACGCTCGCGCCAACCGCCGAACGCACGGCGATCACGTTCAACGGTCCCGGCGTCGTCGAAGATACCTGGCTCGATCCCGACGCGTCGGACGAAGCGTGGCACGCGAGCGAGACCGCGCATTTGCACGGCGCGCGCAAACCGGATCGTATTCTGATCGGGTTCAATCTTACGCGCTTGCCGGTGAACGCGCTTCCGATCTCCGCGACGTTGACCCTGCGAATCGAACGCGCCACGCCGGACGCGACGCCGTGCAAAATCACCGCGTATCGTTTGCTCGTGCCGTGGCGTCCGGCGACCGCGACGTACAATTCGCCGTGGAGCAAACCTGGGATGGCGGCGAACAAAGATTACGATCCGACGCCGCTCGACCTGGTCGCGTTGTCGGATTCGGGAACGCGCGCGCTCGACGTTACGCCGCTGGTTGCGAGTTGGCTCAGTCGCGGGCGCGCGGGCGGCGGCTTGGTGTTGATGCTCGCCGATGACAGTGATCCGAATTGTCATTATTCCATCGCGACGACCGAACGCGCGAATCCAGCGGATCGTCCGACTCTGCGCGTTGTGTACGAGGTTCCGAAATGAGCGACAATGCACCCGCGCTTGTGGACGCGGCGGGACGCGAGTTTACGATCAAAGCGCTCACGATCCTGGGACGCGCGCCGAACGCGGATGTGTTCATCGCCGACCGGCGCGCGTCGCGCCATCACGCCGAAATCGCGTGGGACGGCGAACGCGCGATCCTGCGCGATTGCGATAGCGCGAACGGCACACTGCTCAACGGCGCGCGCGTCGTCGCATCGCGCGAATTGCGCGACGGCGATCAGATCGAAATCGCGAGCGCGGTGTTCAGCGTGCGCGATCCCGAAGCGACCTTTCGCGCGAGCGATTTTCCGCGCGTCGAAATCGTCGGCGACGAAGTGTGGTTGAATCGGCAACCGCTTGCGCTTTCCCCGAAAGAACAACTCCTCTTTAATTTTCTGCATCACCACGCGGGCGACCTCGTGACCAAACAACAGATCGCCGAAGCGGTGTGGCCCGAGTACGCGGCGCAAGTGTTCGATTATCAAATCGAAAACATCGTCAAGCAATTGCGCGAGCGGCTCGAACCCGATCCGCGCAAGCCGGTGTTGATCGTTACCGTGCGCGGGCGCGGGTACAAATTGATCGCGAAATAAAAAACCAGGCTTCCCCCCTTCGGAGAAACCTGGTTGTTTTATGGCTAATTTATGGCTTGGGCTTGGGCAAACCGGCGCGCCATCGTTTACACTCGCAAATGGAAATTGGAAATTGGAAATTGGAGGTTGGAGGTTGGAAATTAAAAGTTAGAAGTTGGAATCCGGCGTCGAGCATCTAACATCTAACATCCAATTTCCAACGTCCAACCTCCAACTTCCACAACCGGAGGAAACGATGAAAAACTTTTTCGCTCTACTCGGCTTGCTCGTTTTGATCGCGATCGCTGGTTTGCTTTTTTTGGTTTTGCGAAATCGCGTGCAACCGGACGCGCAACCGGTGGCACAGCCGGTCGCGCAAGCAACATTGCCGAGCCAGACTAACTCGCCCACGCAACCGGTAATCAAGATCGCGTTGCCGGCGAACGGCGCGCGCGTGCGCGTGGGGCAAGCGTTCCAAGTTCACGCGATCGCGACGGATGCGCGCGGTGTTGCCGCGATTGCGTTCGCGGTGGACGGGCAAATCGGCGCGCCGATCCCGGCTTCGTCGCCACTTGCCACGTTCGCCACCGCGATCCCGATCACTTTGCAAACGAAAGGCGTGCACACCATCGCCGTCCTCGCGCAAAACACGAGCGGCGCAAAAAGCGATCCCGCCGCGATCAAGGTCGTCGCGGTGACAAGTTTGAGCGATCCCGCGAACCCGGATGATCCGCTCGCGCCCGCGCCAATCTCCAACCCGGTCGCGAATCCGAGCGGCGGCGCGCCAACGATCAGTTTCGTCGCGACCCCGGCGACGATTGCCGCCGGGCAATGCAGTACTCTGCGCTGGGATGTTGAGAATGTGCGCGAGGTTTATTTCGAAGGCGCGGGCGTGTCGGGACACGGTGAGCAACAACAATGTCCGGCGCAGACGACGACGTACGCGCTCATCACGATCTTGCTCGACGGAAGCCCGCGCAATACGACGGCGACGATCACCGTGACCGGCAATGCGCCGCAACCACAACCCGTCGGTCAAGGTCCCACCGCGCCGGTCAATCTGCGCGTAACCTCCACGACGAAAACGACCGCGCGCATCGCGTGGGATGACAAATCGTCCAACGAAGACGGTTTCGAAATCGAAATCGAAGGCAGACAAAATCTAAAGACGCGCGCGAATGAAACGCAATCCGAGATCACCGGCTTGACGTGCAATCGCGCGTCCAATTTCCGCGTGCGCGCGTTCAACGCGACCGGCAATTCCGCGTTCAGCAACCAGGTTACCGCGCAAACGCTCGCGTGCGACGGCGATAACGCGGGCGCGCCCGCCGCGCCGAGCAACTTGCGCCAGAACCCGGTCGCGCTCATTGGCAAGGTTATGCTCGCGTGGAACGACAATTCGAATAACGAAACCGGCTTTGACATCGAACTCGTTACCGACGCGGGCGCGCGCGCAATCGCGACTGCCAACGCGAATGTAACGACGACGAATGTGGACGCGCCCGCGTGCGGCGCGACCGCGCAATACCAGGTCTCGGCGCGCAATGCCGCGGGCTACTCGGCGGCGAGCAATCGAATTTCAGTGCAAGGCGCGCCGTGCCCCAGCGGATTCGCGGTAACGAATGTGATTGTAACTGTCAATCGCGCGACGTACAACGGACCTTGCCCCAACACATTTACCGCCGGCGCAAAAATTACCGCGAGCGGCGCGGGCACGGTCAAGTATCGGTGGGAACGAAGCGACGGTGTCAACGGTCAAACGCTGACGATTCAATTTGAAACTGCCGGTGAAAAAGCGGTAACGAATGTTGATTGGAGCATCACGAGTTCCGGGAATTATGCAATCGCGTTGCACGTTCTCGAACCGAACGATCTCAGATCGAATAAAGGCGAAACCGTGTGGACGTGCGCGAGCGCGCAAACGCAATTGCCCACCGCGCCGACGAATTTGAAACTTGCCGGATGGTCGTCCAGCACATTGACGTTAGAGTGGACGGACACTGCAAACAACGAAGCGGGTTTCGAATTGCAACGCGTAACGAATGAAAGCGTCGGCGTGTTGGCGACCGTCGGCGCGGGAACGAACAAAGCGACCGTGAACAAACCGCCGTGCGGCGTCGCGTATTCGTACCGCGTTGTCGCGAAAAATAGCGCGGGCTATTCGCAACCGAGCAACGTGTTGACCGTGCCAGCCGAAGCGTGCGCGCCCACGCCCAAACCGCTCGTGATCACCGGTGTCAAGGTAACGATCACGCCGGAAAATTTTAGCGGACCGTGTCCGTATCGTGTTAATTATTCCGGCACGATCAGCGCGAGCGCGGCGGGCAAAGTGAAATATCAATGGATTCTCGATGGCGAAGCGCACTCGGTTCGCGAACTCGTCTTCGATGGCGCGGGCACGAAATCGGTCGAGGTCGGGACCTGGACGGTGAAAGCCGGAACGCACATCGCGCGGCTCAAAGTGCTCGAACCGATTGATACTTGGACGGAAGATAAAATCGGTGTGTTTTGTTCGCCGTAGGGCAAATTTGCAAATTTGCCTTACATTGAGGAGGCAAAATGAAAAATTTAACTCGCCGCGATTTTTTGAAACTGAGCGCGTGCGCGTTCGGCGCGGCGTTACTCGCCGGGTGTGGTGGTCAACGCCTCGCGCAAATGACGGCGACCCCGGCGTCGTCCGCGATCAGCGTCGCGCCGCCGAGCGCGACCGGCACTGCGGATCTGATCCTGGTCAATGGCAAAGTCATCACGATTGACGCGCGCGATTCAATCGCGCAAGCGATCGCGATCAAAGATGGATTGATCCAAGCCGTTGGCAAGAGCGATGAAATGCGCGCGCGTGCGCGCGCGTCCGCGCAGATCATTGATCTGAAAGGCAAAGCGGTTACGCCGGGATTGATTGACACGCATTGTCATTTGCAAGTGATGGGAATGATGACGGAACAATATCTCGCGTTCCTTCCGCCGGACGTGGTGTCCATCGCGACTCTGCAAAAGAAAATCGCGGAGGTCGTCGCGAAAATTCCCAAAGGTAAATGGATTCAGGGATATTATCTCACGGTCGGCGCGGATGGAACGCCGCACAAACAAGACCTGGACAAGGTCGCGCCCGAACATCCGGTTTGGATCATTCAACAGGGCGGACATTTCGGCGCGGCGAATAGCGCGGCGTTGAAAATCGCGAACATCACCGCGAGCACTGCAAATCCGCAAGGCGGCATCATCGAACGCGACAAGAGCGGCGAGCCGAGCGGTGTGTTCTACAATCATCGCGCGATGGATCTCTTGCGCCGGCACATCACGCTCGATGTCAAAGCGGAGCCGCGCGCGTACGTCATCACACCGCAAGACGCGTTTGCCGCGTGCGGCGTTACGACGTTTCAAGACAACAACGTGCGCGGCGTCGAGAACATTGGCGCGTACATCGAAGTTGGCAAGCAGGGCAAAATGAAAATTCGCGGTGCGATCAATTACACCCTGGAGTGGCCCGCCGATGTGAACACCGCGCTCAATCAGATCGAACGGTATTCAAGTTCGACGATGCGACTCGCGGGGTACAAATTTTTGATTGATGGGCAAGCCCCGACCGCGTACTGTCATCAAGCGCACAATGGCACAAGTTGGAACACGACGACCTGGGATCCGGCAATGTTCAAACGCGCGGTGCGCGCTCTGCACGACACGGGTTTGCAAATTTGCGTGCATTGCGTTGGCGACGCGGCGACCGACCTGGTTTTGGATGCGTATGCCGAAGCGATGCAAGCGAATCCGCGCGCCGATCCGCGGCATCGCATCGAGCACGCGGTCATCACGACGCGCGATGCGACGAAACGAATGAAAGACCTGGGCGTTGTCGTCGGCACGCATCCCACATTTATTCGCGTCGGCGGGGAGGGCTGGGCGCGCTTGTTCGGCGAAGAACGCGCCAAGCGCGCGATGGTTACGCGCGAATGGTTGGAGAATGGCGTGCATCTCGCGCTCGGCTCGGATGCGCCGACGACACCCTGGTATACGCCGCAAATGACGCTCGCCGGGGCGATGTTGCGGCTCACGCTCAATGATCGCGTGCTCGGTCCCGATCAACGTTTGACGATCCAGGAAGCGTTGCGCGCGCACACGCTCGGCGCGGCATACGCGATGCACGAAGAAAAAAGCAAGGGGTCCATTGAAGCGGGCAAACTTGCCGACCTGGCAGTGTGGAATCAAGACCCGTACTCAACCGCCGATCCGATCGCGACGGCGACAATCGCGATGACATTCGTTGGAGGGCAAGTGGTGTATCAGGGTTAAATGTCATTCTGAGCGAAGCGAAGAATCTCCAACGTTGCACGCGCGACCCTTCACTTCGCTCAGGGTGACGCACAATTTCGAGTAGCACGCGCGCTCAAGCGCGCACGACAAACTAATTTTCGAGGAGGCAAAATGTTTTGGCGCAGACGACGAATTTTTGCGGGACGCCGCGCGTATTGGTGGGGCGGAGGTGGTTGTTTATTTTTACTGCTCCTGTTTCTCTCGCTCTTTATTTGTCGCGCCGCGTGGTTTGTGCGCTAGATGTTGGAAGTTGGATGTTGGACGTTCGACGCCGGATTCCAACATCCAACTTCTAATTTCCAATTTCCAAATTCACTCGTACACCTTCTCGCCTTCCGTCTCCGCGTTCACGGCGTCGAGCTCGACATCGCGCGCGGTCTCTTGTGTCGCGAGCAATTCTTTATAGTACTCGTGCTGGATCACCGAGTTCATAATCTCGTTCGTCCCCGTCCAAATCATCATCAAGCGCGCGTCGCGCAGTAATCGCTCGATGGGATAGACATTGGTGTAGCCGATGCCGCCGAGAATTTGCATCGCGTTGTTGACGACGTTCCACGCGGTTTCGGTCGCGAGTTTTTTCGATTCGGAAACTAAACGACGCACGCGACTGGGCTCATCGCCGCGATCAATCACGCGCGCGGTATCGTGCGTGAGCGCGCGCGCCGCGTCGATCTGGGTGATGCTTTCCGCGATCTTGAAATTGACGCCTTGAAATTCGCGAATCTTTTGCCCGAACGCGCGCCGGCGATTCGCGTACCGCGCCGCGATCTCGATTGCCGCGCGCGCGAGTCCGAGCGCGCCCGCGGCGCTCGTCATTCGTTCCGGGATCATCATTTGATTGAAAATCGCGTACGCGCCATTTTCGCGCCCGACCAGATTCTCCGCCGGCACGCGCGCATCGCGAAAGTACACGCGCCCGGTGCCGCCGCCGCGTGTGCCGAGCAAACCGTAGACGTGTTGCACGACAACGCCTTCACTGCGCTCGACGATGAACGCGGACAAGTCGCGCGGTGCGTCGCCGGTGCGCGCGTAGACGAGAAAATAATCCGCGCCTTCCGCGCCGACGATGAAGCGTTTTTGTCCGTTGAGAATGTACGCCTCGCCGCTTCGACTCTGCTCAGCGCGCGCTTCGCGCGTCGCGCGCGTCGTCGCGCCGAAAAAATCGGACCCGCCGCGCGGTTCGGTCAACGCTTCGGCGGTCGTTAGTTTGCCCTCTAGTGTCGCCTGCAAGTATTTGTGTTTTTGTTCCAGCGTGCCGAAACAATTGATCGCTTCGCCGACAATCGTCGGCAGTGAATACAAACACGCGAGCGACGCGCCCAGCACGCCGATCTCTTCGAGCGCGAGCACTTCCTCCGCCCAACCCAGCCCGCGTCCGCCGAACTCGCTTGGAAAACGCAAGCCGAGCAAATTGCGCGCCGCGAGATTTTCCAAATACGCGCGCGGATAGCGCACCTTGTCCGCGTCCATATCCAACAAAAGTTGACGCGGCACTGCGTTGCGCGCGAACGCGCGCGCTTCATCGCGCAAATTTTTTTGCGTGTCGGTCAATAAAATGTCAAGCATCGCAACCTCCTTTGACGTGAAATTGTATTCGTGATAGTATGCCACCGGCAGAGTTTTTCGTGCCGAAATTGGAGGATGAAAATGTTTGCACAAACCATAACCATCGATCGCTTGGGGCAGGTTGCTTTACCCAAACGCCTCCTTGACGCTTTGGGTCTACATCCCGAATCAGAAGTTGTAGTTGAATTGATTGAATCTGGCATCGTCATCAAACCCAAGCCGGCAATTACGCCGATTACTGACCGTATCGCAGCGCTGGATTTGCCGGTCGCCGGTTGGGAACAGATGGAACGTGAAATCGAAGCCGGACGACGCACATGAAAACCGAAACTATTTTTCTCGACACCAATATCTTTATGGACGCGGCTGGCACACCCCACGCGTACAAAGATGCGTGTGTGCGTATTCTATCCGATGTGGAAACCGGCGTTTTGACCACTGTGGTCAATACCGAAACTTTGCAAGAATTGTTATACCGCTACTATCACATCAATTTGGCTGACAAGGGCTTGCGATTGTGCCGCGATATCCTCGCTTATCCTCTCACTATTTTGCCGATCACGGAATCAGACATTCGACTGGCGATTGACCTGTTCGACACGCATCGCAATGCCGGATTGAAACCGCGCGATGCGTTGCACGCGGCAACGATGAAAAATAACGGCATCGCGCGGCTCATCAGTAGCGACAAGGATTTTGATCGTTTGGATTTTCTTACGCGGACTGATCCATTGGCTTATTCGCCCGCCTGAGATTTATTTCCCCGCACCAAAAATCTCCACAACCCGACCCAGGTTTTCGGATTGAGATTGAAAAACGCCGGCACGCGCGCGCGATATTCGCGATAGCCGTCGCCAAAACGTTCGATCAATTCCGCTTCCTCTGCCCAGCGCAACCACACGGTCATTGCTATTGGCGCGACACATCCGGCAAACAACGCGAACGCGCTCCCGTTCCACAAAACGAGCGCGAAGACAAAGCGCAAGACCGCCGAGTATACCGGATGGCGGAGGATGCTGTACACATTCGAGTTGACCAGACGGCTCTCGTTTGGAAAGTAGACGTACATCAACGAGAGATTGTCAATGCCGAACGTGATCACCGCGCGCACCCACAACAAAATTCCACTGCCGAGCAAATACACGAATGGAATGATCGCGATTTCGCGCGGCACGATGCGCGCGCCTTCGATCCACGCGAAATGCGCGACGCCGATGAGGATGCACGTCAAGCCAGGAAGCGCGAGCCAACGAAACGCGATCGCGAACGCGCGAATGCCCCAGCGCGCGCGCAATTGATCGCGCCGCAAAATCATTTGCGCGACGAGAATCTGACCGACGAACATCACGATACCCTGACTGATTAGCGTCGAACCGATAAACAGCCCATCGAAGAAAAAGAAAAACGCAATCACGAGTGTCGCGGTAACGCCCATCGTTACCAACGCGAGCAAACCGTTCTGTGGTTTGCCCAACTCGGATCGCGTTTGAAACAGATCGCGACCGGGCAGGAAACTCATTTTGCACCTCCTTTGCCGAATCTATTTTACCACATCCTTTAGCTCGTGGCGATGCGATCTTCCGGCTTTATGCTTTCTCTTCCGGCGGTTTATGCGCGCGAAAACTGCGCCACAACGCCAGGTCGTACACGATTTTCAACGCGCCCGAAAAAATCATCG
>JACRPR010000230.1 GCA_016223105.1 Chloroflexota bacterium | reverse complement strand
GATCACCGCGCCGCCGAGAAGACGCGGTAGAACGATCACCAGCCACGCGGATAACGCGACGACTGTCCACAAGGTGATCTGCAAGCGCGACAAGCTCATGCGATAACTCGAATCAATGAGAATGCCGAGCCAGCGACCTGGTTTGCCTGGCGCGCTGGTGTTGGCGTGCCCAATCCAGCCCAGTGCGAAAACCATCAGCGCGATCACCGCGAGCCATTTTGCCACGATGTCAATTTGCGCGAGCAGTGCCATCCCGCCGCCGAAAAAGAGCCACGCGAGCGTGATGATCAAAATGCCCGCGCTGATCAATCCCGGAAAAATGTCGCGCCGCGCCGGTGGATTGGTTTCGATTGCCATCGTCATCCTCCGCATTGAGTTTGCTGACTGGGCGAATTATCGCGCCAAGCGCGTGATTTGTCTAGCCCATCAAAAATTTCAACCACAGATTTCACAGATTGCACAGATTATTTTTTCGTAACTGCTCAGCCAGCATCCTTAGCGGAGCGAAGCGGAGTCGAAGGATGCTGGCTGAGCAGTTACGTTTTGCAAACTATTTTTTGGCGACGACAAACCACGTTTCCATTGTTCCCTTGCCTTTGATCGTTACCGGTCCACGCGATTCGCAAATAAAATCATTTTTGATGAGTTCGTACGTGGCGCGCGAAATTTGAATCTTGCCCGACGCGCCGTGCGATTGCATCCGGTTTGCTGTGTTCACCGTGTCGCCAAACAATTCGAACGCGAATTTTTTGCGCCCGATCACACCGCCTACCACCGGACCGGAATGAATTCCGATTCGAATCGCGAGCTGTCGGTTCGCGCGCGCGGGACGCGTCGCAACGAACGCGCACATTCGCAAAGCCAGTCGCGCAAGCGCGTGCGCGTGATCGGGGCAGGCGCGCGGGACGCCGCACGCCGCCATGTACTCATCGCCGACGGTTTCGATTTTCTCGACGCCGTACTCGTCCACGAGCGAATCAAACTGCGTGAAAATCTCGTTGAGCGTTTCGACGACCTCGCGCGCGGAGAGTTCGGCGGAGAGCGGCGTAAAATCCACAATGTCCGCAAACAATATACTCACTTGATCGTAATAATCCGCGATGGTACCGCCCTGGTTTTTGAGGAGGTGGGCGATTTCTTTGGGCAGGATATTGAGCAATAGGTTTTCGGATTTTTCTTGCTCGGCGCGCAAAAGATTGTAGGCAGAATCTTTTTGCGCGATAAATAAAGCGATCAGGCAGAACGCCGTCGCGGAAATTGCGCTAATGTTCAAAACGAAAAAGAGCGTGACGAATTCAGGTGGCAGATTGTTTGACGCGCGCGTGTACGTTTGGAGGAATCCGCTCGTGGCGACCAATCCAAGATAGATGGCAAACCAACGAAAGGCTTGGCGCAGATCGGCAAGCACGAGCGCACCGATAGGACAAATCAACGACCACAGGACGACTGCGCTCGAACTAATAAATCCGCCGAGTGTGATTTGAAGTAGAAAGGGGAGCGACAAAATCAAGAGCAGTTGAATGAAACGAAAAATCGGAAAATTGCGAACGCGCGCAAAGGCGAGCAAACTGATTGTCGAGAGGAATGAGTAACTCAGTGGAATTGCGCCAGCGATCGGTTCGTTGAATGTGCTGTACAACATACCCCAGATCGCGCCCGCAAAAATCAGGATGAGACTCGACGTGACCAGAATCGTTTTTCGCAAACGTATGTCACTTGAATCACGCGCGTCTGCGCCGATGCGTGCGACAAGTGACAAGAGTCGAACCAAATTCATCATACACTATCAAGTAGGGGGCGGGGTAACCCCGCCCCCACGAATGTCATTTGATTGGAATGAACGCGAGAATCGTCGTCGGGAACGAATCGGTCGCGACGAGCAAGCCGCGATTGTCGAGCCGCACGAGACCTTCCCAGTTCCGCGCCGTGTCTTTGTCAATCAATTGCAATTGCACCGGCGCGCGATCAACCAGGGTGATCCCGGTCGCGGTGTATTGAAATTCGACAAAGCGTTCGACCTGCACGAATTGCGCGTGTGTCGTGCCTTGTTTGAATTTTGTCGCGATGGCGTCCACGCGCGGCGCTTTGAGCAATTCGGTTTCACCGGGGAAGTGATAATTCGGCATCCAGAATTTGCCCGCGCTGTCGAGCGCGGTCGCATCGGTGAGACGATAGTCTACATTCGGAAACGGAAGCGTCCCGGTTTGCGCGAGCGTTTTTTGATCGAACACGATGCCGACCGGCGACGCGTTGATGCCGGAACCGTTCGCTTCGTACAGCGCGATTAATTTATCGCCCGCGGCGAACATGGATTCAAAGCACATATTGTTGAGCGGCGCGGCGGCTTTGATCGGCGTCATTTTCGTCGTGTCAATCGTGATCGTGCTGGCGTCCGCCGCGATTTTGCCGGCGAGCAAATATCCTTGCATCAAATTCGCGTTCGTCTTGTTTTGCGTTTCAATCGTTACGTACACCGCATCGCCGACAATGACGATGGACTCGTAGCCCTGGAAATTAAATCCCTCCGCGTCCACTTTTTTGATCAGGTCTTCGTCAATCCAGCGCACGCGTTTCGGCACGATGGCATCCTTGCGTCCGCCATCCAACACCGCGAGAATGTCCGCTTTCGGAATTGCGAAAATCGCTTGCGGCGCGTCGGGCGCGAGGTTGCGGCGTTTTTCAAAATCGGGATACTGGGTCAGCAAAATTAAATTGTCGCCCGACCATGCCAAGCCGGAAATTTCGGAACGCGGATGCGCGAGCGTGCCGGTGATCGGAATCGTCGTTGGCACGAGTTCCGCTAGCGGCGTCGGTGTCGCGGTGGGTGGCACGCGCGTCGGCGTGGCGGTTGGCGGCACCGGCGTTGCGGTCGCGGTGGGTGGCACGGGCGTCGCGGTGGGCGGAACGCGCGTTGCGGTGGGCAGTGGCGTCGCGGTTGGCACCGGCGTGGGCGTCGGCGCGGGCGCGCACGCGCTTACCAGCGCGAGCGATAAAACGAGCGCAAAGAGCAAAACACGTTTGGCGAACATTCTCTTCTCCTCCGAAAAATTTTTTGTGCAGTGCGAATTACGAATTTTGAATTGCGAATTACGAATTACGATTTATGCTCACACCTCCTTGTCGCAATCGCGTCCCTGTGCTACAATCTTCACGCGCTCATCAATTTCACATAGATTTCTTCGAGCGCGGATTCTTGCACTGACAAATCCACGAGCGCCCAATCATTGTCCGAAATCATTTCGAGCACGTCCGCGATTGCGCCGATGGCGTGCGTGCGAAAAATATAATTGTCCTCGTGCCGTTCAAAATCGAGCGGCTGATCCGCTTTGAAAATGATTTGATATTCGCGTTTGCCCAGGTTCGCGCGAATCGCGTCCATCGTGTCGTACACGACGAGCCGCCCGGCTTTGATGATCGCGACGCGGTCGCACACGTACTCGACGTGAAACAAATTGTGCGCGCTCAACAAAATCGTTTTGCCTGCCTGCTTGAGCGTTTTCAAATAATTGATGATGAAAAACGACGTCAGCGGATCGAGACCGGAATTGGGTTCATCGAGAATGAGCAGTTGCGGATCGTGCAGGAGCGCGCGCGCGATCGCGACCTTGCGTTTCATCCCTTTGGAAAATTCGCCGGTCAGTTTATCCTGCTCCGGCAATTTGAGCGAATCGAGAAGCGTGTCAATCCGCGCGCGGGTTTGCTCGCGCGGCATTGTGTACAATTCGGAGAAAAAGGTGAGGTACTGCCGCGCAGTCATATTTTCGTACAGCGGACTATCTTCCGGCAAAAAGCCGATTTGCTTTTTTACGCGCACACTCTCTTTTTGAATGTCGCGTCCCAGCGCGCGAATCGTCCCACTCGTCGGCGCGATCAAGCCCGCGATCATTTTGAGCGTCGTGCTTTTGCCCGCGCCGTTGTGCCCGATGATGCCGACAATCTCGCCAGGGGTGACGCGCAAATTCAATTCGTGCACCGCGATAAAATCGCGATAGCGTTTGGTCACACTAGTCAGTTCGATCACGTTGCCGATTGTACTGCAAAGCGAATGAATGTCAACCGCGTCAACGAATCTTGAACGAATAAACGAATGAACGCGCGAGCAGATTCGTTTATTCGTTCCGCGAAGCGATTCGTTGACGCAAGAGTAAACCGATGAAACAAATTCTGACGATTGCCCTGCGCGAAATTACGCGCTTGCGCCGGCGGTTTAGCGGCGGCGCAAGTCCTTTGACCGTCGTGATTTTACTCGGCGCGCTCGCGCTCAACGCCTACGCGTTTCGCGATCTCGCCGTGCTGGGAAGCGGCTTGTATCGCATCGGCGTTTCCGGCGATGCGCCCGCGCTCCAGGACGCGCGCTTTGCGCCGCTCGCGGTGGAGGTTGCGCGGGGGCGCGCACTCGTGGATCGCTATGCGCTCGACGCGCACATTGACGGCGACGATGTGTACGCGCGGCGCGACGACAAATCGCTCTACGCTCTTGGCGCGTTGAAAAAATATCTGGAGAAGCAAGAGCTTGCCCGGATTCGATCCACATTCGAAATGGCGCGCGCGTTTCCTTTGCGCGTCGAAATCAATTTTCTCGATCCTGCGCCCAACCCAGGATCGCCCGCGCCGGCGGAACCGCCCATCGCGCCAACCACAACCGCCGCGCCGGCGAGCGACGCCGCGCTGACCGCGCAACTGAAAAAGATTGAAGACGAAGGTCGCTTGCCGGAATTTCGCATTGACCACACGACTGACAAAGAGATCATCATTCCGTCGTTGATGACGCCGCCCGCGCCATTCGCGCAAGTGATCGTCGCGTTTCTCTACATTATGCCGATGACGTTCATTAGCATTTTTTTCACCAGCAGTTTTATGGACGAAAAAATCAATCGGCGGTTGACGCTTCTGTTGTCCGCGCCGATCACGCCACTGCAAATCATCATCGGCAAAATGTTGCCGTACGCGATCTTCGCGGTGATCGCGACGGCAGGGATCGCGTTCAGCACACGCGCACCCATTCCGCTCGCGCTCGCGATCTTTGCGCCGACCGCGCTGTTTATCTTTGCGATCTATTTGATGGTGCCGCTGTTTTATCGCACGTTCAAAGACACGACCTTTATTTCGATGCTCGCCACGACACTGACCACCGCGTACCTGATTTTCCCGGCGATGTTCACCGGCATCAACGATCTCGCGTATATGTCGCCGCTCACGCTCGCGGTGAAAATGTATCGCGGCGAAACGTTCGGCTTGCGCGAGTATTTATTTCCCGCCGCGCCGATGGTGTTGATTTTTGGAATTTCGCTGTACGCCGGGACGCGCCTGTTGAACGAAGAATTTTTGATGGGCTATCGCCCGATCACGCGCAAGCTCGCGGACGCGATTTTTTTACTGCTCGATCAATCGCGCCCGTACCTCTCGGTCGCGCTAATGAGTTTTCTGGTGATTCCCATTGTGTACGTCGCGCAGTTGATCCTGCTCGCCATCGGGACGAACCTGCCGATGAGTTTTATGCTCGCGGGCGCGCTGATCGCCGCGGCGACGATTGAAGAAATCGCGAAATCAATGGGCATCGCCGCGTTGATCGAAGCGCGCGTTGTTACCTCCACGCGCCAGGTGCTCGCGCTGGCGTTTCTTTCCGCGCTCGGTTTCCTCGTCGGCGAAAAATTACTCTTGCTCGTTTCGGTCACGCTGGTTTCCGAAACGATGCTTTCGGCGGCGTTGTTCAACACCGGCTTTGTGCTTGTGCCGCTGATCGCGCATTTTATTTTCACATCCATCGTCGGTGTGCTGAACGCGCGTTTTCGATTGCGCTATCCGTTCGCGGTGATCGTCGCGGTGATCGCGCACGCGCTGTACAACCTGGTGATCGCGGGAGGATTGCGATGAGCGGATGGATCGCGCTGATTAAACGCGAACTGCGCGCGGTTCTGCGCGAGCGCACGATTCTGATCGCGATTGTGATTCAACTCTTCATCGCCTCGTTTTCGTCCGCGCTGTTGATCGGTTTGCTCTCGCTGTACGATCCCGATTCGGTCGGCGTGTACGCGCGGCTCAACGTCGGCATCGGTTTTGTCGGCGCGCCGAATCATTCCTTGATCGGCTTGATGCGCGCGCGCGGCATTCGCGTCGCGCCATTCGCAAGTTTGAACGACGCGCAGAACGCGTTTCAACGCGGCGCGATTGGCGCGCTGGTCGTCGCGCCGCCGGAGCGCGCCGCACCGGTCGAGATGCAAGTGTACCTGCCGCGCGCCGAAGCGCAATCCGCGATGATCTTGATGGTTCTGCAAGACCCGCTCAAACGCTATGAAAATGTTTTGCGCGAGCAACGCGGGATTGCCGTGCGGTACGACGATCTGCGCGGCTTGCCGCCGACGACGTTCGAATATCTCTACTCGATCATTTTACCGGCGTTGATGTTTTTCCCGGCGTTCGTCGCGGGCAGTCTGGTGGTGGATTCACTGTCGGAAGAGATCGAACACAATACGCTCGAAACGCTCTTGGCCGCGCCGGTGTCGTTGCACGCGATTGTCGGCGCGAAAATCGCGGCGGCGATCCTGGTCGCGGTCGCGCAGTGCGTCGCGTGGCTCACGCTCTTGCGGCTGAATCGCATTGAAATTCAGAATTTCGCGCTCGTGTTGATTCTGGCGACGATCATTGCGGGGATGGTCGCGGTCGCCTCCGCGTTCGTCGCGATTGTGTTCAAAGATCGCGAACGTTCGCAATTCGTGTACTCGTTGATGGTGCTCGTTGGCGCGAGCGCGAGTTATTTGTTCGACGTGTCGCCGATCAAAACGCTCACGCGGCTCGCGATTGGCGATTATTTTACGAGCGCGCTTAACGTCGCGGTGTTCGCGCTTACACTGGGCGCGCTGGGGATTGTGTTGATCCTGGGAATCCGTCGCGCCGCGCGCGCGTGATTGTCAGGGCGCGCGATGTGTGGTAGAATTTGCGGCGAAAGGAAAGCGAAAATGGATCGTTTGCTCGAAAAAACGAATCGCGTAACTCGGCGCTCCGCAATTCTCGATCGCGCCGTCGCCCGATTGCGCGACGCGCTTGGCGATAACCTGGTCGGAATTGTTCTGTACGGTTCGTACGCGCGCGGCGAAGCGCGGGCGGACAGCGATATTGATCTGCTTGTCATTGCGCGCGGCTTGCCGGCGCAGTGGTACGACCGCCAGATTTTTTTGCATGCTCCGTTAGACACTGGTGAAGATATGCCGACAATCCTCGTCCTGGGAAAAACGCCGACGGAATTTGAGGAACAATTTCCTTCCTTATATTTAGATATTGGTCTGGATGGAGTGATCTTGTATGATCAGGGCGGCTACACCAAACGTAAACTCGCGCGCATTCGTCAAATCATTCAAGACGCCGGCTTGGTGCGCGAACGGTTGAATGATCATAACATGTTTTGGGATTGGTCCCGCGCGTTCACGCGGCGTTGGGAGATTGGGTGGGAGGGTTTTCGTGAACTCGTATGAAGATGCCCGGTTTCGGCTCGACCTCGCACGGGGTTATCTGGCACGCGCCGAAAGTGACGCACGCGAAAAAAAATGGGATGGGTGTTTGGCAAACGCGCAAGAAGCCGTGGAAAATGCCGGCAAATCTATTCTGGCGCATTTTCGCCCGACGCCGCAAACTCATGATGTGATCGATCCGCTGGAAAAATTACTCAAACTTGACGCGGTACCACGAACGATCAAACAACAACTCAACGCCGCGTTGGATGATTTCCGAAATATGGGAATCAAAATGCACATTCGCGCGACGTATGGCGATGAGAGTACGCGGACGCCGCCCTGGAAACTGATTCAGGAACGTGAAGCTAGCGAAGGTCTTGGCAAAGCCCGCCGCGCGACGGCGTTAGCAGAAACGGTTTTTACGGAGATGACCGGATCGCCGGATCAGAAATCCTGAGTCATACCAGGTTTGCAAACCCCGATTGTCACGCCCGCGTTCTTGTGCTAGAATCGTGCCGTGATCAAAACTGATTGCGTTTCGGGGAATGGAAAAAATTTTGCGGAATGATCGGCGCAAGTTGCGCGGATCGTTCCGCGTTTCAATTTCAAGAGAGGACAAGGTTATGCCAGACATCAATCGCGCGACACTCAACAAATATTTTCTCGACTTTGTTGATTTCGTAGAGCAAGAAAGTGGTATTCCATTCACAAGCTTTTCAAATCCCTACATTGATCGCCAAGAGAATTACAAATTCAAAGTTCACAGCATCGCACTAGATAATTTGAGATGCCTGAATTGGAAACGAACTGATATTGGAACTGGAAAAATCATCAGCCGCGTTATTTCTGCGATTGAAGTGCCGAAAAATAATTTACTCCGATGGGAAAACCAATGGGGCGAGTCAGCGCGCGTCCATCAATCTCTTTATGAAGCAAGAAATGACAGAGCGATATTGAAAAAGTACGAAACCGTTCTTTATAATTTTTTTTGCGGTTCTGCTTCTGCGCCCCAATGTTTTGATGCGTTGATGAATTTGGCGGGAAAGAAATATACCTTTATCGCATATCTTTTTTTCCTTAAAGATATTCGTATGTATATGCCTATCGCTCCAGCTAATTTCGACAAGGTATTTGCGATGCTGGGTATTGATCTCATCACAAGTAAGCATTGCTCGTGGGATAATTATGGTGCCTATAACGCGCTTATATCTGAGGTGCGAGATTTCTTGGCGTCCAAAATCGAGTCCGAAGTTCAACTTTTGGATGCACATTCGTTTCTTTGGATCTGTGGTCGGCAGATGAAAAACTATCGCTCAAAGAGAAAGCATCGAGCGAAGGATATTGAAGCGATCGAGTACCTTCCTCGTCTTTTGCCAAAAGCAGGAAAGAAATCAAATGCACAGAAAAATGGAACCTCGCAGGATGTAAATATGGAAGAAGTATCTCTCGCGCGTGTGCAAGCAGGGCACGCGGCAGAGGATTATGTTCTGAAATTCGAACAAGAAAGACTAATGGGAATTGACCGCCCTGATCTTGCAACACAGGTCAGGAAAGTGTCGCAAAATGCCGCGTTGGGCTATGATATTAATTCCTTTGATAACGGCGGTACACCCAGACAAATTGAAGTTAAGAGCATCAAGCATTTCAGCGGCATAAAATCATTCATCCTAACTCGGAATGAATTTGAAAAATCAATCCGACTTGCGAATTATTGGCTTTACTTTGTTACATATGCCAACGACGGAATACCGAAAATATATTTTGTCAGGCAACCAAATTTAAAAGACCGGTCTCGATTCAAATTGGTGCCAATTCAATACCGTGTGATGTTTGTGTGAATGTATAATTTGCACGACAGGCGATTTGGATAAAACTATCCGGCTGCATGGGAGAGTAATCGAATGGACATCGAATCAGCAAATCGCGAAGCTGTAACGCGAATGATCGAAGCGCGCCCGGTGTTAATCGGAATGGGCAAGGCGCGCGCTGTGATCCCAGGAATGAAAGACAATTTACTTTTGCACGCGGGTCCGCCAATCACCTGGGAGCGCGCGTCAGGTCCATTGCGCGGCGCGATGATCGGCGCACTCATTTTTGAAGGACGCGCGCGCGATGAAATATCCGCGCGCGCGCTGATCGAACGCGGTGAGATCGAATTTGATTCGTGCCATCATCACGGCGCGGTCGGTCCGATGGCGGGCGTGATTTCGCCTTCGATGCAAGTGTACATCATCGAAAATAAAACGCACAACAATCGCGCGTACTCGAATCTCAACGAAGGGTACGGCAAGGTTCTGCGCTACGGCGCGTTCAGCGATGAGGTGCTCGCGCGTTTGCGTTGGATGAACGATGTGATGGCGCCACTGCTCGCGGACGCAATCACCGCGAGCGACGGGATCGATCTCAAAGCATTGATCGCCGAAGCGTTGCATATGGGCGACGAGGGACACAATCGCTTGAAAGCCGGTTCGATTTTATTTTTGCGCGCGCTCGCGCCGCACCTCGCAAAAAGCGCGCACAACAATTCCGATCTTGCGGAGGTTCTAAAATTTATGGGCGACACCGCGCTCACGTCGCTCAACCCGGTGATGGCAGGATGCAAAGCAATGGCGGACGCGGCGCACAACATCGCGGACAGCACCATCGTTACGACGATGGCGCGCAACGGCACCGATTTTGGAATTCGCGTGAGCGGCTTGGGCAATCGCTGGTTCACCGCGCGCGCGGATATTCCACGCGGTTTGTATTTTCCCGGCTTTAACGCGGACGACGCGAATCGCGACATTGGCGATAGCACGATCACCGAAACCGTCGGCATCGGCGGATTCGCGATGGCGAACGCGCCGGCGATTGTTACGTTTGTCAGCGGCAAACCGAAAGACGCGCTCAACGCGACGCTCGAAATGTACGAAATCACTTGTGCCGAACACAAGTATTTCACAATTCCGTATTTGGATTTTCGCGGCACGCCGGTCGGGATTGATATTCGCAAGGTCGTCGAAAAACAGATCACGCCGCGCGTCAACACCGGCATCGCGCACAAAAACGCGGGCGTGGGGCAAATCGGCGCGGGGTTGGTAAGACCGCCCGCGCAAGTTTTTGAAGATGCGTTGGTTGCGTTTGCAAGTGGAATGAGAGATTGAGAGATTGAGAGATTGGAGGACAAATGGCGACTACGCTAGACGATCTGCGCGCGTTGCAAACTGCCGAGGCAATTTCGGATTCGATTTGGGCGCGCGTGATCAAATGGGATCAATTTGCCAAAGACACGGTTGGAAAACAATTGGCGCGCGCGGCGGATTCGATTGGCGCGAACATTGCCGAATCGTACGGACGATTTCATTATGGACAGAAAATCGAATTTTTGTATTACGCGCGCGGTAGTTTGTTCGAGACCAAGTATTGGCTCAATCGAGTTTTGAAGAGAAATTTGATGCCGACAGATGAAGCACAAAAGTACGGCAAAGAATTGACTGGGCTTGCCATCGGATCAAATCAATTTGTGAAAGATTTGAAAGTGCAACGCCAGGACAATTCCGCACCATCGCGAACGATGCGCGAAAAACAAGCCGAATATATTACCGAATTAATGCCGGAAATTTCGGATGATCTTTTTTCATCTAAAGAGCTTGCGTGGCTCGAATCACTCTCGCCAACCAATCTCTCACTCTCTCAATCTCTAAATCACTTTCCCCAAGGAGGAACCAAATGAAAATCTACGATCTCTCCCAAGACCTGAACGCGGACGCATCGTTCTGGCCCTTTTATCCGCCGTTCGAAGTCAAGTACATCAAACGCAAAGCGGAGCAGGGTGTCAACGCGCAATACATTATGACGTCGAATCATATGGGCACGCATCTCGACGCGCCGCGCCATTTCGTCACGAAAGGCAAAACGATTGACCAGATTCCGATTGAATGGTGTTACGGTCCCGGCGTCATCGTGGATGTGTCCGACCTTTGCGATGACCTCGCGCTTTTTACGCCGGCAGATATCGAGCAACGCGCGGACGTGCGCGAAGGTGATATTCTATTCATCTACACCGGTTGGAGCAATTACTCGTACTTTGCGCCGGACGCGGACGAAGAAAAATATATTCAACGTCATCCCGGTCCGCATCACAGCATTTGCGATTGGTTGTTGAAAAAGAAAATCCATATCTGGGGTGTGGATATGATTTCGACCGACCATCCGATGAATTTGCCGATTGGTCGTTTTCTCGGCAAGGGCGGATTGGAGCATTGGCAAAAAGTTCGCCGCAACTGCGAAGAAAAATTCGGCGTGGACAAAATGGATGAGTTGTTTCCCGAAGCCGCGTATCAACTCACACACAACGCGCTCTTTCCGCACGATTGCATCCACGTCGAAAATCTCGGCGGCGACATCGGCTTGAAAGAATTGCACAACACACGCATCACGCTCGGCGTGTTCCCCTGGAAATTCAAAGGCGGCGAAGCGGCGTTTTGTCGCTGTGTCGCGTGGATGTAAATAGTAAATGGTAATTGGTAAGTGGTAATTACCAATTACCACTTACCATTTACCTATGAAAATCTTCTCCCTCGGCATCCCCCTCGCGCGCTGGCTCACGCGTCGCCACGCGTCGCGTGTGTTCGCGCGATTTGACGCGACAATTCAATTCGAGTCGCGCGATGGATTATTGTGGGCGATAACGACGCGCGATAATCCCGGCGCGTACCGCGCGATGGTGGATGCGTTGCCGGATTGGGCGGTCATTGCGAGGAGCGATTTTTGCGACGAAGCAATCTCCGCGTTACTGATTGGGGATTGCTTCGCGCACACCGCGCGCAATGACGCGCGTGTGCTGTGGGATCCGCGTCCCAGGTCGCGCACACTGCACGAGTACGAACGTGTGATTGCCGCGTGGGAAATTGCGTTGGCAATGCACGATTTGCCGGACGCGCTTGGGTTCTGGGATTTGCTCGCGGAAAACTGGGAACAGATTCGCGACGGCTTGCATCAGCGCGATGTCGCGCACTTGCGCGGGATTTTCGCGCGATTGATTGGGCGCGGTCCCGGCTTGACGCCGACCGGCGATGATTTCGCGCAAGCGTTACTCGTCACTTTGCGAACCGGCGACGCGGCTGATCGCGCCGCGTTCCGCGCGCTCGCGCGCGCAATCGTTCCGGTGTTGCCAAACACAACGCGCGCGAGCCAACAATTTTTGCGCGAGGCGTTAAGCGGTTATGCGTTCGGCGCGCTCAAAAATTTGCTCGACGAACTGCCCAACCTTTCGCCGGTTACGATGCAAAAATTATTGCGCGTCGGCGCGACATCAGGACACGCGTACACGCTCGGCGTGTTAATGGGATTGGATTCGACGCTTTAGCGGGTTGCTGGTCAGACAAGCCACCGCGTAAACGCGCGACTCCGTTACTTGCGTCAAGTCGCCATTCAATCGCACAAGGAACTGGAATGAACCTCACCGACCTCTTTCGCATCAACTTTGCGCGGCACGCGAATAAAATCGCGATTCGCTTTGAAGACCGCGCGCTCACGTTCGGCGAACTGGACGCGCAATCAAATCGCGTCGCGCGCGCGTTTCAGCGACTCGGTTTGCAACGCGGCGACCGCGTCGCGTTTTACCTGGGCAACCGCGTCGAGTTGATTCTCGCGCATCTCGCGAATCTCAAACTCGGTCTCGTCCTCGTGCCAATGAACACGCAATATCGCGATACGGAAATTTCGCACATCATCGCCGACGCCGAACCGCGCGCGCTTTTCACCGACCGCAATCAACTCTCCATCATCCAAGCGCTCATTTCTAATCTCCACGCTTCGCGTCCCATTTCGATTTTGCTCGCGGAAGAACTCGACGCGCTCAGCGCGCGCGAATCGTCCGACGTGATTGACGCGCGCGTAGATGGCGATGACCTTGCCGCGATAATGTACACGTCGGGCACGACGGGACGATCGAAAGGCGCGATGTTGGCGCACGATAATTTTATCGCGAATATTACCGGGCTGACGCACGCGTGGGCGATGACGGCGGACGATAGATTGTTGCTCGCTCTGCCGCTCTTTCACACGCACGGGCTCGGCGTTGCACTGCACGGCGCGCTCACCGTGGGCGCGACGACAACTTTGCATCGCGCGTTTCGCGCCGACCTGGTTTTCGACGCGCTCGCGCGCGAAAACATTTCGCTGTTTATGGGCGTGCCGACGATGTACGTCCGCTTGCTCGAAGAAATCGCGAAACGCGGAATGACGCGTGTCGAACTGCCGCAGATGCGATTGTTCGTTTCCGGTTCCGCGCCGTTGAGCATCGAGACGTTCGAGCAATTCGAAAAAATTTTCGGACACAAAATTCTCGAACGGTACGGGATGACCGAAACCGTGATGAACATTTCGAATTTGTATGCGGGTGCGCGGATTCCTGGGACGGTCGGTGTGCCGTTGCCCGGCGTCAGCGCGCGCGTCGCGGACGAGCGCGGCAACGCGTTGCCGGATGGTGAGGTCGGCGAAATTTTATTGCGCGGTTCGAATGTCTTCCGCGGCTATTGGCGTGCGCCGGAAAAAACGGTGGAAGCGTTCATCGCCGACGCGGACAGCACTCGCTGGTTTCGCACCGGCGACCTCGGCAAACGCGATCCGCACACCGGCTATTTTTCGTTGTTGAGTCGCCGATCCGATTTGATCATCAGCGGCGGTTACAACATCTATCCGCGCGAGGTCGAAGAATTGTTGCATACGCATCCCGCCGTACTTGAAGCCGCAGTGATCGCGAAACCGGATGCCGCGCTCGGCGAAATCCCGGTCGCGTTCGTCGCGCTCAAACACCGCGCGACGACGGACGAGTTGATCGCGTTTTGCAACGCGCATCTCGCGCGCTACAAAGTGCCGCGCGCGATTTTATTTCTCGACACGTTGCCGCGCAACGCGATGGGCAAAATCGAAAAGAAAAAATTAGTAGGGCAAATTTGAAATTTGCCGTACGCAGGGAGGAACAATGCCGCTCAAACTCGAAGGTAATTTTGTCGTGGACGCGCCGCGCGACCAGGTCTGGAATTTTTTATTCGAGGTCGAAACACTTGAAGCGTTGTTGAATAAAATTCCCGGCATCACTGTCGAGCGACTCGCGCAGATTTCCGAAGACCGGTACGAAGGCGCGGCGACGATTGGCGTCGCGATGGTCAAGGGCAAGTACATCGCGACCATCACCGTCGTCGAAAAACGCGCGCCCGAGTCGGTAAAATTTCGCGGCGATGGCAAGAGCGGCGCGAATTGGGCGAGCGGCGAAATGTCGCTCACGCTCGCGGAGCAAAACGGCAAAACGTCGCTCACGTACACCGGGATTGGCAACGTTGGCGGAATGCTTGCAAGCGTCGGGCAACGTTTGATTGACACGGTGGGCAAACATTTTGTCGCGCACGGCACCAAAGCGTTCGCGGAGGAATTGGCAAAACGGAGTCAGCCCAAATAAAAAAACCAGGTTTCTCCCCTTCGGGGAAACCTGGTTTTTCATTTGGGCTTGCGCCGCATGGCGAGCATCGTAATATCGTCGAACTGATTTGCATCCGCGATGTGATCGCGCACGCGCGTTTCAATCGCGTCGAGCAAATTGGCGGCGGACGCGGGCGTGAGCATCGCGAGCAAGCGTTCGCGATCAAACGTCTCGCCGCGCGCGTTCATCGCGTCGGTAACGCCATCGGTGAACGCGAGCAGAGTGTCGCCGGGTTTCAGTCGCGCGCGGCGCACCGTGTACGGACGATCCGGCATCAAGCCGACGACCATCCCCGTGCGCGTGAGTTGCGCTTGCACGCCGCGCGCGTTGAAAATGATCGGCGGTTCGTGTCCCGCGTTGATGTACGCGAGCGCGCCGGTTGCCGGATCGAGAATCGCGAAAAACACCGACGCGAACATATTCGCTTGCGCGTGTGTGCGCGCGATGTAATTGTTCGTTAGCGTAATCACTTTTTTCAAAACGATCCCCGGATTGAATCGCGCACCGGCGCGGCGCGCGTTTGAAAAATCGAGATTCGCGGTCGCGCGAATCAGCGTGCGAAACAGCGCCATAAACAACGCCGCGCCCACGCCCTTGTCGCACACATCCGCGATCACGATGCCGATGTGCTGTTGATCGCGCATCGGAAACACATCGTACAGATCGCCGGAAACCTGGCGCGCCGGTTGAAAGCGCGCGGCGATTTCCCAGCCCGGTGGTTGCGGAATTTCATCCGGCAAAAAACTAAATTGAATGCGCCGCCCGATTTCGAGTTCGCGTTCCAACCCCTGCAAATACAAATGCTCTTGATCGCGCAAACGTTTTTTCTCAAGCGACGCGCCGAGCCGCGCGCGGAGCAGAACCGGGTTGAACGGCTTGGGCAAATAATCTTCCGCCCCCATTTCGATACAGCGAATCGCGCTTTCGATTTCATCGAGCGCGGAAATTACAATGACCGGAATGTCGCGCAAGGTCGCGTCCGCTTTGAGTGTTTGCAAAACTTGATAGCCGTCCATTTCCGGCATCACGATATCGAGCAGGACGACATCGAAAGAATCCGCGCGCAACATTTCGAGCGCGCGTTGACCGTGCTCCGCGGACGCGCTCGTGTGTCCTTGTTCCGCGAGCGCGCGCGTCAACAACATTCGATTGAGGTGATTGTCGTCCACGATCAAAATTTTGCCGGAGTGTTGTGACATTTTTCGATCCAGTGATTTTGTATAGCACCGGATTCGACGCTTTAGCGGGTTGTTGGTCGAACGATTCACACCAACCCGCTAAAGCGTCGAGTCCGAGGGTGACGTTAATTTTCCGCGCGTTCGTTTTGCACCGCGCGCGCAACTTGGGCGGACTCGATTTCGATCAACGTGATCAGTTCTGCCGCGCCGTCGGTCGTCCCGGTTTTTGCCAGGTCTTCCAACACTTTGCACAATTGCGTCAGCGCGGTCGCGCCAAAATTCGCGCTGTTCGATTTGAGCGAGTGCGCGGCGCGGCGCAGATCGTCCGCGTTGCGCGCGGCGCGCATCGCCGCAATTTGTTTCGGCGCGTCGTCCAAGTACGCGTCGATCATCTCGCCCAAAAATTGTTTGTCATTGCCGACCGTCGCGAGCAAATTGGCAAGCGCGGCGCGATCCAAAATTTCGTTCATACTTGTCTGTGGCGCGGGCGGCTCGCCCGCCGATTTATTTTTATCCGCGTTCCTCCGCGTTTGTCCGCGTCCCATTGTGCATTTGCGCGGATTCGCTCAACGCGCGAATCAATTCCTCGACGCGAATCGGCTTGCTGATGTAATCGTCCATCCCGGCGGACAAACACATTTCGCGATCGCCTTGCATTGCGTTTGCGGTCATCGCGATAATGCGCGGCTGATGTAGGGGCGGGGGCACCCCGCCCTTGCGAATTGCGCGCGTCGCCTCGAGTCCGTCCATCTCCGGCATTTGCACATCCATCAACACGACATCGTACTGTTGCCGCGCGATGGCTTGAAGTGTTTCGATGCCGTTCGCCGCAACATCCGCGCGATAACCGAGTTGCGCCAATAATCGCAACGCGAGTTTTTGATTCACCGCGTTATCTTCCGCGAGCAAAATTCGCAATGGGCTTCGCGTTGCCATTTCCGTGTCGAGGTGCGGCGCGACCGATGTTTGCGGCGCGGGTTCGCGCGCGCCGAAAATGCCGATCAGCGCGTCGAGCAGTTGCGATTGCTTGAGCGGCTTTTTCAAAAACGCGACAAAGCCGAGTGCGTCGGTTTCCGCGTTGCGTTGCCCGAGCGATGAAAACATCACGAGCGGCAACGCGCGCGCGTCGCGCTGTTCGCGAAGCGCGCGCGCGAGTTGCATACCGTCCATTTCCGGCATTTGCATATCGAGAATCGCTAGATCGAATGGTTCGTTATTTTGAATCCACGCTAACGCCTCGCGCGGCGACGCAGTATCGCGTGGGATCATTTCCCAGCCGCGTGTTTGCAAAACCAGGATGCGCCGATTCGTCGCGTTGTCGTCCACGATCAACAATCGTTTGCCGGTCAAGCGCGAGTGATCGCGCGGCGCGCGCGCGCGCGGCGTAAATTCCGGCGCGACCGGGAACGGAACCGTAAAATGAAACGTTGTGCCGATGCCGCTCGCGCTTTCGACCCACATCGCGCCGCCCATCAACTCGACCAGGCGTTTACTGATCGCGAGACCCAGCCCGGTGCCGCCGTACTTGCGCGTCGTCGAAGCGTCAACCTGGGTGAACGATTGAAACAGCCGGTCAATGCGATCCGGCGGAATGCCGATGCCGGCGTCGCGAACGGAAAAATGGAGATTGGAGGTTGGATGTTGGATGTTGGATGTTGGAGTCGCCGATCCAACTTCCAACTTCCAACTTCCAACCTCCAAGACAACTTCGCCGCGTTCCGTAAACTTGACCGCGTTGTTCAACAGGTTGAGCAGAATTTGGCGAAAGCGCGTAACATCGCCGATGATCGCGGGCGGTGCGCCGTCTTCGATCACGCATGCCAGGTCGAGACCTTTTTCCGCGGCGGTCGCGGCGACCAGGTCGAGCGATGATTCCAGCGCGTCGCGCAGATCGAACGGCGCGCGTTCCAATTCCATTTTCGCGGCTTCGATTTTTGAAAAGTCGAGAATGTCGTTGATGATCGTGAGCAGACCTTCGCCGCTGTTGCGAACGATCTCGGCGAACTCGCGTTGATCGCGCGTGAGGTCGGTGTTGAGCAAGAGTCCGCTCATTCCGATAATTGCGTTCATCGGCGTCCGAATTTCGTGACTCATCGTCGCGAGGAATGCGCTCTTGGCGTCGTTCGCGGCAATCGCGTCGCGGCGCGCGTGTTCGAGTTCGGTAATGTCCACGTACATCGCGTACACGCCGACGCGTTGCTCGCCAGAAAAAATCGGCACGCCCCACATATCCACGTCCACGCGCGAACCATCTTTGCGCTGGCGTTTGGTCGCCGCGTGAAAAATTCCACCCTGCATAATGCCGCGTTGCGAATAGCCGATTGCTTCCGCGTGCAAGGTTTCCTCGCGCGCGACCAGGTCGTCAATGTCATTACCAATCGCTTCAGCGCGCGTGTAACCGAACAAACGCTCAGCCGCCGGATTCCATTCAGTGACGCGCGTGCCGAGATCAATCGTTACAATCGCGACCGGACTGTTTTGCACGAGCGCCTCGAAATATTGTTTGTGACTTTGCGTCGTTTGATACAAGCGCGCGCGTTCCATCGCGACGCCGACGCCCGCGGCAATCGTCGTCAACAAACGTTGCTCCGCGTCGCCAAACCGATTTTCTTGCGCGGTGCTTTGCACGCTAATCACGCCAATCGCTTCATCGCCAACCAGGATCGGCACGCCGAGATACGCGCGCGCCGGCGTGCCTTGCCGCGCGACGCCGAGTTCGCTCCGTTTTTTCTCCAGGTCTTGATTCATCAACAAGGGCTGGCGCGTTTCGATAATTTTTGAAGTGAGTCCCTGCCCAAACGCGAGCGGCGGCTCGGCGCGCGCGTGACCGTGTTCGTTAAAATACGGAAAGCGAATCGAGTTCGCCGCGCGATCCAACAAGGCGATGTACACAATGTCCGCGCGAAAGGTGGCGCGCAGTTTGTCGCCGACGAGTTGAATCAGCGCGTCCAATTCGATTTGCCCGGCGAGCGCGTCGCCCATTCCGTTGATGATCGCGAGTTCGGCGGCGCGCTGTTGCGTTTCTTCGATCAAGCGCAACCGTTTCACCGCGAGCGCGGTTTGATTCGCGAACAAGGAGAGCGCGTCGATCTCGCGTTGATCAAATTCGCGCGCCGCGCGATAGTTGAGGAAGAGGACACCCAGACTTGATTTTTCATCGCGCAGGGGAAGCGCGATCGTGGATTGCACGCCGAGCGCGCGCGTCGCGGGGCTGAGCAATTCCGGCGTTTGAATAATGAGCGGCTCCGCCAAATCCATCGTGCGCCGCGTCAAACCATCCGGGCGCGGTTGACCACGTTGATAAAATTCTTCCGGCAAACCCGCGCTGTCCCAGTAACGAAATTCTCCGTTCGCTTCGAGCAGATCAACTGAAACGACATCGGCGGCGAACGCTTGTTGCAACGCGCGCGTTACAAATCGTGCAGTCTCTTCGACCGTCGTCGCGGTCAACATTTGCGCGCTCAATTCCGCAAGGCGCGTCGTTGTCGTGAGTGATACTTGCAATTCTTCAAACAAGCGCGCGTTCTGAATCGCGACGCCCATATTCGCGGCAATCGTTTCGATCAGCCGCACATCGGAATCGGCAAAAACATTTTCGCGTTCATAGTTCAACAAGGTGAGCGTGCCGAGCACATTTTCGCCGATCAGGATCGGCACGTACACGCCGGCTTGAGGATAATCGGGCCCGGTCATCAAGCGCGAACGATATTCGGCGGCGCGTTGCGCGAAATCGCGATTGATGACGAGCGGTTGCCGGGTCTTGATGACATGCCCGCCCAAGCCGCCGACCTTGCCGGAGGGTAAATCGAGTCGCTTGCCGCGATTCCAGGTGTACGGGTACAAAATTTGTTTGTGCTTTTGATCGTGCAACGCGATGCCGACCGCTTGCGCGTCGAACACATCGCGAATTTTTTCGCCGACAAGTTCGATCACGCGTTGCAATTCGAGCTGTTGCGCGAGCGCCGCGCCGACGTTGTTGATGATCGCAAGTTCGGCGGCGCGTTGATTCGTCTCCGCGAACAGGCGCGCATTTTCAAGCGCGACGCTCATCGAAGACGCGAGCGTTTGCAACAGCCGCACGTCCGATTCGCTGAACGCGTTTTCACGGTCGAGATTTTGCAAACTCATTACGCCGATCACATCGTTGCCGATCAGCATCGGCACGCCGAGCCAGGATTTGGGCGACTCGGTTCCCGGCAAAGTCGGCTGGCTCATTTTTCCGGCTTGTTCAACGACGTTCGTGTTGACGAGCAAAGGTTCGCGCGTTTCGATGATCCGCGCGCGAAATCCGCCGGGCGGATGCGCGCCCGGCGCGTAGATGCGCGTGCCGCGTTCAATCGCGTACCGATGCGCGACGGTCTTGGTCGCGTGGTCGTACGTCGAGATCATCACAACCTGGGCATTGAACAAATCGCGAATCTTTTCGCCGACGAGATCGTAAATCGCTTGCATATCGAGTTGCGACGCGAGACCTTGTTGCACGCTGTTGATGATTTGCAATTCCGCGACGCGTTGCCGCGTCTCTTCAAGCGCGCGCGCGCGGGTGAGCGCGATCGCGATGTGTTGCGCGACAAATTCGAGGACGCGCACATCGGCGGCGCGGTAACGAATGTCCGCGCGATAACTCTGCACGACCAGGACGCCCAGCGTGCGCCCTTCGATCTTGAGGGGCACCCCGACCCAATCTTCCGCGTCCGCGCCGATGCTCGCGACCTCGCCGCGCTGAACCAGCGCGTCCATTTGCGCGCGCCCAATGTGGAGCGTCGCGCCGGTTTGCAAAACGCGGATCGCAAATCCTTTGCGAATTTTGGCGAGCGGCACAGGACGCACCGCGCGCAATTCGCCGGTCGTATCCACGACGTACGGATAACTGACCATTTGCGTCGCGTCGTCGTACACCTGCAGGATGAAATTTTCGGCGTACATTAATTTGCCGACGATGCGATGAATCGTCGCGTAAAATTCTTGCAGATTTTGCGCCGCGCTCGCGGCATCCGCGATCTGAAAGAGCGCGGCGGAAAGTTGATCCGCGCGCGGGCGCGCACTGCCGACGCGTTGGCGTGTGCGCGGGTGCGTTTTTTTCGACGCGCGCGTTGAACTTGCTTTTGCTTTCACTTGCGTTTGCGCTCCAACCAAAACACGATTGCCTCGATTGATCCGCGAATCACGCGAATACAATTCGTGAAGATTCCCGTGATTCGCGGATCAATAACTATAATAGTTTCGCGATCACAATCGTAATATCATCGAACGGCGCGGTGTCGCCGATAAATTCGCGCAACGCGTTTTGCAACGCGGCAAGCAAATCGCCGGGCGACGCGTGCGGATGATCGAGCATCACCGCGCGCAAACGCGCTTCGCCGAATTGTTCCTCGTGCGCGTTGAGCGCTTCGGTTACGCCGTCGGTGTAAAACAGGATGAAATCATTTTCCGCGAGTGCGACCGCGCGTTGTTGAAACGCGAATCCCTCCATAAAGCCGAGCATGATGCCGGTGCGCGTGAGTTCGATCAATTCCCGGTCGCGCGCGCGATAGATCAACGGCGGATTGTGTCCCGCGTTGACGTACGTGATCTCGTTTTTGCGCGGATCGATCTGCGCGCAAAACAACGTAACGAACATTCCGCCGGTCGCATCGGCGCAGAGCAAACGATTCGCTTGCGTAATGCCTTCGGCGAGCGATGGCGCGGACAGCGCGCTCGCGCGCACGGTACTGCGCGTTAACGCCATAAACAACGCGGCGTGCATTCCCTTGTCCGACACATCCGCGATGACGATGTTTTGTAGGGGCGGGGTCGTCCCGCCCGCAAAAAAATCATAAAAATCACCGGCAACTTCGCGCGCGGGTTGCCAGTACGCCGCGAAATCCCAGCCCGACAATTCCGGCGTCGCGCCGGGAATCAAACTCGCTTGCACATCGTACGCGAGTTGCAGTTCGTGTTGCATTCTTTGTTTGTCGAGTTCGGCTTGATGCAAGCGCGTATTTTCAAGCGCGACCGCGGCTTGGCGCGCGAGCGCGCTCAACAATTTTTCATCACTCGCGGTGAACACCGCGCCGTCTTTGCGTCCCAACAAAATGCCGCCGAGAAAATGATCCTGCGCTTGAAGCGGACTCCACAAAATCGCGCGATAGGTTGGCAGGGCGTCGCGCAGATCGGTGATGATCGCGGGCTTGTCCGCGAACCAGGTCTGGCTGATCGGCGCGGACAGTAAATCGTTCAACTCATTGTCCACGCCCGCACACGCTTTGACTTGCCAACCCGCGTCGCTCGCGAGCATCACCACACCCGCGTCCGCGTGAATGACGCGCTGACTTTCGTCGAGAATCATTTGCGGAATCGCGTTCGCATCGAACGACGCGCCAATCGTTTCGCTGACGCGATACATCAAATTGATTTCGCGATACCGCTCCAATGCTTCATGCGCGACCTCGCGGCGCGCGCGCGCGTGCGCGAGAATCGTCGTCAAGCCGGTGTGAAGCGCGTGTTCGAGCGAAAAATTTTGCGTCGGCGATGCGCCACACGCGACGAGCGCGCCGAGCAAGTGCGCGTCGGCGCGCAGGGGATACAAGCGGAATTGTTCGCGCGTTTCGATTTGATCGCGCAGACCGGTCAGATCAATTTGCGCCGCGTCCCAGTTTTCGGTGCTGACAAAAATCGTTCCATCGGCGCGCGCGAGCGCGAGCGCGATGTGCGGCGCGGACGCGTGAATCGCGTTCAGCAAAGTCGCGGCATCGCGCCGGTCGAGTAAACGTTGTAGGGTGAGATGATCGTTCGTCGTCATACCGGGACAACCTTGGGCGCGCGGCGTTTGGTGAGCATCAAACAATTGCCTTCTTCGGTCGCGCGATAATCTACCGCATCCATCACGCTGTAAATAAAAAATAAACCAAACCCGCTCGTCGGTTGATCGTCGAGCGCGGCTTGCACATCCGGCGCGATCGGTTCGCTCGGTTCGAAGGGATGTCCGAAATCGGTAATTCGCAAAACGACCTGGTGCGCGTCTATTTCGAGATCGAGAATGAGCGACCCAGGATTCATCTGCGCGTACCCGTGCGTGATGATGTTCGTGCATGCTTCATCGGCGGCGAGTTTCAATTCGTACGTCGTCGCGTCGTCAATGCCCGCGCGCGCACATTGGTCGTGAATGAAATCGCGCAGAACGCCGAGCGATTCCAATTCCGCCGCGCGCGCGATTCTAAATTTTTGGCTCATTGAGTTACCTATCGGAGACCCTAAGGGTTTCCAAAAACCCTTAGGGTCTCACGCACTAGTACGGCACGCCCGGCGCGGTGTTGACGCCCGCGTGTTTGCCGACTTGCTTGACCATTCGTAAATCGTTCCAGCGCGCGTCCATCGCTTCGAGAATGCCATCGTGAATCGCCCATGTGCGTCCGCGAATTGTTTGCCATTGATCGGGCTGGCGAAACGGCGTACTGCCGTCGAGCGCGGCGCGCAATTTTCCGCCGGCTTGAAATTCGCGTTCGATGTCGTCCATCAATTTGTGCCCGCGCATATACGCAAAACCGCGCCGTTCAAAAACCCACGCCGACGCGTAGGTGAGCGGTTCGAGCGAAATCGCGTGATGCGATAAAAAAGTGAGAAACGCGTCGAGTTGATGCAAGACCACTTGCGACATACCGAGACTCGCGCGAATTTGCGCGGGCGCGAGTCCTGCGCGCATCGCGCGTTCCTCTTCCGCGCGATTGCGGTACGTCGTGCCGAACAAGGTCGCGTGCCCCTGCGCGTCAACATCGGTGCGAAAGCGTTCGCTCGCCGGATCGCTGAGCAAGAGGAAATGTAAATCAATTCCGTTGAACGAATTATCGGAGAGGTCGAGCGTGAAAAACGCGTCGGACGAATCAGCGGAATCGCGAATGATAATTTTTACTGAGCCGGTATCCGGCGCGGCGTCCAACTCGATGCACGCGCCGGTTTCCGTCGCGCGCCAGGTGATCGGGTTGATGCCGACGCGCGTTAGCAAACTTGGCGGAATGAGCATCCGATAAATGCGTTGCCGCGCATCGTGCGGCAAACTGTTGACCGCGCGAATCGAAATCGGCAACGCGTAATCACCGAGGAGCTGACTCACCGACATTGCGCTCGGATCGGGCGCGACCTTGTGCGGGGTTTGCTTGAGGCGAAGATTCAAAAACTGCATTTCAAAACTTTACGCGGCAAAACTCGCGACCGCGCGCGCGCGGTCGGGGTACACTTTGAGAATCGCGTTGAATCCGCTCATTTCAAAAATTTTGGCGACGTTGGTTTGCATTGCCGCGAGTCGCACATCGCCGCCGCGCGCGCGCGCGGCTTTGACCGCGCTGAGGAGCACGCGCAAGCCCGCGCTACTCGTGTAATCGAGTTCCGCAAAATCAATCACCAGGTTCGGATTGGGGTTTTGGATTTCGCGCGCGAGATATTCCGCGAGCATCGGCGCGGTCAACGCGTCCACACTGCCGGTAACGGAAATGATCGTTACCGCATTGATCTTTACTTTGGTGATTTGCAATTGGCGTCTACTGCTCACAAGCCCAGCACCTGTGTCGCCTTCGCGAGCAATTCGTCCGGGTCGAACGGTTTGGTCATGTACACATTCGCGCCGACTTGCTCGCCGCGTTGCCGATCAAATTCTTGCCCTTTCGCGGTCAGCATCACGATATAAATGTCGCTCATTCCCAATTCGCGTTTGACTTTTTGACACACGTCAAAGCCGTTCATCTTGGGCATCATCACGTCGAGAAAAACGAGACCTGGTTTTTCGCGTTTGATGATTTCGAGCGCGTCCGCGCCATTGTCCGCCGTCATAATTTCAACGCCCTGGTCTTCCAACTCTTCGAGCGTCTGCTCGATCAATAATCGAATGTGCGCTTCATCGTCTACGATGAGGATTTTGTTGCTCACGGTTGCTCCTTGGGGAATTGTCATTGCGAGCGAAGCGAAGCAATCTCCACGCGCGATTGGGGATTGCTTCGCTTCGCTCGCAATGACGGTTACTCAAACAATAAAAAGAAAATCTTTTCGAGATTTTTGTCGAACCGCAATGTCTTGACGAGATTGTGTTTCTCCGACAACACCGACCGCGCGATCACCAGGTCGGGTTGTTCCGCGACCGCGCGTTCGATCCCTTCGTTCCCGGTGTACGCGGCGGTTACGGTGTAACCCTGGGATTGCAACGCATCCGCCAACGTCTTGACCGTCGCGGCGTCTTCATCCACGACCAAAACTTTTTTGTGCGATGCACCCTGTGCCAACAACGCGCCGATTTCGTGCACCAATACTTGGGTGTCCATCGGCTTGGTGAAATAGCGATCTACTCCGAGCCGATAACCGCGCTCCTTGTCTTGCATCACCGAAAGAATCACAATCGGAATCGTCAACGTTTCGGGATCGTTGCGTAAAACGGCGGCGACATCAAAGCCGCTCAACTCCGGCATCATTACGTCGAGAATGATCAGATCGGGGCGCGCGCGTTTCACTTCCGCCAACGCTTCGCGACCATCGCGCGCTTGGCGCACGCGATATCCTTGCGCTTCCAATTCTTGGCGCAGTAATTCGCGAATGCTCGCGTCATCATCCACAACCAGGATCGTGCGCGCCTCCGCCGATTGCGTCGCGGTCGCGCTCGTGATGTGCGCTTTGAGTTGCGAGACGAGCGCGTTGACGTTGATCGTCGGCACATGCAATTCGCGCGTCGCGGTTTCGAGCGCGGACGCGGTGATCGGCAGAGTGAACGCGAACGTACTGCCTTTGCCGATTTCACTCTCGACCCAGATTTTGCCGCCGTGATGTTCGACGATTTGTTTGCAGATCGGCAAGCCCAACCCGGTGCCCATCGGTTTGTTCGTCAGCGTGTCGCCGACCTGGACAAATTGCTCGAACACTTTGCCGTAATCGCTTGGCGCGATGCCGATGCCGCTATCAATCACACTCACGCGAATCGCGCCATCGTCGCGCGTCGCGCGACACGTAACCGATCCTTGCTCGGTAAATTTGAACGCGTTCGAAATCAAATTGATGACAACCTGGACGAGCCGATCATGATCGCCGAGTGTTTCCGGCAAATCGGACTGCACATCCACGTTCAATTTGATCGCGCGCGCCTCAAACAGCGAACTCGTCGCCGCCGTCGCTTGTTTGATCACGTCTTGCATCAAGAGCGGGCGCATATGCCATTCGACTTTGCCCGCTTCGATCTTGGCGAGATCAAGCACGTTGTTGATCAGCGCGGTGAGTCGTTCGCCTTCGGACAAGATGATGCCGAGATTGTCGCGCACCTGGTTCACCGCGCGTTCGACTTTGCGATCATCGAGCGCGACGCGCGGCAAAATAATTTCGTCCAACCGTTTTTGAATGATGCGCGCAAATCCCAGGACGGACGTGAGCGGCGTGCGAAGTTCGTGACTCACGTTCGCGAGGAATGTGCCTTTCGCGTCGTTCGCTTGCTCCGCCGCGTCTTTCGCCAGTTGCAATTCGACCAGCGCGCGTTTGCGTTCGGTAATGTCGCGCATCAGCGCGATGAATAATTTGCGTTCACCGACCTGCGCGTGCGTGATCGCCAAGTCGAGCGGAAATTGCGTTCCATCTTTGCGGTTGCCCGCCGCCTCGCGCTGTTCCACGCGCATTTTTGATTCGGCGCTGAGAGTTTGGAGCAGTGCGCTTGCCGCCGGCACCAGCGCGTCGATTTTCTTGCCGATGATCGCGTCTGCCGTGAAACCGAAAATTTGCTCCGCCGCCGGATTGAACGAAATCAACACGCCGGTCTCATCGGTCGTGACGATGCCGTCTGCCGCGCTGTCCACAATCGCTTGGCGATACGCGCTGGATGAAACGAGCGCGGACGCGATCTCGTTAAACGCGGCGACAATCTGACCCAGTTCATCGCGATTGTCGAGCCGGATCGCGCCGCTCAAATCGCCGCTGACCATGCGTTTCGACGCGGCTTCGAGTCCCGACACGGTTCGCATCACCGCGAGATAAAACGCGATCCACAAATACACGACGAGCGCAAGCACAACCGTTGTCAGACCAATCGCAATCGCGCGTTGCTGATTCAACGTGTCAATGCGCGTTTGCAAAAGCGCGTCGAGTTCGTTCGCGGAGAGATCCCACAAATTGAAACTGGTTTGCAGAGCGGTCGCCCCGGCAACGCGATGCGCGGCGGCGTTCGCCTCGTTGCCTTGCGTGTTCCACAACAAACCGACCTGCCCAATAAAATTATTCGTCGTTTCAATCGCGCGGCGGAGCGGCGTTTCGAGCGCGCGTTGATTCGCGGAATCTTGAAACGCGATCGCGATGCCGTGTTGCGTCGCGTTGACGTTCGCTTGCAACAAACCGATCAACGTGGACGTGCGCGCGAGTCCGGCGGTCGAACCTTGTTTCGCAAGCGCGGGCACATCGAGCGTCAAAGTCTGCGCGATCAAATCCTGTCCTTCCGGCAATTTCAACAGGATCGCGTCCATCAAATAGTACGTGTCCAACTTGGGCGACAGAATCAGGTTCGACGTGTCGCCGACGGTCGCGGTCAACGCGCGCACATCCGCGATGAGTTGGATGTACGCCTCGTCCACCGCGTTGCTCTCGCGCGCCGGCGCGAGCTTTTTCAGCGCGTCCCAATTCGTCGCGAGCGCGCGCAGACGCGGCGCGGTTTTCAAATTCGCGCCGAGTTGCCGGTCGGAGTTTTCGAGCGCGCGGAAGCTCGCTTCGACTTGGGTGCGCGCGCGTTGAATGTCGTCGAGTAACGCGCGGTCGTTTTGAAATTCTTGTTCGGTGATGCGCGCGTTCAACGTCGCCTCGAACAATACGCGGAGCGGGCGCAAGTACGCGATGCCGTTGCGCTCGCGTTGCGCGAAATCAATGCTCGAGTTGAGTTCGAAAATGAGCAAGCCCATCACGAGCGCGAGCGGCAGGGCGAAGAGGAAACTGATCAGCGCGAATTTTTGCGGAAACTTGAGCCGATTCAGCAGATTGATCGCGGGATTGAATTGTTGTTGGAGGAACGAAGGACGCGCGCGCCGCGCGCGCCGGGACGCGGCAGGCGCGTCGAGTTGTTCGGGCGCTTCGGGCGGAAGGGTTGGCGGAACTGCCATTGAATTTTCCTGTGTCGTGTTCTCAAAACAAACGTGGCGGAAACTGTATTACCAAACCGCGCAAATGTCAATGGGGGATGAATTTATATAAAAATTTTTTGAAAAATTATCGAGACGTTGACGGAATCGCGCGTTTACGCGGTGGCGCGTTCGACTAGCCGTCTGTCGGAGCGGTAGCGTAGCCCCTCGTGGGCGTTCGGAAAATTGCGTCGAGTCGCGCAAAAAACGCACAAGGGGCTATGCTACGGGGTTCTCAGACAAACTCCTAGCCACCCGCTAAAGCGTCGAATCCAACGGTGTCATTTGCCGGTCAACGTCTCGACGTGATCAACACAGACTGAATGTTTTTTCAAACACCTTGCCGTTCGGCGCGGTGAAGGGAATCGGATTGTTGCTTTCGTTGAAAAACGCGACGCGCGCGAAAAAGAATTCACAGCCGCCGCCGGGTCCGAGTCGCCACGAACCGAGCGATTTTTGTTCGGACGTGCCGAGTGGGATCGCGCTCGTCGTTTGCGTTGTTTGCCCGAACGATTTGTTCGGCGCATCGGCTTTGTAAATGAACACGACCCAGCGATAATTTTGCGGCGCGCTCGTCGCGTTCAAAAACGTCGCGTGAAATTCGATCTCGCCGCGCACGGGCGGATCCGGCACGGTGCGTAAATTCGTAACGTACAAGCCGGGCGCGACCGCGATAGTTGGAGTCGGCGGGACGCGCGTCGCGGTCGGCGCGATCAATGGTGTCGCGGTTACCGCGATCCCGGGGCGCATGCTCGCGGCGGTCGGCACGAGCAAAGTCGGACTCGGTGCGCTCGTGGGCGCAAGTGTCGGCGTGCGCGTGGGCGGAATCGGCGTGGGCAAAACGAGCGTTGGCAAACCAACCGTCGGCAAGGGCGGTTGCGTCGGCGGCGCGGCTTGCGGCGTCGCGCACGCGACTAGTGTAACCAGGACAAGCAAGGCAAATCGGATGTGCATTTCTGCTCCTTGATGCGTGGGGCGAATTTTCAATTTACCCTACGCGCGCATTATACCACTTGCACCAAAGCCGGGTCAACGGCACATTGATTGCGCGTGTAATAAATTTGGCTCTTCAGGAATTAGTGGGGTAGCATAGCCCCTTGTGGGCGTTGAAATGGAAAAGTACGCGCACAAGGCGCTATGCTACGCGACTAACCCCACTAATTCCCGGAGAACCATAAATTTATCAGAGCCGGGACACGCGGCGCATCAACGGTTGACAAATCCCGGTTGTTTTTGTATCTTGCGTCAATCCACCCGGGAAATTTTGGAGGAGGTCGAAATGAGACGCGTAATTATTACCGGCGGAACCGGTTTTCTCGGTCGCGCGCTCGCGCAAGAATTGCGCGGCGCGGGAAGCGAAACAATTTTTCTGAGCCGCTATCCGGCGCGCGCGAAAAATTTGCGCGACGCGCGCGTCGAAACCTGGGACGCGCGCACCAGCGCGGGTTGGAGTTCGCTCATTACTGCCGAAACCGTGATCGTCAATCTCGCCGGAGCCAGTATCGGGATTCCGCCGATTCCGTGGACGGCGTCGCGGCGCCGCGCGATTTTGGAGAGCCGCACCAATGCCGGGCGTGCGATTGTGGACGCGATTCATCGCGCGCGCGAAAAACCGCGCGCGCTCATTCAAGCATCGGCGGTTGGTTATTACGGTCCGCGCGGCGATGAATTGATCACCGAAGATGTCGTGCCGGGAAATGATTTTCTCGCGCGCGTCTGTGTCGAGTGGGAGAACGCAACGCGCGAAGTTGAATCGTTCAGCGTCCGCCGCGTCGTCATTCGCACCGGCTTGCCGTTGAGTTTTCGCGATGGCGTGCTTCCCTGGTTCGCGTTGCCGTTTCGATTTTTTATCGGCGGCGCGCTGGGCAGTGGCAAGCAGTACGTGCCGTGGATTCATCTCGCGGATCACATTCGCGCGGTTCGCTTTTTGATCGAGAACGATTCCGCGCGCGGCGCGTTCAACTTGTCCGCGCCGAACCCAGTCACGAATCGCGATTTTGCGCGCGCGCTCGGTCGCGTGTTGCATCGCCCCGCGATTTTTCCGACGCCCGGTTTCGCGCTGAAACTCGCGCTCGGCGAACTCGCGGAATTGTTGTTGTTGAGTGGACAACGCCAAGTTCCGCATCGTTTGTTGGAACTGGGTTACGCGTTCAAGTTTAGCGACGTGGACGCGGCGTTGCGCGATGTGGTGCGCTGATGGTTCTCTGATACTAGCCGGATTATCCTATTCTGTAACTTGGGAGCGTTCCGTATAATGCAGGTAGGTTAATCACAACGCACTCCGACAATGGCAAACCCGGCGAAAGCCGGGGACGCAAAGCTACGGACCTAAAGTCACTGCCGACAATGGTCGCCGAGCCGCCGAAGACACAATCTCGCTTGCATCATCGCGGATAGTTTCCCGCTTCGGTTGCTCGAAGCGGGTTTTGTTTTCAAGTGGCGCGGCTTTTCAAGCCGCTGAAGCGGTCTAGAAAGCCCGCACCACAAAGTGCACAGTGTTTTTTTGAGAGGTGAACGATGTTAGAAACATTTGCTTTGGTTGTGTGTATCATCGCGATTGGCTGGGGCTTGTATCAACGGCAAGCCATTTTGCGCCAAGTTGAAAACGACGCGCGCACATCGTGGCGCGGAAAATAAATTTGGTAGTGTCATTGCGAGCGAAGCGAAGCAATCTCCAACTTGGATTGCTTCGCTTCGCTCGCAATGACAACGATACTGATTGCAGGATGTCTGCACTTTCTCCAACGCAACCCAGTGAAATCACCGCGCGCTTGCTCGTCGTGGACGATGACAATGCCGTGCGCGCGCCGATTGCCAAATTGCTTCGCCTCAAAGGATACCAGGTTGACGAAGCGGCAACCGGCGAAATCGCGTTGAAAAAAATCGAGGGCATCGCGTACGATTTGATGCTCCTGGATTTGATTTTGCCGGGAATGTCCGGCGTCGCGCTTATGCGCCACGCGCGCGCGTTGCGGCGCGATTTGTTGATGATTGTGTTGACCGCACACGCGAGCGCGGAGAGCGCGATCACCGCGGTCAAAATCGGCGCGGTGGATTATTTGCTCAAGCCGTGCAAATCGGAAGATTTATTTTTGGTGATTTCAAAAGCACTGCAAGAACGCGCACAACAACAACGCCGGCAAACTTTGCTGAGTATGATCGGCGATGTGATGGAGCAATTGCGCGAGCCGGAGAACCCGCCGACACTCGCCGGCGCGCCCCTCGCCGCGGCGCGCGATGAAAACCTGCTCGAACTCGACCACACCAAACGCATCGTTACGATCAAAACGGATCCGCCATACTGCGTCGAACTGACCGAGGGCGAAGTTTCAATTTTGGTCGCGCTGATGAATCAACCGAACCAGGTCTTGTCGTGCAATCAAATCGCCGCGACCGCGCTCGGCTATCAAAATATGGACAAGTGGACGGTCGAGAATGTGATTCGCTCGGCGGTGTTTCGCTTGCGGCAAAAACTCGAAGCCGGACCCAACGCGCCGGAATTAATTCGGACGGTGCGCGGGCGCGGTTATTTTTATTCGCCCGCGTAAACGCGCGGCGAATTTTTTTGCAATAATTCTGCAACGGCGCGACGGATCAAATCGCGTTAAAGTGAAGGTGGCTGTATCACGGGCGGCTCGCCCGTCGCAGTGCGGGCGAGCCGCCCGCGCCACAGATAGAGAGGTTCTGATGACATCCGAACAAATGGAACAACGGATTCAAGTACTCGAACGCGAAATCAAAACGCTCAAGGGCGAGATTCAAAAAACGCTGATCGAAATTCAAAAAAATTTGCCGGAAAAATCGGCGGCGGCGCGCTGGCAGAAAAAAGCGTGGATGCTCGCGCTCGTCAATATGCTGATCGCGATTGTGCTGTTCAGCAATGTGTATCTCTACCTGCCGGGCAGTTTGCCGGCGGAGATGCATGGAACGCTCGCGATTTTTCTGCGCGCGTTTTGGATCGCGCTCGCGTTCGTGTGGT
>JACRPR010000229.1 GCA_016223105.1 Chloroflexota bacterium | reverse complement strand
GCGTTTGCCGATTGGCTATCGGATGGGACACATCCCCAATGCGCTCGCGCTCGATCCGACGCGCGAATTTTTTGTGTACGGGAATGGCATTGCCGATCTCGCCGCGCTCGAAGCGATTGCGAACGCGCTCGGCGCGCGCGGCATCGCCAACGATTCACCGATCATCATTTACGATGAGTGGACCGGGCAACTCGCGGCAATTACGTTTTGGGTTTTACAATCCAGCGGACATCGCGACGTAAAAATTTTGCACGGCGGTTGGGCGGTGTGGAAAAACGCGAACGCGCCAATCTCGCGCGAGTCGCCGACGATTGCGCCTGCCGATTACCGCGCGCGCGCGGACACGGCAACGCGCGCGACCGCCGAGTGGATTCAAGAAAATTCCGCGCGCCCAGACCTGGTTTTGCTCGATGTGCGAACAGCGGACGAGTATCGCGGCGGACACATTCCCGGCGCGGTGAATTTGCCGTACGATGCCGCGCTCGATCTGCAAACGCAGACCTTCAAGGACGCGGCAACCTTGCGCGATCAACTCATCACAGTTGGCGCGACGCCGGAAAAAGAAATCGTCGTGTACTGCGCGGCGGGCGCGCGCTCGGCTCATTCGTACACGATGTTGAAACTGCTCGGCTATCCGCGTGTGCGAAATTACGATGGTTCGATGAATGATTGGTTTCGCGTGCGCGGTTTGCCTCTCGAATAGAGATTGAGCGAATAAGAGATTGGAGATTGTGATGAGCAGGTGGAATCCCAATATCATTTCGACGCCGGAAAATATCAAACCAGATTTTGAATTTGATTTGAAAGGCGAAGTGTGTCCGTACACATTCGTCAAATCGAAACTCGCGCTCGAAATGTTGGACGCGTCCCAGGTTTTGCAAGTCGTCGTGGACAATGACGAGTCCGCGACGAATGTTCCGAAATCAATGACGAACGAAGGACACACCGTGCTCGGTTGCGAGCGCGTGAATGACACGGATTGGAAATTGACGTTTCGGAAAAAATAAGGTAAATGGTATTTTGAAATTTACCATTTACCAAATCGGAGGCAGAGATGGCTGAGAAACAAATCGGAACGTGGGCAGTTAAAGTTGGACTCGCGCAAATGCTCAAGGGCGGCGTGATTATGGATGTAACGAATGCGGAGCAAGCCAAGATCGCGGAAGACGCCGGCGCGTGCGCGGTGATGGCGCTCGAACGCGTCCCCGCCGACATTCGGCGCGAAGGCGGCGTCGCGCGAATGGCGGACCCGAACAAGATTGTCGAAATTATGCAAGTGGTTTCGATCCCGGTAATGGCTAAAGCGCGCATCGGACATTTTGTCGAAGCCCAGGTTTTGCAAGCGTTGGGCGTGGATTACATTGACGAGAGCGAAGTGTTGACGCCGGCGGATGAAGAAAATCACATCAACAAAAATGATTTCACCGTGCCGTTCGTGTGCGGTTGTCGCAACCTGGGCGAAGCCCTGCGCCGCATTGGCGAAGGCGCGGCGATGATTCGCACGAAAGGCGAAGCCGGGACGGGCGATGTCGTCGAAGCGGTGCGGCACGCGCGCGCCGTGCTGGGCGAAATTCGCCGCATTCAAAATATGCGTCCCGATGAATTGATGCGCGTCGCGAAAGAACTCGGCGCGCCGTACGAATTGTTGAAAGAGACGGCGGAACTGGGACGAATGCCGGTCGTGAATTTTGCCGCCGGTGGAATCGCGACGCCCGCCGATGCCGCGTTGATGATGCAACTCGGCGTGGATGGTGTGTTCGTCGGCTCCGGCATTTTCAAGTCCGGCGATCCGGCAAATCGCGCGAAAGCGATTGTCGAGGCGACGACGCACTACAACGATCCGGACATCATCGCCAAAGTGTCGCGCGGACTTGGCGAACCGATGAGCGGTCTCGCGGTGCGTTCGATTCCGGAAAAGGAACAGTTGGCGGTGCGTGGTTGGTAAATGGTAATTGGTAAGTGGTAATTACCACTTACCAATTACCATTTACGATATTCAAAGTGGATAACTTGCAATGAGAATCGGCGTCCTCGCCCTGCAAGGCGATTTTATCGAACACGAAAAAATTTTGCGCGAGTTGAATGTGCACGCGACCCAGGTTCGTAAACCGAGCGAATTGCGCGAGCTCGATGGCTTGATCATTCCCGGGGGCGAAAGCACGACGTTCGGCAAACTCGCGGTCGAGTACGGTTTGATCGAGCCGATTCGCGCGATGTGCAACGCAGGCAAGCCGGTGTGGGGTACTTGCGCGGGAATGATTTTTCTCGCGAAAGATGTCGGAATGCGCCAGCCGCTCGTCGCGGTGATGGATGTGCAAGTGAAACGCAACGCGTTTGGTCGCCAGGTGGATAGTTTTGAAATTGATCTCGACATCCCGGTTTTGAACGCGATCGAGAACGGACAGCCGCATCCGTTCCACGCGATTTTTATTCGCGCGCCGTTGATGGAACGCGTCGGCAAAGGCGTGCAAGTGTTGGCAACATTGAACGATGGCACAATCGTCGCGGCGCGCCAAAACAATTTGCTCGCGACCTCGTTTCATCCCGAACTGACGCGCGACCCGCGGTTTCATCGGTACTTTATCGAGCGCGTGGGGAAGGGTGCGTAGTAAGTTTGTTGTGATGCGGCGTAACACTCAACAAAAAGATGGTATGCCGAAAATGCCAAAGATATAATTTGGCGAAAGGAAAAGTGACTGAATGAATATCGTCTTGTGGATTTTCCAATTCCTGCTCGGGATCTACTTTTTCTTCACGGGCATTGTCCATTTCATTGTGCCGCCTGGATTGCCAGCGCCGATGGCTTGGATGTATGAACTGCCGCCCGGCTTACATTACTTTAGCGGCATCGCGGAAATTCTTGCCGGAGTCGGATTGATTCTGCCCGGACTGACCCGGATTCAACCGCGCCTCACAACCTTCGCGGCGCTTGGACTAGTTCTCCTGATGCTGGGCGCAACGGTTTGGCATTTGCCGCGCGGTGAATTTCAAAATATCGTGATGAATCTGATCCTGGCTGGCATTGCCGGCTTCATCGCGTTCGGCAGATCGAAACTGAGCCCGCTCAAAGCAAAGTAAATTCCAAGTCGAAAAGAACGATGAGTCAGGGGAGATTCGCATGCCAGTGATCGCGCGATTTTACGGCGTCGTTATCAAGATGTACTTTAGTCAGAGCGAGCATGGCGTGCCGCATTTTCACGCGCTTTATGCCGAATACAACGCCGTCTTTGATGTTCAAACACTCGAAATGATTGAAGGCGATTTGCCTCTGCGCGCACAAAAACTTGTCAAAGAATGGGGCGCGCAATATCAACAAGAATTGCTTCGAATGTGGAAAAGCAACGAGTTCAATCATTTACCTGGATTGGAGTAGTACTATGGGTACACCAAAAATAAAATCGGTGATCCCGCTCGACGGCAAACGTTTGCGCGTAACATTTATCAACGGCATCCAAAAAATTTACGACTGTCGTCAAATTCTGCACCGCGAAATTTTTCAGGTGTTGAACCAGGACGCGTTTTTCAAAGCCGTCAAAGTTGATCCGGGCGGATATGGTGTATCCTGGGATGACGACACTGATTTGAGTGAGTACGAGTTGTGGAATAATGGCATTGAAATTGAACCTGATATGGTTCACGCTAAAGTGAAGATTGCCGCGTAGCCGGTGACACGCGTGTTCACCGGTACTTGCGAGTTTCAGTTTTTTGATCATCCGTGTTCTTTTCCGGCAGTGGAGAAACCTGATTGCTTTTCGTGATGTGATCACGCTAGAATTGAATTGAGGCAAATCTGATGGCTTTGCAACCACGCAAAGTTTTCGATATCGTCGTTCCGCAACCTGTGATCGAAGGCGCGGGCGTGCGGCTCAAGCGTAGTATCGCGACGCGCGAACTCGATTACCTCGATCCGTTTTTGCTCTTCGATCATTTCGGATCGAAAAACCCGGCGGATTACATCGCGGGATTTCCAATGCACCCGCATCGCGGGATCGAAACCGTAACGTATATGCTGGCGGGTAACGTGAATCACCAGGACAGCATCGGCAACGCGGGTTCGATTGGCGCGGGCGATGTGCAATGGATGACTGCCGGGCGCGGCATTATGCACGAAGAAATGCCGCAAGCGAACGAACGCGAACTCGCGGGATTTCAGTTGTGGGTCAACCTTCCGGCGAAATTAAAAATGACCAAGCCGCGCTATCAAGATGTGCCATCCGCGCGCATCCCGGAATTTGAACGCGACGGTGTCAAGGTGCGCGTGATCGCAGGCGCGGTGGATGGTGTGGCAGGCGCGGTTACAGAAATTTTCGCCGACCCGGAATATCTCGATGTTGCGATTCCCGCGCGCGGCGCGTTCGAACAACCGATCGCGCGTGGACACACCGCGTTCGCGTACGTGTTTGATGGCGAAGCCGTTTTCGAAAACGATCAACGCGCGCCGAGTCCGCGCCTTGTGATTTTTGGCGACGGCGATGTGGTGCGCGTGCGCGCGGAAAACCAGGTCGCGCGATTTTTGTTAATCTCCGGCAAGCCGCTCGGTGAGCCAATCGCGCGCTATGGTCCGTTCGTGATGAACACGCGTGCCGAGATCGAACAAGCCCTGCGCGATTTGCGCGATGGGACATTCGTGCAAGCGGACTGATTGATCCGCGAATAACGCGCATCGCGCGAAGGAACAAAATGAAAATTCGCGTAGATTCGCGTTATTCGCGGATAAATTAGTTGGCGGAGAAAAATTAAATGGCAGAATATTCATTCACAACTATCTGGCGCGTGCACGCGCCAAGCGAAAAAATCTGGGGCGCGATTGTGCGTTCCGATCAATATCCGACCTGGTGGAAAAGCGTCGTCAAGGTTGTCATTCTCAAACCGGGCGATGCGAATGGCATCGGCACGATTGTCCGCACAACCTGGCAAACGCATCTGCCGTACGGATTTTCGTTCGATACGCGCGTGATTCGCGTCGAGCCACACCGCGCGCTTGAACTCGAAGCGTTCGGCGATTTGCAAGGCAAAGGATTGTGGACGCTGACGCGCGAAGGCGATCAAACGATGGTGCAGTACGATTGGCAAGTCCAAACGAGCAAACTCTGGATGAACCTGGTCGCGCCCATCGCGAGTCCGTTCTTTCGATGGAATCACGCGGCGGTGATGAACGATGGCGCGACCGGACTCGCGGGATTGTTGAACGCGCGTGTTCAAGTGGTGCGCGCGCAGTAGACTTGATGTCATTTCGAGCAAAGCGAGAAATCTCCGCGACGCAAAGAGATTTCTCGCTTCGCTCGAAGTGACAAGTCGTACGCAGGAGATTGGAATGTTCGGATTCACGAACGATCAAATATATCGTTACTCGCGGCATATCATTTTGCCGGATGTCGGCGGCGCGGGACAGAAAAAATTATTGAACGCAAAAGTTTTGCTCGTCGGCGCGGGCGGATTGGGATCGCCCGCGGCGATGTATCTCGCGGCGGCGGGCGTTGGCACGCTCGGCATCGTGGATTTTGATCGCGTCGATCTCTCTAACTTGCAACGCCAACTTTTGCATCGCACGCGCGACATTGGGCGACCGAAACTCGATAGCGCGGCAGACACGCTCAACGCGCTCAATCCCGATGTGCGCGTGATCAAACACGAAATCGTTTTGCACTCGTCGAACGTGACGGATGTAATTCGCGATTACGACATCGTGCTGAACGGCACCGATAATTTTCCGACGCGCTATCTCGTGAACGATGCGTGCGTGTTCGCGGGCAAGCCGCTCGTGGACGGATCTATTTTCATGTTTGAAGGTCAGGCGACCGTGTTCGACGCGCAACGCGGACCGTGCTATCGGTGTTTGTTTCCCACGCCGCCGCCGCCCGGCGAAGTGCCGAGTTGTCAGGAAGCCGGCGTGCTCGGCGTTTTGCCCGGCATCATCGGTTCGATTCAAGCGATTGAAGCGATCAAGTTGATCATCGGCAAAGGCGAATCGCTGATCGGTCGCTTGCTTTTGTTCGATGCGCTCGCGATGGAATTTCGCGAAATGAAAGTTGAAAAAGATCGCCACTGCCCGGTGTGCGGTGACGATCCCAGCATCACCGAATTGATTGATTACGAACAATTTTGCGGCGTGCCGTTCCCGGAAGCGGTTGCTGTGCCTGCGTAAGGTGATGGGGAGAGTGGGGGAAGGGGAGAGGGGGAGATGATTCACCTACTCACCACTCTTCCATTCACCCTCTCGATTGTGAAGATGAACGCGCCTGCTCTTGAAAAAGTTGACTGTCCACTATTACTCGCGCGCATCGGCAACACGCCGCTCGTGCCGATCACATCGCCGAACGCGCGCGTGCAAATCCTGGGCAAAGCCGAGTGGTTCAATCCGGGCGGATCGGTGAAGGATCGCGCGGGGCGCGCGATTTTTGAAACCGCAATCGCGGATGGGCGAATGACGCGCGCGAAAATTTTGCTCGACGCGACATCGGGGAATACCGGGATCGCGTACGCAATGGTCGGCGCGGCGTTGGGCTATCGCGTCGCGCTCGTGATGCCGGAGAATGTGAGCGACGAGCGCAAAAAGATCGTGCGCGCGTACGGCGCGGAATTGATCGTGAGCGATCCGCTCGAAGGCAGTGATGGCGCGATTCGCGTTGCGCGCGAACTCGCGCAGGACGCGACAAAATTTTTTTACGCGGATCAGTACAACAACGATGCGAACTGGCGCGCGCATTATGAAACGACCGCGCCGGAAATTTGGGAACAGACGCGCGGACGCGTGACGCATTTCGTCGCGGGCGTCGGGACATCGGGAACATTGATGGGGACGGGACGCCGATTGAAAGAATTGAATCGCGCGATTCAATTGATCGAAGTGCAACCGGCGGATGAACTCCAAGTGATCGAGGGATTGAAATATATGGCGTCGTCAATCGTGCCGGGAATTTACGACGCGCAGATCGCGGATCGGCACATCGCAATTGACACGGATGCCGCGTATCGCGAAACGCATCGCGCGGCGCGCGCGGAAGGATTGTTCGTCGGCTTGAGCGCGGGCGCGGCAATCGCGGCGGCGCGCCAGATCGCGGCTGAAATCGAAACGGGGATTGTGGTTGTGGTTTTGCCGGACGGTGGGGATCGTTATTTGAGCACTGCGTTGTGGCAATAAGGATTTGTCATTCCGAGCAAAGCGAGGAATCTCGCGTAGCGGAGGAGATTCCTCGCTTCGCTCGGAATGACCATAGTGAATTATTTCGGCGGCTCGATCTTGGCGAGATAACGAATGTGCGTCGCATTCACCATCACCGTATCTTGTTGAATCACGAATTGATCGTTCGCGTCCAATGTAATCGTCGCTTTGGTGAGCGGCAAAAAACTATCAGTCGAAGCGGCGATGATCCGCCGCGCATCGAACTCACCGGCGGTGTGCAAGGTGCCGCGCAGTTCCATTCCGTCGAGGATGATGAATACATCGTGCGTTTGTTTGCGAACGTAACCGTAAAACCGATGCGCGACCGGAATCGCTTGTTGCGGCGGTTCGAACGCGGCGACGATCCAAACTTTGGGCACGAGCGCGCTAGCGTGCCGTTGCAAAATTTTGCCGGGATCGCGCAGGCGCGCCACTTGGGTATTTTCGAGCGCGAGCATTGCCTCGCGCCGATCATTCAAAAAATCCGAGAGACGATGGCTGTGATGCACTAGCTCGCCGGTGAAAGAATGGCGCGCAATGAGAAGCACGACTTGATATGTGATTAGTTGGGATGCCATTCGGTTTTTCTCCGCGTTGAAAACGTTGCGCTATTTTACTCGCACCGCTATTGCGATTTTCTAATACTCAAGGAGCAAGGAATTCCAATGTCGAACGAACTCGTCATCAAAAATTTGCACGTCCAAGTCGAAGGCAAGGAAATTTTGAACGGGATCGATCTCACGATCCGCAAAGGCGAAATCCACGCGATTATGGGACCGAACGGGTCGGGCAAATCCACGCTGGCGAACACGCTCGCCGGGCATCCCAAGTACACGGTTACACAAGGCGAAATTCTGTATCAGGGCGAAAGTATTTTAGGGTGGGGCGCGGATGAGCGCGCGCGCAAAGGCATGTTTCTCGCGTTTCAATATCCGATGGCGATCCCGGGCGTAACCGTCGCGAATTTTTTACGCACCGCGCTTAACGCGAAACGCAAATCGGTCGCGAACGGCAATTACAAAGCGATTGCCATTCCCGAATTTCGCAAATTGATGCGCGAAAAAATGGCAATGTTGAAATTGGATGACACATTCGCGACGCGCTATCTCAACGATGGTTTTTCCGGCGGCGAGAAAAAACGCGTCGAGATTTTGCAAATGGCGGTGCTCAATCCCGAATTTGCGATCCTCGACGAAACGGATTCCGGCTTGGATATTGACGCGTTGCGAATTGTGTCCGAAGGCGTGAACGCGCTGGCTGGTCCGAACCTGGGTGTTCTGCTAATCACGCACTATCAACGTTTGCTGAATTACATCAAGCCGCAATTTGTGCATGTGATGGTGCACGGCAAATTCGCCGTGTCGGGCGGTCCCGAACTCGCGCTTCAATTGGAAGAGCAAGGGTACGATTGGATTAAAGAGGACGTTAAATAGTTTGATGGTTAAATAGTTGAATTGTTGCACCGTTGTCATTCGACCTGATTCAACAATTCAACGATCCAACTCTCAAACTATGCAACTATCCAACTGAGGAGTTACGAATGACTGAGATGGATAAGACTGCATTTAACATCGGCGCATCGGGTTCCGAGTACACCGAAAAATACGGATTCTACGATCCGGAAAAATATGTGTTCAAAGCCAAAAAAGGTTTGAACAAGGAAATTGTCGAAGAGATTTCGTGGATGAAGAACGAGCCGGACTGGATGCGGCACTATCGCGTCCGCGCGCTCGAACTGTTTTACAAAAAGCCGATGCCCCAGTGGGGCGGCAATCTCAACGATATTGACTTTGACAATATCTATTATTTTTTGCGCGCGACCGATAAATCGGAGCGTTCCTGGGATGACGTGCCCGCTGACATCAAGAACACATTTGATCGTTTGGGCATTCCCGAAGCGGAGCGCAAATTTCTTTCCGGCGTTGGCGCGCAATATGAATGTTTAAGCGGCGATGCGCGGGTGTACACCGCGCGCGGCTTGGTGCCGATTCGCGATGTGCAAGCCGGTGACACGGTTTTCTCTTTTAATGAGCAAGCCAATCGGATTATCGCGACAAACGTGGAAGCAACCGCCGCAAAAGGTGAGCGCGAAATTTTCGAAGTGCGCGTTGGCACGCGCACGATCAAGGCGACCAGCAATCATCCGTTCCTGGTTCTCGATTATCAACGCGCGCCGAATAAACAACGCGGGCGTTATCGCCGCGTGTGGAAATATCTGCACGAACTAAAACCGGGCGACCTAGTCGCCGTTGCAAAAAAATTGCCGGATGTGGGGCAGACTTTTACCTTGCAACAACCCGCGATCAAATCTCAGGTTGTCGGACGTAATCAATCCGTCGAATATGCGCTCGATATTTCCGATCGGTACAATGCGATCAATCTGCCGGCGCAAACTTCGACCGACCTAATGTGGTGGTTGGGCTTGTACATCGGCGATGGATTCATTCATCATGAAAAAGATGCGGACAAGGCGCGCGTCGAGTTTGCGATTCCCAAAACGGATGCCGCGTTGCGCGCTGAGTTTGGTCGCGTGACCGAACGTGTGTTTGGATTGCCCGCGAAGAATGGCGATCCGCAACGCATGACGGTGTACTCGACCATTCTCGCGCGTTTTCTCGAAACAAATAAATTGGACGGCGACGCGCACACGAAACGAATTCCGCAGTGGGTCTTTACGTTGCCGCAAGAACAAATCTTCGCGTTCCTGGGTGGGTATGTGGACGCGGACGGATACGTGCGCGATCACGCGAAAAATCATGATGTCGTGTTGACGAGCGCAAATGAAACGCTCTTGCGCGATGTCAAGCAGTTGGGCGCGTTGTGCGGCTTGCCGACTTCAAGTGTGCATCGTTTCGAATCCAAGCATCCGATTGATGAGACGCGCACGACGGTCGGTTATCGCGTGGAATTTGCCGGTGAATTTGAACGACTCGGTAGTCGGTCGCCGCAACGCACGGATCGGTTGGGCAAACGTAAATATCATCACGATTATTCGAGCGCGCACAACACGACGTTTCGCCAACACACGAACGAGTTTATCGGCTTTGCCAAAATTGATTCGATCACGCCCGCTGGGATCGAGCCGGTGTTTGACATCCAGGTGAATGGTCCGCACAATTTTGTCGCAGAGGGACTCATCGTTCACAATTCCGAAGTGGTCTACCACAGCATCAAAGAATCGCTCAGCAAGCAAGGCGTGATCTTTTTGGGAATGGATCAGGCGCTGGCGGAACATCCCGACCTGGTGAAAAAATATTTCGGCACGGTGATTCCAGCCGGCGATAATAAATTTGCCGCGCTCAATAGCGCGGTGTGGTCGGGCGGATCGTTTATTTACGTTCCGCCGGGCGTGCATGTGGATATGCCCTTGCAAGCATACTTTCGCATCAACGCAAAAAATATGGGACAGTTCGAACGCACGCTGATCATCGCGGATGAGGGATCGTACGTGCATTATGTGGAGGGTTGCACAGCGCCTACTTATTCAAGCGATTCGCTTCACAGCGCGGTTGTCGAAATTATCGTGAACAAAGGCGCGCGTGTGCGCTACACGACGATCCAGAATTGGTCGGCGAATGTGTACAACCTAGTCACCAAGCGCGCGGTCGCGTACGAAAACGCGACGATGGAATGGGTGGATTGCAACCTGGGATCGAAACTGACGATGAAATATCCCGCGGTGTATATGATGGGCGAAGGCGCGCGCGGCGAAGTGTTGTCGGTCGCGTTCGCGGGCAAGGGGCAACACCAGGACGCGGGCGCGAAAATGGTGCACGCCGCGCCGAATACGTCATCGCTGATCACGTCGAAATCGATCAGCAAGGATGGCGGACGCACATCGTATCGCGGTTTGCTCAAAGTGCATCCCGGTTGCGAAGGCGTGAAATCGAACGTGCGGTGCGACGCGTTACTGCTCGATGAGGATTCGCGCTCGGACACATACCCGTACATCGAAGTGGACGAAGACAATGTAACGATTGGTCACGAAGCGAGCGTTTCCAAAATCGGCGAAGAGCAACTCTTTTATTTAATGTCGCGTGGCTTGACCGACGCCGAAGCCGCGACGATGATCGTCAGCGGTTTCATCGAACCGATCGTCAAAGAATTGCCGATGGAATTCGCGGTCGAGATGAATCGCTTGATTTCATTGCAGATGGAAGGATCGGTCGGATAACGCGTTGGACAAATTGCGCGAAGCGTTTGTCCTACAACCCTTTTGGAGGAACAGCACAGTGGCTAACACTGCAGTACTAGACACAGTCGAAACCGGCTTTTCAAAACGCGCGATTGACGCGCTCGCGCAAAGTAAAAACGAACCCGCGTGGATGCGCGCGCGGCGGCACGAAGCGTGGCACTTGTACGAAGAAACGCCGATGCCCGCGTCGAATGATGAATTGTGGCGGCGCACAAAACTTGATGAATTAAATCTTGACAATGTGATTCCGTTCGCGAGTAACCCCGGCGACGCGCTCGCATCGTTGCCGGAAAAATTTCAACAGATCGCGAACGACGCGAACGCAGGCGGCGTACTCGTGCAGTCCAATTCAACCGGCGCGCACGCGCGGCTCGCGGACGATCTCAAAAAACGCGGCGTGATCTTTTGCGATCTCGATACCGCGATTCGCGAACATCCCGACCTGGTCAAGCAGTACTTGATGACGCAAGCGGTCACGTACACCGAAAATCGGTACGCGTCCGCGAAACCCTCGACCGCGTCGAGCGGCAAGCACGAAGGCGGCGGCTATGTCAATTCGATTGGCGATTTGAAGTTCGCCGCGTTGCACGGCGCGTTTCTGAGTGGCGGAACATTTTTGTATGTGCCGCGCAATGTTGTGATCGATCTGCCGCTTCAATCGCTGACGTACTTTGATGCGCCGAACGTCGCGATGTTCATGCACACGCTCGTCGTGCTGGAAGAAGGCGCGTCCGTCAAGTTGATCGAAAATTACGCGTCGAAAGAAAATGAAACACAACGATTCTCGAACGGCGCGGTCGAATTGATTTTGAAACCGGGCGCGAATTTGCAATACTTTCATCTGCAAGATTTCGCGCGCAATGTGTGGCATTTCTCATCGCAAACCGCGTTGTTAAATCGCGATACGAATCTGACCTGGCTTACCGGTACGCTCGGTAGCGCGGTAACGAAAGCGTTTCTCGATTGCAAGTTTCTCGGCGCGGGCGCGAACGCGGCGATGCTTGGTTTCTTTTTCGGCGACGGCAAACAACGCTTCGATCAACACACTTTCCAACATCACATTGTCGGTCACACCGCGAGCGATTTGTTGTTCAAGGGCGCGCTCAAGGACGAAGCATACTCGGCGTTTCGCGGATTGATTCGCGTCAACCCGGCGGCGCAACGTTCGGACGCGTATCAAGCGAATCGCAATTTGTTGTTGAGCCAGCACGCGCACGCGGACTCGATTCCCGAACTCGAAATCGAAGCAAACGATGTGCGGTGCACGCACGGCGCGACCGTCGGTCCCGTCGAGCCGGATCAGGTTTTTTACGCAATGGCGCGCGGAATTGATCGCGTCGGCGCGGAGCGTTTGATCGTCGAAGGATTCTTCGATCCGTTGATGCAAAAAATTCCGCTCGAATCTATTCGTGAAGAATTGGCGGGAGTAATTCACACAAAGATTGGATCGTGATTGGTGTGTCTTGTAGCATAGCCCCTTGCGGGCGTTCCCTTGCGAGCTCGGGACGCCCACAAG
>JACRPR010000228.1 GCA_016223105.1 Chloroflexota bacterium | reverse complement strand
TAATTCGTAATTCGTAATTCGTAATTTCCGAATCGAATTCCGAACGCTTCGCGCGAATTACGAATTTTGAATTGCGTTGGGCAAGCCGCTCTGCCAGCCAGCGAAACACACTCACGTCCGGCGCAAGCCACGCGTTCTTCACCCCAAACTCCGCCATCATATTCGGAATCACCATTCGCGATTCGAGCGACATTTGCGAAATCGTCGAACCGTGAAATTCGACCGATGCGTACAAGCCGCCGTCCGCGCCGAGATCGCCAATCACGCGCAGACACAAATCTTTTGAAGTTACGCCGCGCGGCAATTCGCCCGCGACAACAATTTTCATTGATTCCGGCACGCGCAACCACAATTCGCCGGTCGCCCAGAGTGCCGCGACCTCACTGCGCCCAACGCCCGCGCCGAACGCGCCCATCCAACCGTAATGCGTCGTGTGCGAATCCGCGCCGAGAATGAGTTGTCCCGGCAAAATGATCGCCTCTTCGCTCAAGACCTGGTGACAGATGCCGCGTCCAACTTCAAAAAAATTTTCGATGCCCTGCTCTTCGACAAACTTGCGAACGTCCGCGTGATTCTGCGCGTGTTGCGTCGTCGGCGCGGGCACCGCATGATCGAGCGTGATCGCAAGTCGTCCGGGATTCAACACGCGTTCGACGCCGAGCGCGCGAAAAATTTTCGAGATCGCCGCGGTGTTATCGTGCGACAACACAACATCAGGAACCGCGTCCACGATTTGTCCCGCGACAACTTCGCGCAATCCCGCCGCGCGCGCGAGGGCTTTTTCCGCGAAGGTTTTACCGGTTGGCAATTGGTAATTGGTAATTGGTAATTGGTTCATTTTCCCATTCACGCATCACGCATCACGTTTTACGTTTTACGCATTACGCTTTACTTTGCCGCTTGATCGCCGGCGGCTTCCATCCCATCCGCCCAACGATGCAACAACTCGTCCACATCATTAATGTCGAGTTGTTTTTGATCTGCCATCGCTTTGACGTGCGCGGTGATCTCCTTCAACTGCTCATCGCTCAACGTCAAGCCGAGTTGCTCGGCGCGATCCTTGATCGCGTTCCAGCCGGTCAACTTGTGCGCGATTGAAATGTACCGCGTGAGACCGAAATCTTTCGGATTCAAAATCTCGTACGTCTCCGGTTGATTGAGGATCGCTTTCGCGTGGATGCCGGCTTTGTGCGTGAACGCGGTAACGCCGGTGATGTAATTATTGAACGGAATCCCAATGCCGACCAGGTTCGCGATCATCTCGTCGAGTTTGCGAAGTTTGCGAAGTTTATATTTCTTTTTGACCAGGTCGCGATTGTGCGCGTACATTCGCGCGATGAAACCGCCGAGCGGCGCGATGCCGTTGCGTTCGCCGATGCCGAGAATGCTCGTGTCAATGTGCGTCGCGCCGGCTTCGAGCGCGGTGAATGCGTTCGCGATCGCGCACCCGGAATCGTTGTGTCCGTGAAACTCGATCCCGGCTTTGACCAAGCGACGCAAGCCGCTCACGAGTTGATACACGCGCGTCGGCGTCGCAATGCCGACCGTGTCCGCGATCCCAAAGCGATCTACGCCGACCTGGTCAACCGCGAGATAGACGCGGAATAGATCGGATTCTTCACTGCGAAACGAATCTTCGGTGCTAAAGCGCAATTCGAGATTCGGCGCTTGCGCGCGTAACCACGCCAACACTTCGACCGCGCGATCAATCACCTGGCTCATCGCCATGCCGTGCGAAAATTGGCGCAAGTACGACGACGTGCCGATCACGAGATCGATCCCTTGCGCGCCGGTGTCGAGCGCGATTTTCGCGTCGTCAATGTGACAGCGCACATGCGTCAGCACTTTGGATTTGAGCCCGCGCCGCGCGATCGTTTTACAATCTTCAAAACTTTGCGGCGACGCCGCGGGCGAAGTCAATTCGATATATTCGACACCGAACTCGCTCAACGCGTCGGCGATTTTCAGTTTGTCGTCCGTCGTAAAATTCGCGCCGACAAACTGCTCGCCCTCGCGCAGAGTGGATTCGATGATGTGAAATTGTTCAAGCGACATCCGTTCTCCATTTTAGATTTCAGATTGCAGATCGCAGATTGAAAATCTGAAATTTGAAATTTGAAATCTTAAATTACTTTGATTTCGCCGCGCGCGACTGCCAGTACGTAATCGAGAATCCTCTGCGGAATATCCACACCGGTCGTCGTGATGCTGTTGCGAAATTCAATCGTGTAGTTGACTTCGTTGATCAGCAAGCCGCGATCCGGGTCTTCGAGCAAATCCACGCCGACGATGCCGCCGCCGACCGCCTTCACCGCCGCGACGCAAATGCGATTCAGTTCCGGCGTAACCGGGCAACCGCTTGCTTTGCCGCCGCGCGCGGTGTTGGTGATCCAGTGCGACGAATCGCGATAAATCGCGCCGACCGTTTCATCGCCGATCACAAACGCGCGAATGTCGCGACCTGGTTTTCGAATGTACTCTTGGATGTAGAAAATCGAATGGTGGTACGAGCCGAGCGTTTCCTTGTGTTCGAGAATCGCTTCGGCGGCTTCGCGATCATTCACCTTCGAAAGCAAGCGTCCCCACGAACCGACCGCCGGTTTCAAAATCACCGGATAGCCAAGTTCTTCAATCGCTTGCAGAGCGGATTCCGGCGTGAACGCGACCTTGATGCGCGTCGTCGGCACACCATCGCGCACGAGCGCGGTCGAGGTCAACAATTTGCTTCCGCAAATGTCCGCGACGAACGCGGTGTTGACGGTCGGCACGCCCCAATCGTTCAAAATTTTCAACGCATTGAGCGCGCGCGAGTGATTGATGCACCGTTCCAGCACGACACCATACTCGCGCCAGGGCGCGGGATTGTGCAAATCGAAAATCACTTCGCGGTCGTCAATCTTGTCATACGCGACACCGCGCGCGTCGAGTGCGTCGAACAATAATTTTTCCTCCGCGCGCACGCGCGAGTACAAAACTGCCAGCTTCATTTTGCAATGCTCCTGTCAAGTTGGATGGAGTAAATACGTCAATCAGAAATCTGAAATCTGAAATGGATTTATTCTCCCCAGTCTTCTTCTTCTTCCGGCGCGAGATCGAACGCGAGCGGGCTCTCGCTCGTTACTTCGAGTTCGACGCCGCAATCGGGGCATACAACAATTTCGCCACGGATCGGTTTGGCGAGCGTGATTTCCGCTTCGCACTCGGGACAGTTCGCAGTCATTTTTTCCTCCAGTTCAAAATGTGGCGCGGGCGGCTCGCCCGCAATGGCGGACTAGCAGTCCGCGCGATATCGGCACTGTGGCGCGGGCGGCTCGCCCGCAAGATTAGTACTGTAACGCGCGCGACGCACCCGCGAAATAAAAACGCGCGCCGCGCGTCTCATCCATTGACGAGCCGCAAGTTCGGCGTGCGCGTAATCATTTTCAAAATTATGGACGGGCTCATTACCCGTCCCTGACTAGAACCTTCGTCCATCACATCCGATTTCATCAGAGAGTTGTGCAGAATATAACACTATCATCGCGCAGTGTCAACATTTCTTCGCTTAAAATTTTTTTTCACGTTCCCTCCCCCGCGCGCGGGGAAGAGCTAGGGTGGGGGCGGTTGATGTCGTCGCGCCAATTCATCTTCAACCGCGCGCCACGCGATGCCGCGCGACGCGAGCAAAACCAATGTGTGATAAATCAAATCCGCGACTTCGGAGACGACGCGCGCATCGCCCTGCCCTTTCGCGGCGACGATCACTTCAATCGCTTCTTCGCCAACTTTTTTGACGATTTCATTTTCACCGGCGGCGAACAATTGCGCGGTGTACGATCCGGCGGGCGCATTTGTTTTGCGCGATGCGATGACTGCATAGAGTTGATTCAAAACATCACTCACGATTGCCTCAATTTCTGATATACGATTTCTGATTTCTGATTTACCGTTTCGCGTAAAAATTTCAAATCAGAAATCATAAATCGGAAATCATAAATTCACTTTCCCAGACTGCGATAAAAACAACTCACCTCGCCGGTGTGACACGCGGGACCTTCGGGCTTGACGATTAACAACAGCGCGTCGCCGTCGCAATCATATTTGATTTCGCGCACGCGCAAAAAATTCCCGGACGTTTCGCCTTTCGTCCACAATTGTTTGCGCCGCCGACTCCAAAACGTCGCATTGCCGGTCGCGATCGTTCGCGCGAGCGATGCCGCGTTCATATACGCGAGCATCAATACCTGGTTTGTTGTTTCATCTTGCGCGATGGCGGGCACCAGCCCATTCGCGTCCCAGTTTACTTCATTGCTCATCATGTCCCCAAATCTGTGAGGGGGAGATCGGGAGAGCGGGTGAGTGGGAGATTTTTCTCCCCTGCTCCCACTCTCCCACTCACTTCCGCACCGGAATTCCGCGCGCCGCGAGAAATTCTTTTACTTGCGCGATCGTCAACTCGCCGAAATGAAACAGACTCGCGGCGAGCGCGGCATCCGCGTGACCGTCGGTGAGCGCGTCCGCGAAATGTTCGATGCGCCCCGCGCCGCCGGACGCGATGACCGGAATCGAAACCGCGTCCGCGACCGCGCGCGTCAATTCGATGTCGTACCCATCTTTCGTTCCATCGCGATCCATACTCGTCAACAAAATTTCGCCCGCGCCGCGCGCTTCGGCTTCACGCGCCCATTCGATTGCGTCAATGCCGGTTGGAGTTCTGCCGCCGTGCGTAAACACTTGCCATTTGGTAATTGGTAATTGGTAATTGGTAATTCGTTTCGCGTCGATGGCAACCACAACGCATTGCGATCCAAATTTTTCCGCCGATCCCGAAATCACCGCGGGGTTCTCAATCGCGGCGGTGTTGATCGAAACCTTGTCCGCGCCCGCGAGTAAAATCGCGCGCAAATCGTCCGCTGTGCGAACGCCGCCGCCGACGGTGAACGGAATGAAAACCTGGTCGGCGACACGCCGCACGACATCGAGCAAAATGTCGCGGCGTTCGTGCGACGCGGTGATGTCGAGAAATGTCAATTAGTCCGCGCCCGCGACATCGTACGCACGCGCTTGTTCAACCGGGTCGCCCGCGTCGCGCAGTGAAACAAAATTCACGCCTTTGACCACGCGCCCATCTTTCACATCG
>JACRPR010000222.1 GCA_016223105.1 Chloroflexota bacterium | reverse complement strand
GCGGGCAACATTCCCGGGCGTACGCAAACCGCGCCGCTCGCGATTTACGATGCGGTGCAAGCCGGGCGTTTCGCCGATGCACACACGCTCGTCCTGGTGCTGAGCGCGCTTGCGTTCGCGAGTTTGTTAGTCGTGAATCGAATCCAAAAAGCGTAATTCGTAATTCGTAATTCACAATTCACCACACGAATTACGAATTACAAATTTTATTTCAAATGCTCCAAGTCAACCTTGAAAAACACCTTTCCCAATTTTCGCTCCGCGTCGCGTTCGAAATCGGCGCAGAAATTTTGGTGTTGTTCGGCGCGTCCGGCGCGGGCAAGACAATGACGCTGAACGCGCTCGCCGGTCTCAGCGCGCCGGCGCGCGGACGCATCGCGCTGAATGAGCGCGTGTTGTTCGACGATGCCGCGCGCGTGAACGTGCCGACGCGCGCGCGCCGGGTCGGGTACGTGTTTCAAAATTACGCGCTCTTTCCGCATCTCACCGTGCGCGAAAATATCGCGTTCGGCGTGCGCGCTGGGCGCGCGACACGCGTGGATGAAATGCTCACGCTCACCGGCTTGGCGGAATTTGCGAATCGGTATCCCGCGCAATTGTCTGGCGGACAACAACAACGCGTCGCGCTCGCACGCGCGCTCGCGCCGCGTCCCGATTTGCTTTTGCTCGACGAGCCGTTCAGCGCGCTCGACGCGCCGACGCGCATGGAATTGCGCTGGGAACTAGGCGAGCGGCAACGCCAATTTCAAATCCCCACGATTTTTGTAACGCACGATTTGGGCGAAGCGTACTTGCTCGCGGATAAACTCGCGGTGATGGAGCGCGGCGAAATTTTGCAGATGGACACGCCGGGCGAAATTTTGCGGCACCCCTGCTGTTTGCCGGTCGCGCGTGCCGTCGGCGTGAAGAATGTCCTGCGCGGTGAAATCATCGCGCCGACGCGCGCGCGTGTGGGTGATGTTCTGCTCGACATTCCGCCCGCGCCGTTCGCGACGGGCGCGCGCGTGCATGTGTGCATTCGCCCCGAACGCGTAATGTTACTGCGCCCCGAACGCGCGGGAGCATCGTCGGACGAGAATGCGTTGCACGGCGCGATTGTGCGCGAAATGAGCGATGGCGCGAACGCGACGCTCTACTTTCGCGCGCTGGACGCGCGGCTTGATCCGACCCAGGATTACGATTTGCAAATCGAATTGCCGGTGTACATTTACGAACGCTTGAATCTCGCGCGGCAACGCGCGTGGACGGTTTCGCTGAGAAAGAATGCGATTCATTTGATTGGCGCCGCATAATGGGCGCGCCACCCCGCGCGCGAAACATGCCGCATTAATCGCAAGTTACTGCATGACCCGGACAAACACTGGAGGGCATTCGTTTTGTCAATCCATTTGCGCCGGCTAATTTCACCGCGCGCAAATGACAAACGCCGGAACGCTTTGACATTTGCTTTGTCTGTGGATATACTCACAGCACAAGTTTGGTTTTGTCCCGGTTGTTCGAGTTTGCAGTTGTGCCTGTTGAACAGGAGTTGCCCCCAGTGCTTCAGCTGTACCGCACTCACGCCACATTTCCGGGAACGTTGATCAATCAAAAAACAAATTTGCACGCGCCACAATTTTCAGCCGCGCCAACTGCGCGCTGGCTTGGAATTGGGCGCGTGTTTGTTTTTCTGAACGAGCTAGTCCGCGGGAGGAAAAAATGCGCTTTAATCGTCTCTGGCTTGCGCTCGCGCTCGCGCTGATCGTCATCTCGATCAATCAACTGATCGCCGTCGCGCAAACGCCAACGCTCGCGCTCGCGCTCACGCCGGCAACGCTTAAACTCGCGCCGGACGAACAAGCCGAAGCGTTAATTGCGGTGACGAATTCGTTGACGACCACACTTCAAGGGATGACCTTGACCTGGTTTAGCGACGCCGGTGTGGAGGTCGCGATCAAATCGCCCGCGAGCAACACGCTCGCACCGCAAGCGACTGCGACCTGGTCGCTCGCGATTACGAAACAAGCGAACGGCATCGCCGCCGGCGCGCTCTATGTTCAACTCCATTACACCACGACGCTGGCGAACCAAACCATTCCTGGGATCAGCGTCGGCAAACTGGAAATTCAGGAACGCGCGCTTGAAGCGCTGGACAAGATCGCGCAAGCGCGCGTTGAGACCGCGCTCGAAACCGCGCAAGAACGGCGCACCGGCTATGTGTATCTCATCGTCAATAATGTCGCGAACGTGCCGATTACAATTACCCAGGTTCACGTCAACAAGCCGGCGTTTGTAAATATCACGCCGCCGGAAAAATCGAAATCGCCGATGGTGCTCGCGCCGCAAGAAGCGGTCGCGCTCGAATACCAGGTCGAAGGCGCAGACCAAGTGCAAGCCGGCAAACACACGCTCGTGTTCGTTACCGATCTCACCTGGCAACGCGGCGCGCAAACAATGAAAGCAACTTTGACGACGCCGCACAAATTCACGGTCGGTGTGCTGGGCGAATCGGAAATTCTCACCGCGATTGGCGTGCCCTCGTTTTTACTCTTGCCCGGTTTTCTGATGGTCGCCGCGTTTCGCTTTTTCAAAACGCGCGTCTATCCGAAAGAAGCGAGTTCGCTCGAATTGAAAAGCCCGGAATTTTGGATGCTCGCGGTCTTGCTGTCCGGCGCGGCGGCGTTCGCGTATCCCTATCTGACCGCCTGGGTCAAGTGGCTCGGTCCGCCGCGCGATTATCTTACCGGGTACGGCTTGCGCGATATTATGATTGTGTGGAGCGGATCGGTTTTGCTCGGCGTGTGCGCGTGGTCGGCGTGGTACGGCGGCGACAGATTGATCAAGTGGACGCTGTTACGCAATGTGCCGACCGAGCATGACGATGAATTCCAAACCATGCAAAAACTCGCCGGCAATAAAATGGGCTTTGCGTTGGAGCAGGTCAAAATCACAATCGGCGGACAGGCGCAAAATGTATTCGTGCTCGAACGCGAACGCGCGAGTCGCGCCAAAGTGTGGGTCGCGCCGGCGATCATTTATCGCGTCGCGCCCAACGCGCTCGCGCAAATCACGAACGCGTTTAACACCTTGCTCGATCAAACCGATAAAGCCGGCGAAATGGCGTTCATTATGCGCGCGGCGATCCACGCGGGCGCGATCACGTTTGCGTGGAGCGCGCCGGGGATTTTATCCAGCCCGACTGAAATCGAAAAAAGCGCGATCAGCGAACGGCTGGGCAAGCGCAGAATTTTGATCGAAGCCGAATAAAAAAATTGGCGGCTCGCTATTGAGCCGCCAATGTAAAAACGTGTGTTGTCCCCGGGGGACAACATGTTGCAAGTAAGAGCCAAAGATGCACAAGGCACTCGAGCGCAATATCCTGAACACATGGATATGCTCCACCGATTGGTGGATGCTTCTTACAAAGTCGCGCGTAGTATAAGCGAAAGGCGAGGTGGTGTCAATGGTTACGCTGAACGAAATTCGTATGTCGGCGATCTGGACGGAAACTTTTCCCACGCTCTTGACGCCGGCAGGCGCGACCGCGCCAATGGCATTTCTGGGACAGAAAATAAATTACGCGGCCGAATTTGAAAACGCGCTTAACGGCGCGAGCGCGTTGGAACCGCCGTGGCCCCGCCACAAGGGCAAAGGGCGGCATCATTTTTGGTATCACTATTTCGGCAACGTCGAACCCGCGAACGTCAAGGGCAATCTCGCGTGGGATTGTCTCGCGCCGTTCCACACGAACATCGCAAAAATTCAAGCCGCGTGGTTGAACGGGCGCGCGAGCGCGGAAGGATTTTTCTTCGCGCACGGCGTCGCGTTCCTCGTGACCGTTTCGCTCACGTTAGATGACGCGATCCTGGGTCTCGCGGTGGACGCGGTGCAGGACGCGCGCGCGGTTGGATTGTATGACGTAACGTGGCGCAACCAGACGCAAACAAATGGAACGCTCGATGGAATTGACGCGCACGCGCTGGATGACTTGCGCGCGTTGGCATTGGGCGCGGGCGCGCCGCAAGGCGCGCGTCCCGGTCAACCGGTTACGCTGGTAACGATCATCCAAGGCGCGGGCGGCAACGCGACCGCGCCGAATCCGCCGAATGGCGAAGTGCATCGCGCGCTCGAAGCATTGTGCAGTTGGCACGCGTCGTGGCAAACCGACGCGCTCCACGCGTTGGATGCGATGCAACTCAATCGCAAGAGCGCATCGCCCGGCCATTTGCTGTACGGCTTAGATCGCGCGCGCGCGTTGTGGTTTCCCGATTTATTCGACCGCGCGCGCAAACGCACGTACAAATTGTCGTGCTATCATCGCAATCTCACGCTCCTGGCTCTGCAAACGGAAATGGTGATCGGCTTGATGCGGCACGCCGCGAAAATGATCGCGGCGAATCAAGTGATGCCGGCGGCGCTGGATCAACTCGCGAAAAAAGGCGCGGGACTCGCGGGACGGTTGTACGGCAAAACGCCGGACGCGTATCAATCGCGCAGTGCGCGGCGACATATCGCGGATGCTCAAGCGTTGGCTGAGGTTGATCGCGTGCGAAAGTATTTTGGAATGAACCTGCTCAGTTAATTCAATGCCTTCGCCAATTCTTGCGCGAACGAAATTTTTCCCCACGGATACAAGAGAACACGGATATTTCTAATCCTTTTTTCATTTATCCGTGTTCCTTTGAATCAGTGGGAAGATTTTGGCAAAGGTATTGTTAACTGGCATATTGGCAATAAACAGCATGGTTGCGTAACTCGGTCGCGGTCACGCGGTTTGATGTGCAATTGCGTGTCGTCAGGTTCAAAGATTTTTTTCAGATTGGCTGTGTCGGCGCGGTGCAGTATCGCGTGATGCAACCGCTCCGCGAATCACAACCGCATCGCCCTGAACGTCGAACATCGCGCGCAACGCTTGGTCGTCGCTGATCGCTTTGATGTAATCAATCACTGCATCAAAACGCGGATCGTTCGCGCTTAACACTTCGGGCTGGGATTGCTGATTGATGTACGTCGGCAGGAACGCCACGCGCGTGATCTGTTTCTCCGCGATGTCGCATTTGACGATCAGCGTTTTGCGCGAATCGCGTGGCATAAAGTACGTCGGATATGCCGGGTCGGGTTGCCAATCGGGATTGAGTTTCGCGATCTCTTGATGTCCTGGGCGTTCGAGCAATTCTTTTGGCGCGGCGAGATCAATCGCGAAATTGCACAAACTGTAAAAGATCGCTTTGCTTTTGTACACTTCGATCCCTTTGAGAATATGCGCGTGATGTCCCAGGATCAGATCCGCGCCCGCGTCAATCGCCGCGTGCGCGACCTCGCGTTGATAATCCGCGATCACCGCCGGAATAAAATGAATGCCCCAGTGAATCGAAACGATTACGACATCGGCTTGCGCTTTGGCTTGATGAATATCGTTAATCAGCGCGTCCAAATCGCCGCGATGCGGATAGGTGTGGATGCGGCACGGCGTCCCCGGCTGATCGTGTTCAACCTGTTCGTAAATCGTGAATGCGCGCATCGGCACGCAACCGGGGCGATCACTCTGCGCCCAGTACGCTTGCGGCAAGATCGAGTTGTACGCGAGCAACGCGACGCGCGTTCCTTTTTTTTCGACGATTGCCGGTTGGCGCGCCTCCGCGAGATTTCTGCCCGCGCCGATCACAGTGAGTCCTTCGCGATTCAAAACGTCCAACGTATCGCCAAACGCGTCGCGCCCCAAATCCATACAATGATTCGACGCGAACGAAACGATCGTAAACCCGGCATCTTTGAGCGCG
>JACRPR010000218.1 GCA_016223105.1 Chloroflexota bacterium | reverse complement strand
TTTCATTTCGTCTGCGCGCGATCGTTAGCGCGCGTTTTGAAAAAACGGTGGCGCGGCTTTTTAAGCCGCTTTTGCGGGTTGGAAAGCCCGCGCCACAAATTCGGATGTTTAGCGCGCCGTCGCGACGTTTTTGAATTCGGGAACGATCTCGATGATCAATTTTTGAAAGTGACTGTTCGGCGGAAAATTCGCGTTCGTCGCGTACACCAATTCGACAATGTGTGCAGTGATACCGAGCGATTGCGTTTCGAGTCGAAGCACTTTGCCCTTTTCCGCTTGCACGGCTTCGCCTTTGGTCGCGAGTTTCGCGCGCAGGTTTTGATCTTTGAACGCGTACTCGCTCATCAAAATTTGCGTTACGGTTCGCACGTCCGCTTTGTCGAACAACCACAGATCGAACGCGGTCACCTTGTCCGGCTTGCCTTCGCCGATGCGTTCGGAAATGCCCATACCACATTCACCGAGAAATTCACCGCGCGGCGTTTCGAGACTGTACGACGTGTCATAGTTGTCGTTACCCAACGTGTACGACGGAACAAAACGCCCCAGCCCGCCCGCGGCGCTCGGTTGTGAAATGGCTTCGGGTGGCGCAGAAACCGGCGCGGGTGCGCCGGGCGTTGCCGCCGCCGGCGCAGGTTGCGCGGCGCGGCGCGCGCGCATCCCCGGCAAAACTTTAGTTACGAACAACACGCCGCCGAGCGCGATCAAACCAAGCACGAACACGCCGATCAAAATCGGAATGAGCAAATCCGTCAAGCCGCCGCCGGTTGGAGTTGGCGCGGTTGCCGGGCGCGGGGTTTGCCCGGGGGCGGGTGTGGCTACGCCGGTCGGTTGCGGCGCGGCGGATAAACTCAACGCTTGACGCAACGCGGTGAGTCGTTCCGCTTCGAGGGGAAGATTTTTACTTTGCCGATCCTTGATCAAATCGGCAAGGATGCGTTCTTGATCCGCTTTCGGCAACGCTTTCAAGCGACTGCGCGCCAGGTCAACGTTGCCATTCAGCGCGAACGAATCGGCGACTGCCGCGACATCATCCGCGCCCGGCGTCCAACTGACGGGCCACACGACCCAACCGAATAACAAACCGATGAGCAGACCGACAATCAGTCCGATGAACGCGAGCCAGATCGGCTGACGAAAAATTTGTGCGATGTTTCCCATTCTGCCTCCAAGTGGATGAGACACGTCTGGCGAACTAGTATGTCGCTATTCTAACACAAATCGCGCGCGCATACAAGATGGTTTGCGCGAAATCAAAGCTCTGATTGGATCTTTGCTCGCCTGGCTCAGAATCTCCACGCCATCTTTTTTGATGACGACCAAATCCTCGATCCGCACACCACCCCAGCCGGGAAGGTAAATGCCCGGCTCGACGGTCAGCGTCATATTTTCGCGATAGGTGTCCTTGCTCAACTTGCTCGCGCGCGGACCTTCGTGCACCGCCAAGCCGACGCCGTGCCCCAAACCGTGCCCGAATGTTTTGCCCCACTCGGTCGCCTGGATCACATCGCGCGCAAAGCGATCCGCGCGCTTGCCGTGGACGCCCGCGCGAATTTGTCGTTCCGCCGCGCTCTGCGCCGCGAGCACCGTGTTGTACACTTGATCGAATTGCGCGTCCGGTTCGCCGAGCACAATCGTGCGCGTCAGATCAGAATGATAGTGATCGACGCGCGCGCCAATGTCCACCACGATGGGCTCGCCGCGTTGGATCACCCGATCGGTCGGACGCATATGCGGCAACGCGCCGTTCGGTCCCGCGGCGACGATCAATTCGAACGCGACATTGTCCGCGCCATTTTCGCGCATATATTTTTCGATGATCCACGCGCCTTGCCGCTCGGTCATTCCTGGTTTGAGCGCGCGACAAAAATGCGCGAACGCCGCGTCGGCGATCGCGACCGCGCGTTTCATTTTTTCCAATTCCGCCGGCTCTTTGACGATTCGCAATTCTTCAACGATGCCCGCCGTCGGTTTCAATTTGAAACCGGCTTTGCGCGCGTGCTCGTTCCAGGTCGCCAACGTGGCGGCGGTCAGATGCGCCGCTTCAAAGCCGACGCGTTTCGGCGCGGGTTTCGATTTGCCGAGTTTGCCCAACACTTTGTTGCGATCATATCCGGCTTGAAACAATTTGAAATCGGGCGCGGTTTGTTTCACCTCTTCGTAATAGCGCGAGTCGGTCGAAATCCACGCGTGCGCGGCGGACACGATCATCGTCGCGTCGAGATACTCGCCGCCGCCAAAGCCGGACATGTAATATAAATTTTCCGGACGCGTGACGATCAGCGCGTCCAACTTGGCTTCCGCAATTTTTTCGCGCAGGCGCGCGAGCCGTTGATTCATTTGATTTCTCCCCATAAATTTTTCGTTTCGCACGATCCCCGCGCTAACTTTCATACAGATATTAGACTTTATCGGAAATAAATCAATGGATGTGGCGCGGGCTTTCTAGCCCGCATCCGACGGCTTGGAAAAGCCGCGCCACATTATTTCCGATACTGTTTATTTTCCCACTGATGCAAGGGAACACGGATATTTATTTTTGATTGATCCGTGTTCGATTGTATCCGTGGAAAATTTTAGCGGGGATGTTGAGCGTCCATTTATTTTTACGTCGCGGTAACCGTCGGCACGGCTTCAACTTGCCAAACCAGGATCGGTTCTTTTTTGCCGCGCGTGCGCAACGAGTGAATATGCCGCGTATCTAAATCATTGCCGATCTCATCGCGCGTTTCGGAACTGAGCAACACTTGACCCGGCGCGGCGAGCGCGACGATGCGTTCGGACAATGTAATCACATCGCCGACGATGGAATAATCGGCTTGCATCGCGCTGAGGTGCCCGACGACGACAACGCCGGTCGCGACACCGATTGCCGCGCCGACCGCGCTTTCATCCTGGGTGTCCGCGCGTAATTGATCGAGCGCGGCGTGAATTGCGAACGCGGTGTCTACCGCGCGGCGCGCGTGATTCGATTGCGCGAGCGGAAAATTCCAGATCGCGATCACGGTGTTGCCGATCTGACTCGCGACATAACCGCCGGATTCAAAAATCGTTTCGATCAGCGCGGCGGTGTACTGATCGAGCAAATGGATCACGGTTTCCGGCGCGCTCGCTTCGGAGAGCGAGGTGATGCCGCGCAAAGTCGCGCTCAACACGGTAACGTGCCGGCGTCCGCCCGCCAGTGAGAGCGCGCCCTGATCGTACAATTCGATCACCTGGGGAATCGTGTTCGCGGCAATGTGTCCCTGAAAAATTCGACTGAGCGCGGCGCGCGCGCGCTCTTCCGAAAAATACCGATACACCGCGGTCAGTGCGTACATCAACGCGAGCGTGAGCGCGGCGTAGAGCGGCGTAACGATGATGCCCTCGTCAAACCGTTGATACGCAAAGAGCACGTACGCGGCGAAATAAAAAATCGTAAACACGGCGGCGTACAACCAGGGCAAGCGCGGCAGAGTGAGCCCGGCAATCGCCGCGAGCGCGAACACGGAAACGATCAACCACGCGCGTTCTTCCTCGCGCAAAAATTTTTTACTGAGGAGCGTTTCAATCGCGTCCACTTGAATTTCGACATTCGACGCGCGATGCGCGGTAACGCTCGCCGGCACCGGATAATTTTCCGCGACTGTGCGCGCGGTCGGGCCGAGCAAAATAATTTTGCCGCGCAGTTGATCGTAATCGGCTTTGCCTTGCATCACGTCGGCATACGACATAGTTTTGAGCGCGTCGCGTTGGACAAAGTGCAATAACATTTGCCCCTGGTCATCCACCGGCACGCGCCGCTCGCCAATCGCGACCACGTCTTTCCGCATCTCAACTTTGAGTTCTTGCCCTTCAAACAATGCGACCGCGGCGAGCGCGAGCGAAGGATAGCGCACGCCCGGCACGTCCATCGCGAGCGGCACACGGCGCACGACACCATCGCCGTCGGGATAAATCATCACTTGCGCGAACGTTGAATTGGGGGTTCGCAAAATCGCGGCGGGGGCGAGAAACGAATCGTACGCGGGAAACGTGCCGGCTTCGCGCGGATAACGCGTCGCTTCAATTCCCAGGATCGGTTGCACAATTCTGCCGGAGCGACTGAGCGCGTCCGCGAGAATTTCGTTTTCGGCAAGGGTGCCTTGTTCGGGGTTGATCAAATCAAGCACGATCACGCGCGGTTGAAAGCGTGACAGCGTCGCGAGAAAACCGCGTTGCGTGATGCGTTCGAGGGGCCACCCGTACTGCTCGATGGTTTGATCGTCAATCGCGATCAGCACGACATTGCCGCTCGGCGGGCGCGGCTGATAAAACCAATCGGCTAAACTCGCTTCGAATGCGCGCAATCCGCCGAGCAGAATGATCCCGGCGACGAGCAAGCCGACCGCGATGCCAATGATCGCGCCGACTTGAAAACGGCGAATGCCGCGCGGACTAAACGCGCGGCGCAAAATTTTTCGCGCGCGTGATTCCGCGCGCAATGTTTCATTTTGAGTTGGGGTTGAAATTTCCGGGTGCGCTTGAGCCATTGCCGTTCGTCGCGCATTGTAGCACGAGTCATCCGATTTGAAAAGCAAATGTGGCGCAGGCGGCTCGCCTGCGACTGTGATGCGGGCGAGCCGCCCGCGCTACATTTTATTTTACATCAACCTGAAACAGCGTGCCGATAAAATATGTGATGATGCCGACGCCGAGACCGACGAGAAACATTTCAAAGCCACTGCGAAACCAACGTCCGCCGGTTGCCAACACTTTGGACGCGCCGACGATAAAGTACGCGAGCGAACTGATGATGAACGACGCGATCACCGCCGGCAAACCGTCCGCGAAAAAAAATGGGACAATCGGAATGAACGCGCCGAGCGCGGTGAACGCGCCCGCGCTCATGCCTTCGCGCCACGGATTCGGAAATGTTTCCGCCGATAAACCCAGTTCTTCCGACACGAGCGTTTTCAACATTTGCTCCGGGCGTTCCGCGATTCGCGCGGCAAGCGTGCGCGCTTCATCCGCCGTAAATCCTTTCAATTCGTAAAACAATGCCAGCTCTTCTTGTTCTTGTTCCGGATCGGACTGGATTTCTTTGCGTTCACGCGCGATCTCGGCTTCGTACACTTGGCGTTCCGATTTGGTCGCGAGGTACGCGCCCGCGCCCATCGAGATCGCGTTCGCGACGACGGCGGCGAGTCCGCTGACGATCACGAACGCCGCGCTCGCGTTCGTCGCGCCCGCGACGCCGGCGACAACGCCAAACACCGAGCCGAGTCCGTCGTTCATTCCGTAAATCGCTTGCCCGATCCAACCGCCGCCGCGCACATGCCACTTTTCTTTTTTCATCATCACATCGAGGCGCGCTTGCGGCGCGGGGGGCTGGATCATTTCGCCGAGCAAACGACTGTGCGCTTTTTCTTCGGTTTGCATCGCGCGCACCGCGATCCGGCTTTCTTCTTTCGTTTCGCGCGCGGCTAAATTTTCGTACAGCGCGGTCGCATCGTCTTCAAACGCTTCGGCGTTGCGGAGCGCGGCCTCGGTGCCCATTTGCAACATCAGCCAACGCCGCGCGCGCGCGCCGAACGATTCGCGAAATTCCGGCGGCGCGCTGTTCAATTCACGCAGACGCGCCGCGAATTTTTCCGCGTGCCGTTCTTCCGCCTCCGCGAGCCGAATCATAATGTCGCGCTGAGACGATGCCGACGCGCGCCGCGCGAGTTCGCGATACAAGCGCGCGCTCGAAATTTCTTGCTTCCACGCGGTTTGCAATCCCGCGATCAATTTTGCATTGTCGGTCACGATTATTTTTCACCATTGCGAAATTCGGATTGCGGATTACGGAAAAATCTGCAATCCGCAATCTGAAATCTGAAATTATTGTTTGCGGTACCATTCCAGCGTGCGCCGCAAACCCTCGCGCAGATCAATCGCCGGCGCGTAAGCGAGCAAGTCCCGCGCGCGCGCAATGTCCGCGTGCGAGTGGCGCACATCGCCGGCGCGTTCCGCGCCGTACTGCGTCGGCAAGTTTTGTCCGGTCAGTTCGTTCAACAACGCGATCAATTGATTGAGGGTCGCGCGGGCGCCGAACGCGATGTTCACCACCGGCGCGCCTTCGATGGGCGTTTCGCCGGCAAGCACATTCGCCTGCACCGCGTTTTCGATGTACGTGAAATCGCGCGATTGTTCGCCGTCGCCGTACACCGGATACGGTTTTCCTTGCAACGCGCACGTTACGAATTTCGCGATGACACCGGCGTACTGCGTGTTCGGATCCTGGCGCGGACCGAACACGTTGAAATAGCGCAACGATACTGTCGAGATGCCGTACAATTGCGCGAACGCGCGCATATACATTTCGCCGGCGAGTTTTGAAATTGCGTACGGCGAAAGTGGATCCGCCGACATCGTTTCGACTTTGGGCAAAACCAGGGTGTTGCCGTACGCGGACGACGACGCGGCATACACAACGCGCTTGACGCCGGCATCGCGCGCGGCAACCAGGACGTTGAGCGTGCCGGTGATGTTGACCTCGTTGCTCTCCAGCGGATTCGCGACGGAACGCGAAACCGAGGGTAATGCCGCCTCGTGAAACACGACATCCACTTTACGCATCGCGGTATGCACCGTCGTCAAATTTCGCACATCGCCTTCGAGCAGATCAATTTGATCCAACATCCGCGCCAAATTTTCGCGACGCCCGGTCGCGAAATTATCGAGCACGCGCACCTGGTAGCCGCGCACGAGTAATCCTTCAACCAAATGTGATCCGATAAAACCGGCTCCGCCGGTGACTAACGCTCGTTTCATTCCTGCTCCTATTTCAGATTTCAAATTTCAAATTTCAGATTGAGGATCAATCTCCAATTACCAATTACCTGTCAGGGTTCACCACATCGTGAACACTTTTTGGTATTGGTTTAGGTCAGGCAGGGTTCACCACATCGTGAACACATTCCGTCGCCGTTCGAACCGTTTGAATTGTGTTTGCAAAGGTACAATGGGCTCACTCAGAC
>JACRPR010000217.1 GCA_016223105.1 Chloroflexota bacterium | reverse complement strand
CGCGCATTTTCTCAGCGAGATTGTGCAAGCATTGCGCGCGAATGGAATGGCGAACGCGGCGGACGCGTTGCAAAAAGAATTCGGCGGCAAGGTTGCGACAAGCGCGCCGCAAACATCTACGCCGGCAGGACGCTTGCCGGCAAAATGTCCGCACTGCGCCGGCCCCGCGCGGAGTGACCAGGTCGAATGGATCGACGCGTATTCTGCCGAGTGCGTGTACTGCGGCGGTGTGATTCAGACCGAAGAGTAAACAATCGAATCTGAAATTGACACGGGTGAGAAACGCGCTATAATCAGGTTGCTCCGCCGGAGATAGCATCTTCGGCTCGACGCCGACCCGCAAGGGAAGGTTGTCCCGCCCGTCAGTAATGGCGGGCATTCTTCTTTCACGAGACACCCATGCAACGAATCATCGCGTACGTGGACGGTTACAACTTCTATTACGGCTTACGCCACAAAGGTTGGCGACGGCTCTACTGGCTCAACATTCAAGCGATGGCGCGTGAATTGTTGCGCGCCAATCAACAACTTGTCGCGACGAAATATTTTACTACGCTTGTCCGCGTCCCAGCTGACAAGCGTCAACGGCAGATCACGTTCTTGGAAGCGCTAGTGCATCTTTAACAGGGTAGTTGTGCATTCTGAGGGTTTTGAAAGCGTGAAATCCTATTTCCAATGCACAAAGGCTTCACTAAAGATGCACTAGGCACACTCACCGACTTTAGCATTTACTTTGGACATTTTTTGTCAGACCAGGTAACGTGCGCGCGGTGTGGTCACACTCATCAAACGCATCACGAAAAAATGACGGACGTCAACATTGCCGTCGAGATGATGACCGATGCGTTTCAAGATCGCTTTGATGTGGCGTTGCTGGTTTCGGCGGGTAGCGACCTGGTCGCGCCGATTCGCGCGATTCGCCAATTGTTCCCACGCAAGCGTGTCGTGGTCGCGTTCCCGCCGGCGCGATTTTCCGATGCGCTCAAGCACATGAGCGGCAAGCCCCTCCATCTTGATGTGAATCTGTTGAGCAAAGCACAATTTCCCGAACGCATACGCAAACCCGACGGCTTTGAAATTATCCGCCCCGCCAAATGGCGATAGCACATCGTGAGCCACCGCTCTTTGGAGGATCGCTAAATTGCAAATGATGCAACTGGTTTCAACAGAATAATCCGCGCATGACGCGTAGCATTGCGAATAAAACCCGCGCAATTCGCGGCAGGAGAAAAAAATGAAGCTTGAAGGCGTCTTTCCCCCCATCCCAACTCCATTCGATGCGGACGGCAACATTTTGCACGACAAATTGAAATCCAACATCGCGCTGTGGAGCAAAACCGGCTTGCACGGTTTCGTCGTCCTGGGATCGAACGGCGAATATGTTTTTTTGAGCGAGTCGGAAAAAGTCGCGGTGTTTGAATCCGCGCGTGCGGCGATTCCGCGCAATCAATTATTTCTCGCGGGCGCGGGTGCGGAATCTACGCAGACCGCGCTCTGGCTCGCGCGCCGCGCGGCGGAACACGGCGCGGATGCCGTGTTGATCGTTACGCCGAACTATTACAAAGCGCAAATGAATTCCGCCGCGCTGATCAATCACTATCGCGTCATCGCGGACGCATCGCCGATTCCGGTGATCGTTTACAATATGCCCGCGGCAACCGGGATTGACATTGACGCGAACACGGTTATCGAACTCGCCAAACATCCGAACATCATCGGGATCAAGGATTCGTCCGGCAACGTAACAAAATTTGGTGAGATCATTCGCGCGGCGCGTCCCGATTTTTCGGTGATTGCCGGATCGGGCAGTTATTTTTATCCGGCGCTGGTGCTGGGCGCGCGCGGATGCGTCGCCGCGCTCGCGAATGTCGCGCCGCGCGAAACGGTCGCGATTTACGATGCGTTTCGCGCGGGTCGGCACGACGAGGCGCGCGAATTGCAATTGCGTTTGATTCCGCTCAACGCGGCGGTAACGACGCGTTGGAACATCCCAGGTTTGAAAGCCGGCGTTGAAGAATTGAACGCGGGGTATTACGGCGGACCGCCGCGCTTGCCTCTGCGTCCACTCGATGAGGAAAACCGGCGCGTTCTGCGAAAAATTATGCAAGACGCGAAGGTAATTTAAGATTTTAGATTTCAGATTGCAGATTGCGGAGTCGAGCGTTTACGCGGTTCGCTTCGCGGCTCGGACAAACAAACCCGCTGAAGCGTCGAGTCCTGTGTGCAAATTGATTTCGAAATAAAAAAGATGGAGGTTGGATTCCAACTTCCATCTTCTAATTTCCAACAGCGAACTTTATTTCAGATATCGCGCCAGCATTGTCATTTCGTTCAGCGCGTTCGCAATGGATTGCGGCGCGAGACCGGCGAGAACGACGAGCGCGAGCAAAACGATCACGACGCCCGCGCCGAGGTACGGCACGATTTTGATTTCGTCGCTCGCGATGTTTTCGGATTGCGCGATCAGCGTCCACGCCAAGCGCACTGACGCGAGCAACACGATCGCGTTCGAAATGATCAGCAACGCGAACACGGACACATTCGTCGCGGCGACCGCGCGATAGATCACCCACAGCGCGGAAAATCCCGGCGCGAGTGGCGCGCTAGCAATCGCGATGCCGCCGCCCAGAATCGCGATCGCGCCGACAATCTGCCATTGCCGTTCGGAATGATGGCGCGCGAAACTCAATCCACCGGCGAACAGCGCGAGCCCCAAACCGCGACTGAGCAAGATCAACCACGCGCCGATCAACGCGGTGCGCGTCCCCAAACCCACCCCGATCAACGCGTGTCCGAGCGCGACGAGCGCGAGGTACGCGACAAGTCGCCCATCGCGTCGCTCGGTGATCGCCAATGCCGCGCCGACAACCGCGGTCAGCGCGCCACCGCCGAACAAAATCGTCAACACCGGCGCGCGATCCGTGAGCCAGACCAGATCGCTCATGCGCTGAAACAACAACCAGATGCCGAGCGGTTGCGCGACGCCGGTGAGAAACGCGGTACCCAGGATTGGCATTTCATCCGCAAACGGACCCAGCCAAATTTGGAACGGCGCAATCGCGAGCAGTAAGCCCAAGCCGAGCGCGAGTAGAACACTCGCGACGCGCACCAGGTCAAGATTTTCCGGCGTGAGCGGATAGAGATCGAGCACGCGGCTCGCGAGCAGTAACGCGGTCGCGGCGATCACGGTGACTAGAAGAAATTGTGCCGCGCCGCCGACGCGGCCCGCGCGTTGCGGCGATGCCAACAGCACGAGCGCGATTAACCCAAGCGCCCAGAAAAAAATCGCGAGTGGAAAACTATCGAACGTGATCGCGAAGATGAGCGGCGCGAGCGCCCAAAATAAAAACGCGCTCTGCGAGTTGATCAGAATTTGCGCGGAGGTGTTACCGGGCGCGGTGAACGCGAGCGGACCGAACAACGCGAGCGCGACGGTTATGCCCATCACCGGCACAAGCATCGCGCGCGTGCTCGCGCTCACGATCAAACCGCGTCCGAAAAAATAAAACGCTTCGTCCGGCGCGAACGCAAGAAGCGCGAAAAGATTTAACGCGCCGAACAGCGCGGCGGCAAACACCAGACGGGGCCAGCGGCGCAAAAATCGAATCGCGATGCCGGTCAAGAGGCAAATGACAACGAGCAAAAAAATGCTCATTGCATTTCACCGCGCCGCGCGCCGATCCATTCCTCTTCGCGCGCGATTTTCGCGAGGTGCGCGATCACGAGCGCGAGCAGTAAATCGGCGACGTTCAACAATCCGTACAATAACAAACTCGATTCGGTCGCGGTTTCGAGAATGCAAAAGCCGCTCGTAAAAATCAAAATGCCGACGCCCAAGCGCAAAATCTCGCGCGAGAGAATCGCGATCAACGCGCCCATCGCGATCAAAAATAATCCGCCGAACAAAATCGGCGGCGTCAAATTCAGAAACGTCATCGAAGAGGCAATGCCGACGATGCTCACCAACACAAACGCGAGCGCGAATAATCGAAACGCGAATCCGCTGATGAATAAATTGTCGTTGCGCGCGCGCGTTTGACGCGCGGTGAGATACAGAATCAGCGCGGCGAGTCCGCCGGAAATAACGCGAATCAGCGCGGCGGAGGGTTGCGTGATTTGCAAAAGTAAAAATGCCGCGAACGCGTAATGCGCGGTCAGCGCGTACAAGCCAACGCGCCAATCGGAAACCAGGACGATCAGCGCGGCAAAAAAAATCAGACCAAGAAAAATTCCCAGTGAGGCAAATAACTGGAGATCGGTGGAGGAGAACACGCGGCGCGCCTACTTGCTGTACGTCATAAAGTACTTGAGCCAGTAGCCAAACTCGGCAACCGCATAACTGCCGCGAATGCGAATGCGGCGGAGTTCGAGCAGGTTGTCGGTGGATTGACGCGTGCCTTGAATTTCGGACAGCGCGGCGACGAAACCGGCTTGACGCAGAACATCGAGCGTGGTCGCATCGTAATTCCCGGCGGGGTACGTGAACGTTTGCACCGGCGTTCCGATGCGCGACTCGATGATCGTTTTCGAGCCGGCGATTTCGTTCAATTGAAATGCGCGCGACTTGCGATTGAGATCGGGATGCGAAATCGTGTGCGAGCCGATCTCCATGCCTTCCATCGCCAACTCTTCGAGATTGTTCCAGGTCATGTACCCGGGTCGCTTGCCGTCAATAAAATCGGTGATCACATTGAACGTCGCGGTGAATTTATATTTTTTCAAAACCGGGAACGCGTATTGATAATTATCCATATAACCGTCGTCGAAGGTGAGCGCGATCGGTTTGGGTGGAAGCGGCGCGCCGTACAACAAATGCGCGGCGAGATCGGAAACCGTGATCGGCGTGAATCCTTCGACCGCGAGATATTCCATCTGCGCTTCAAAATTCGCGGGCGTTACCGAAAGATCGAGCCGGTATTTATCCGCGTCGGGCGGCGGCACGCTGATATAGTGGTACATCAAAATCGGCACGCGCAACCCGCGCAAATTCGGATCGCGCGTCGCGGTCGGCGGCGGCGTGCGCGTGGGCGTGGGCGTAAAAGTTGGTGTGGGTGTAGCCGTGTTGGTCGGCGTAGAGGTTTGCGTCGGTGTGGCAGTTGGTGTCGCGGTGTTCGTCGCGGTGGGTGTTGCCGATGGCAAAATCAATCCCGCCATTTGCACGACGGCATGGGGTTCGGCGTTCGGACCCACCGCGTATCCGGCGAGCGCCAAAATCAACGCGACCGGCAGTGCGGCAAAAAATCGTCTCAGGTTCATGACGGCGCAATTTTACCACAAGATGCGCGAAAAGCAAATAGCGAATTGAGTCAAAAACCGGTTGAGTAGAAGAGGTAGAGGGCGGTAAAGGCAGAAAGGGCGGAGAAGGCGGAGAAGATGAAGAAGGCGTGTGCCCTCTTCGCCCTCTTTGCCTTCTCTGCCTTCTCTGCCCTCTCTGCCTTCTTTCGATCATTTGACGCGCATCGGCAAACCGGCGACCATCCATAAAACTGAGTCCGCGACGCGCGCGATCTGTTGATTAGCCGCGCCGAGCAGATCGCGATATGCGCGCGCGAGTGGATTCTCCGGCACGATGCCCAAGCCGACTTCGTTTGAAACGATCACGAGCGAAAAATTTCCGGCGCGATATGCCGCGATCAATTTGACAACTTCGTCATTCACGCGCGATTGTTGATCCGATTCTCCTGCCGCGAGCATCACGTTCGTTACGAGCAAAGTGAGGCAATCGAGAATCACGACATCGGCTTGGACGCGCGCGAGCGATGCGCCAACATTTTGCGCGGCTTCGAGCGTTTGCCAATCGGCGGGGCGTTCGGCGCGATGGTTTGCGATCCGCGATTGCATTTCGTCATCGCGCGCTTCAGCGGTCGCGAGGTACGCGACGCGCGAGCCCAGTTTTGGCGCGAGGTCTTGCGCGTACCGACTTTTGCCGGAACGCGCGCCGCCCAAAATCAAAACGAGTTGCTTTGCCATTTTCACAAATCCACGATGCGCCGAATCTGCGCGATGTCAACATATTTGCGAACGTGCGCGGCGAGCCGGTAGTATTCGCGTTCGCGGATGTCGCGCATGTCATTGCGAGCCCCATCGGGGCGAAGCAATCCCCAATCAGAATCCGGGGATTGCTTCGTCGCAAACTGCGCTCCTCGCAATGACGCGAGGAACGCGTCGCGAAAATTCGCGTTGTCGAAAATGCCGTGCAAGTACGTGCCGAAAATTTTGCCGGTCGCATCCACCGCGCCGTCCGCGTCATTCGCTTCGCGATCACCGCGCCGTGTGATTTGCAAAGCCGGTTCCGCGCCAATCGTCTTGCCCATATGAATTTCGTACCCGCCGATTTCATCGCGCACCGCGCCGAAAAATCCGCGCGTCGCCAGCGCGCGCGCGCGAACCTGGTGCGTCGTTTTCTCCGCGAGAAAAATCGTTTCGACCTCGAGCAAGCCCAAACCCTCGCTTACTTCGTGAGCCGATTCGACGCGATCGGGATCGCGAATGACGCGTCCCAGCATTTGATAGCCGCCGCAAATGCCGACGACCGCGACGCCGCGATGCGCGTGCGCGCGAAGCGCCGCCGCGAGCCCGCGCGCGTTCAGCCAGTGCAAATCCGCGAGCGTGCTTTTCGATCCCGGCAAAATGATCGCGTGCGGTTCGCCCAACTCGTCGAGCGATTGAACGTAACGCACACGCGCGCCGGGTTCGAGCGCGAGCGGATCGAAATCGTCAAAGTTGGAAATGTGGGGAAGTCGAATCACGGCAATATCAATCGCGTTCGGACGTGATGGGTGATGCGTGATATTTTCCAAAGCCACAGAGTCTTCCTCTGCAATTTTTAGATCGCGCAAGTACGGCACGACGCCGAGCGCGCGCGAGTGCAACCGCGCGCGCGGCTTGCCCATCACGACGACCTGGGATCGCGAATCCGCTTCGGGCTTGAGCAGAATTGGATTCATCTCGATCAGCGGCTCCAGTCCAGCGGCTTGCGCTTGCACAACTTGGGCGCGCCCCATTTCGAAACCATCGCGCGTAACAAACGAGTTGAGCGCCATATTTTGCGCTTTGAACGGCGCGACGCGCACACCGTCTTGTTTGAAAATCCGGCACAGCGCGGCGACGAGCAAACTTTTGCCGACGTTCGACGCGGTGCCTTGAAGCATCAATGTTTTAGCGGTCACACTTTACTCCAAATGTGAAACGTGATGCGTGATGCGTGATTACGCTTTCACGCATCACGCATCACGCATCACATACTATGCAAATGCGCTGTATCATTCAATAACGCAACCACCGCGTTGCGCGAATGCAATTCAACTTCCGACACCGATGCCGGATCGAAATTCAGTTTCGCGTGCGCGGCTAACTCGGTGCCGAGCCACGCGCACATCACGGCGCGCAGGCACGCGCCGTGCATCACGACCAGGATCGTTTGATCGCGATTGCGCGCGGCAATGTCGCAGACTGCGCGCATTACGCGCGATTGCAATTGACGCAAACATTCAATGCCGGGCGGCGCAGTTTCCACAAAATAGCATGGGAGCGCATCGTTCGCGCGAAACCAACGGTCGCGCACAACGGCATAGTCGAGTCCCTGGAGTTCACCCAGATACGCTTCGCGCAAACGCGGCTCGCACACAACCGGCTTGCGGACTGCGCGCGCGATCACTTGCGCGGTGTCGCGGGCACGCGCCAAATCGCTGGCGTAAATTGCGGTGATCGATTCGCGCGCAAATCGTTCCGCGAGCCGCTTCGCTTGCCACCAACCACGCGCACTCAACGGTACGTCGGTGTGCCCTTGAAATTTTTGTAATTGGTTCCAGGTGGTTTCACCGTGTCGAACGAGAAAAAGCCGAGTCATATCGCAAATCTTCCAATGCCGCGATGAGACGCGCGTTTTCTACCGGCGTGCGTGTCGCGACGCGAACAAACTCCGGCAAGCCGAACGACGCACAATCGCGCACAATGCACCCGCGTTGCGCGAGCATCGCGCGGAACGCGCGCGCGTCGCCAACCTCGACCAGGAAAAAATGCACTGCCGATGGTATGACGCGCCAACCAAGTCGCGTGATTGCATCGTGCAGTTCGCGCGATGCCGCACGAATTTTTGCGAGCGTGTCGCGCAGAAACGCGTCGTCGCTCAACACGGCAAGCCCCGCGGCTTGTGCGAGCGCGTTGACGCTCCACGGCGCGCGCACTTTGGCGAGCGCGGCGATCACGTCGCGATCGGCGAGCGCGTAACCGAGCCGCAATCCTGGGATCGCGTAATCTTTCGTCATCGAACGCATGATGACGACATTGCCAGACCCGAAGGGTTTTCGCGAAGCGAACCCTTCAGGTCTTGGCGCGAACGCGATGAACGCTTCATCAACCACCCACAACGTTTCCGGCGACGCGTCAACCAATTGCGCGATCTGTTCGTGCGCGCTGAACACGCCGGTCGGATTGTTCGGATTGCAAATGAACGCGAGGCACGGTTTCAATTCCGCGATGCGCGCGGCGAGCGCGTCCACATCGAGTTGAAAATCGTTTTCCGCGCGCGCGCGAAAATCTTCGACGCGCGCGCCCATCACTTGAACCGCGACGCGATATTCGCCAAACGTCGGACCGACAATCAGCGCGACATCGCTCGCGCGAACGTACGCAATCGCGACCGCGCGGATCAATTCGAGCGAGCCGTTGCCAACGATGATCTGATCGCGCGGCAATTGCAAGCGCGTGGCGAGAGCGTCGCGCAATTCGGTCGCGGCGGGGTCGGGATGCCGTTCGATGATCGCGGTCTGCAACGCGGCGCGCACGCGCGGCGAGACGCCGAACGGATTGACGTTCGACGAAAAGTCAATTACGTTGCCAAGCGCGCGCCATTCGTCGGCGTGAAATCCGCCGTGCGGCGAAACGCGGAGCGATTCGATTTCGGGTCGGGGTCGAATAGTCATTTCGTTAAATAGTTGGATAGTTGAATCGTTGAAATCACCAACAGTAAAATCCAAATTGCCGCGCCCGCGATCATTACGCGGAGCGATTGCGAAATTACTGATGGCGCAAACTCGCGCGTCGCGTCGCCGAGTTTATAGTTGCCGATTTTTTCGAGTTGCACATTGAGCGCGCCTGCCATCGCGCTCATTGGATAACCCGCGTTCGGACTCGCGGTGATGGAATGATCGCGCATCATCACGCGCCACGCGTCACGCGCATCACAGCGCGCGAACAGCGCGCCGATCACGATCAGCAAACCGGCAACGCGCGACGGAATGAAATTCAACACATCATCGAGCCGCGCCGCGAATTTGCCGAGATACTCGGTCGCGCCGTGATAGCCGATCATCGCGTCGGCGGTGTTGATGAAACGATACGCGAGCGCGCCGGGCAATCCCAGGATCGCGAAAAAAAATAACGGCGCGACGATGCTGTCCGCGAGATTTTCCGCGACCGATTCAACCGTCGCCGAAGTAACGTGCGGCGCGTCGAGTTCGCGCGTGTTGCGACTGACGAGATGCCACGCGACGAGTCGCCGCGCCTCGATCAAATGATTCGCGGCGAGCGCGCGTTGCACATCGCGTGCGGCGCGAATCAAGCCGCGCAGAGTGAACGTTGTTTTCAAAATGAGCGCGCTCGCGAGAATGAACGCAATTTCGTTCCACGCGCGGATCGCGTTCAATCCAAAATATGCGATCAACGCGAACGCGCCCGCGCCGAAAATAATCACCAAGGCACCGTAAACAAATTGTGCGACTGCGCCGCGCACCGGTGAATGACGTTTGCCGAACGCGATCACACTGCCCATCCACGCGGTCGGGTGCAACGCGTTCGGTGGATCGCCAAAAACCAGGTCGAGCGCGAGCGCGAAAGCAAGAGTAAGTGGTAAGTAGTAAATGAGCATCAGCGTAAAGATTGTTCGCGCGCGATGAGCGATTGAGTTAGCGCGTTGCGCGTTGTGCGCGCGATGAGCCAGCCGAGAATCGTTGCCGCGCCCGCGTAGCGCAACGGCTCGCCGCGATGCGTGCACGCAACAGCAATCGAATCGGTTGACGTGCCGCTGGCGAAATCGCCTTCCCGCGTGCGCGCGTCGCGTTCGATCAGCGTCAACGTTTTCGCTTCGGTCGCGGTGATGATCGCGTTCGCCATTGCCGCTTCGGTGAGCGCGGCGTCAATCAACAAAATCGTGTTGATCGTACCGACGAGAATTTCCGTCGGTTCAGAAATTCCCGCCGCGATCAAATTGCTCAAGCCCGCCGTTACAATCGCGGCAACCGTGATGCCATCGCGCGATTCAATCGCGACGCGCGCGTTCTGCGTGTACGCCGCGGTCATCATTCCGACAAACGGTTCCGCGATTTCTAATCGCGCGGCAAACGCGCGCAAATCGTTTTCAGGATTTTCGGAGGCGTATCCTTTGCGAACGTGCATATTCACAATGTGGCGCGTCGCGCGCAAATCGCCGCCGACAACTGCAGAACTCAACACCGCGAGTGGTTGATCGCTCGCGACGCGCGCGGCGGTTTCATCAATCGCGATTGAGATTTCGTAATCGGTAAAGGGTAAATGGTGAGTGGTCATTGCGTTGTGAGCAGAATCCAAATTGTTGTTTCGATGATTTCGTTCATCGCGCCGTAGACATCGCCGGTCAAACCTTCGATGCGCTGAATCGAAAATCGCGCGATGCCAAGAACGATCAACCACGCGAGCATCAGCATTGCCGCGCCGATCACTTGCGCGATCACCATCGCGATCACGAGCGCGAGAATCGTCCCGATCCATAAATCGCTTTTGCGCGCGTGTTCTTTGAACGCGCTTCCTTTGCCGACAGCGCGCGCGTACGGATAAATGAACAACGCGTACGCGATTGCCCAGCGCGCGATGAGCGGCGCGAGCAACAGCGCAATCGAACGCACGCCGCCCGCGAGACTCGCGAGCGCGGCGAATTTGATCAGCAATAAAATGATCGCGCCCGCGACGCCGAACGCGCCGACTTGCGGCTCGCGCATAATTCGCAATCGCGCGTCGAGCGTCTTGTGTCCGAACATCGCGTCGCAAAAATCCATCCAGCCGTCGAGATGCAACGCGCCGGTCAACACGATGCTCGCGCCGATTACTAACGCGTTGACGACAAGCGCGGGAAACACGCGGCTCAACGCGAAATCGAGCGCGACCAGGATCGCGCCGACGATCAATCCGATCACCGGGAAAAACGTGAGCGACCGCCCGACCTGGTTCGGAGTGAACGCGAGGTTGATCGGAATCGAAGTTAGGAATGAGAGCGCGGCGAGGAATCGCATTGTGATTAGAGATTGGAGATTAGAGATTGGAGATTGAGGGATTGAGAGATTTCCAATCTCCAACCTCTAATCTCTAATCTCCAATTACGATTTTTCAGAAACGCCGGCGTCCGCAAACGTCGCCATTTCGTCGAGAATTTTTGCGGCGGCGAGGCAGAGCGAAATGCCGAGCGCGGCGCCCGTGCCTTCGCCCAAGCGCAAATCGAGATCGAGCAATGGCTCGACGCGCAAATGTTCGAGAATCGCGCGGTGACCGATTTCGACGGAGCGATGCGCGGCGATCAAGTACGGTTGCACGGTTGGCGCGAGCCCGCACGCGATCAACGCCGCCGCGCCGGAAATGAATCCATCAATCACGACCGGCACGCGCCGCGCCGCCGCGCCGATCATCACGCCCGCGAGTCCGGCAATTTCAAATCCGCCGACCTTGCATAAAATGTCGAGCGCGTCGTTCGCATCGGGTTTGTGCAGATCGAGCGCGCGTTCGATCATCGCGATTTTGCGCGCGAGGCCGGCATCGTCCACGCCGGTGCCGCGTCCCGTAACCTCCTTGACGGTGCGCCGCGTGATCGTTGCGGTGATCGCGGCGGACGGCGTCGTGTTGCCAATGCCCATATCGCCGGTGCCGAGAATATCCGCGCCGTCCTGAGCGTGAGTAGAAGGAGTGATCTCGCGCGTCGCGATTTCAATCCCGGCTTCCACGGCGCGGATTGCTTCGTCGTGGGTCATTGCCGGCTCGCGCGAAAAATCGCGCGTGCCAAGCGCGATTTTCGCGTTGACCAGGTCGGGATGCGCGGGCAGTTCACTCGCGACGCCCATATCCACGATGACGACGCGCGCGCCGACGTGCCGCGCCAGCACGTTGATCGCCGCGCCGCCGCTCAAAAAATTAAACACCATTTGCGGCGTAACTTCGGCGGGATACGCGCTGACGCCCTGGCGCGCGATGCCGTGATCGCCCGCCATCGTGATGATCGCGGGCTGTGTGAATCGCGGGCGCGCTTGCGCGGTGATGCCCGCGAGTTGGATCGAAAGTGTTTCGAGTCGTCCCAGCGCGCCGTGCGGTTTCGTGAGTTGATCCTGGCGCGCGCGCGCGGCATCCATCGCGTTCGCATCGAGCGGTTGAATTTTTGCGATGGTTTCGTCAATCAGATTGTTCATTGTGTCTCCATAAATTGTATTTGATTCTGTGTAGAGGGCGGCAGAGGACGTAAAAGGGCGTTAAAGGGCGTAGAGGGACGAGCGCGCTTGCGCCTTTTAATCTTCTTTGCCTTCTGCGCTGTCTTCTCAAAATTCGATCCCAGGTTGCGCGAGAACACCTTGATCGAATGGATGTTTGATCAATTTCATTTCGGTGACCAGGTCGGCGTAAGCAATCAACTCTTGCGGCGCATTGCGCCCGGTGATGATGAGGTGCAACATCGCCGGTTTATTTACTTTCAGCCACGCGATCAGCGTGTTCACATCCACCCAGCCGTGATGAAACGCGTACGTCATTTCGTCGAGCACGATCAAATCATAATTGCCGCTCGCGATTTTTTCTTGCGCGAACGTCCACGCGTGGCGCGCGCGGTCGGCGGTTTTCTCGATATCTTTCGACAACCAGGTGAACCCATCGCCGAGCGAGTGCCACTCGATTTGTAATTTGCGCGCGGCTTGAATTTCGCCATAGTTCGACGTTTCGGCTTTGATGAATTGAATCACGCACACGCGCAGACCGCGCCCCCACGCGCGCAAAACCGTGCCGAACGCCGCAGTGCTTTTGCCTTTGCCGTTCCCGGTGTTGACGATGATCAAACCTTTTTTGATTTTCTTCGCGCGCGCGACCTGGCGTTGTTCTTCACTCATTCGAGTTCTCCTTCTTCGATCAACGCGATCATCGGCGTTTGATACAACGGGTGCGCGCTGATCAACGCGGAGACATCGTAGCCGCGCCGCAACCATTCGCGCGTCAACACGCGCGCCGGTTCATCGCAGATTAACAACTCGCCGCCGCGCAGTAATGCTAACCGATCCGCGTACTGCGCGGCGAGGTTCAAATCGTGCAATGCCGCGATCACGATCAACCCGGCGCGCGCGAGTTGGCGCACGAGATCCCAGATCGCGGTTTGATGTTTGAGATCGAGATGCGCGGTCGCTTCGTCGAGCAGTAACACGCGCGGCTCTTGCGCGAGCGCGCGCGCGATCAACACGCGTTGCCGCTCGCCACCGGACAATTCGCCGACCAAGCGTTCGGCAAATTGAAGCGTATCGGTGCGCCGCATTGCGTTTTCCGCGATGTGAAAATCGCGCGCGCGTTCCGCGCCAAAGAACGTGAGGTGCGGCGTGCGTCCCATCAACACCGCTTCGCCGACGGTGAACGCGTCCGGCAAATTTGAATGTTGCGGCACGACGGCAATCGTCCGCGCGCGCGCGCGGCGATCCATTCGCGCGAGATCGGTTTCATCGAGTCGCATCGCGCCGGTTGTCGGCGCGAGCGTGCCGCTGATGACGCGCAGTAACGATGATTTGCCCGCGCCATTCGGTCCGATCAATCCCAGGATTGCGCCATCGCGCGCGGTCAGCGCGATATTTTTTAGCACGGCGCGTTTGCCGTACGATGCGGAGATGTGTTCGAGTTTCAGCATAAGATCATTTCCAATTTTTGATTTTCCATTGATGGAGTCGAGCGTTTACGCGGTTCGCTTCGCGCGT